>NZ_BAAARY010000010.1:0-154210 GCF_039532605.1 Pilimelia columellifera subsp. columellifera
TCTGGCTGAATTGTGGTCTGTCTGTCGTTGCTGACGTTGGAATAGTCCGAATGGACGACAATGCCGGCCGATTGGCGACCGGCGACGCCGAGGGTCCCCCGGCGCCACCCGGGCGTCGGGTCGCGTACCCCGACGAACGGCCGACTCGACGGACCCGGGCCGCTGGACGTCCGGTCGTGGGCCTGACGCTGTGGTCCAGTCCACGACCGGGACGTCAATCGCGCAGCGTGGAGGACTCGCTGCGCAGCCGGATCAGCGCGTACTGGACACTGCTGCTGGTCCACCCGCCGCGCCCCGACGCGGTGGGAACCCGCTCGTGGTTGAGCGCGTGCGCGATCTCGGACAACGACCGACCGTCATCACGCAACTGCCCGGCGCGCTGCGCCCCGGCCGACACCGGCTTCGGCGGCCGTCCCCGCCGTGTCCCGCGCTGACCTGCCGCTGTTGTCCCTGATGAAACCCTTGATCGTATAGTCACTAAAGTATTGTCATATCGACATGGATCTATGGATAGTGCCACGTGCGCATGGCTGCCTATGCCATAGAGATCGTCAGTCGTCGGCTCAGCGGTACGGCACGCCCGCCCCCGGTGGCAACCCTGGGTCCGCCCGGTGCGCCGGCGGCGCCAGTCCACCGACGAGCAGACCCACCAGCGCGACGGTCAGCCCGTACGCCTCCAACCGGGTGATGTCGCGCTGCCCGCCCGGAGCCCGGCCGCCCGTGGACAGCGCGAAGTAGCAGCGCAGCACAGTGACCGCGTTGCCCGCGGCGGCGATCAGCACGGGCAGCCACAGCAGCGGCGTCCCCGCGGTGGCCTCCAACAACTCGCTCTCCGCGGAGAAACCGAGCAGCAGCGGGAAGGCGGTGACGCTCAGCCCCGCCACCAGGAAGCCAGCGGCCAGCCGCGGGAATCGACCGAACGCCCCGGCCGGCTCGTCCAGCGTCAGCGGCCCCCGCCGCGCCTCGACGGCGGCGACGGCCATCACCAGCCCCGCGCCGGCCATGGCCAGGGCGCACCATCCGACCCGGACGGTGGCCGGACCGGCCGCTCCCAGCCCGATGGCCAGGGTGCCGGCCTGACTCACCAGGATCCAGGCCACCGCCCGCCGAACCCGTCGCTGCACCGCGGCCACCCCGGCCGCGGCCATCGCCGTGACCGCTCCGACGCCGGCCACGAGCGGTCCGCCGGCGCCAAGATGCTCGGGCAAGGCGAGCAACGTCAGCGGCGTCCCGACCGTGTAGACCACGACCAGCCCCGCAGGCGCCGCCTCCGCCAGGCTCGGGAGCCACGCGTGGCCGGGCGCGACGCCCCACCGCAGCAGCACGGCCGCGGCGCCCAGCGCGCCCGCCGCGGTCGGGTGGCGTGTGCCGATGAGGGCCGCCGCGGCAAGGAGGGCCACCGCCGGACCATGGTGGATGATCAGCAGCCGCCGAACCGGGGTCTCCCCACCCAGCCGCAGCCACACCACCGCCGTCAGAGCGGCCCAGGCGATCGGCGCCGTCGCGGGGTGGGGCGCCGCCGCTGCGGCGACGGAGATGGCCACCACCTGGAGAATGGCGCCCAGCACCCTGGACGGGTGCTCGGCTACAGGTGCCACGCTCACCGCCACGAGCGCTACCGCGAAGGCGACAACGGTCGGCCAACCGCCGGCGTCGCCGGTCCAGAGCACCGCCGACACCACCACGGCGGCGGTGAGCAGGCCGGCCGCGGTTCGCCGGGCCCCCCGCGGGTCCGCCCGGGTCACGGCCGCTGAGCCGGCCGCCACAATCGCGGCGAGGGCCAGTTCGGGCAGCGGGCTCATCGGCCGGCTCCCCGGACCGGGCGGGCGAGGCCGGCCGGACGGCTGACGAGCAGCCGCCGCCACCGTTCGTCCAGCCGGTCCAGCGAGCGCAGGCCCGCTCCGGCATGGTCCAGGAGGCGCTCCCACCGCGCGTCGAGGTCGCCCCGGTGCAGGGCGTACCGGTATGCCCAGAGCTGGGTTCGCGCCGGCAGCAGCCGGTGTGCCCGGTTCCGGGCCGGTGGCGCCGGGCGGCCGAGCGCGCGCTCGTGGACCTGGTGGTCGTGCAGGCGGCTGGGCGCCCGCAGCAGCTGGGCGCCTCGTAGGATGGCATGCCCGATCAGGTGCGCCAGCGCCAGCCGGTGCCAACCGAGGCCGACCTCGCAGGTGACCAGCGCGATCTGCGTCAGCGAGGCGTACGCCAGCGCGCTCTTGACGTCCGTCTGCGCCCGACCCACCACGGTGGCGTGCACGGCGGTGGCCGCGCCGACGGCCACGATGGCCCAGCCAACCGCGGCAGACTCGGCCCAGGCGGGCGACGACCGCAGGAGCAGGTACGGGGCCAGGCTCACCGACACCGCCCCATAACAGATCGCGCTGGACGGGGTAGGGCCCTCCATGGCCCGCGGCAGCCACCCGCACCACGGCAGGAGCGCGCCCTTGCCCATGGCGGCCCACAGCAGCGCCGCGCCGAGCACGGTGGCGTCGGTGACCGAGCGCGGACCGTCAGGGGTCACGTGGTGCCAGTAGACCACCGCGGTGAGCAGTCCGAGGTCGGCGACCCGGTAGACGGTGAACACATGGAGCGCGCTCTCGACCGGTCCGCGGCGCTCCGAGAAGTACCCGATCAGCAGGACGGACGTCGTCCCGGCGATCTCCCAGCCCACGACTGCCAGCGCCAGGCTCCCGGCCAGCGCGACGACGAGGGCGCCGAGCCCGAATCCGGTGAGCAACAGGTGGAAGCGCAGGTAGCCGGGGTCGCGGTGGAGGTACCGGCGGGAGAACAGTGCCACGAGCAGCACCAGCGTCCCGACGGTGAGGGCGAAGGGCGCCGAGGCGCCGTCGGCGACCAGGGGCAGCGGATCGCTGCCCACCGGCCACCACCGTCCGATGTCGGGCCCGCCGCCGGGCGTGCCCGTGGCCAGCCGTGCGCCGAGGACGGCGACGGCGGCGCAGCTCACGCCGAACGTTCCGACCACCACGGCGGTCACCAGCGACTCCCCGACGCGCCGGTGCAGCCAGGCTGCCGCGGCCAGCGCCACCAGCGAGATGAGCGGCGCGGCGACGGCGGTGGTCAGCAGCAGGGCGGTCATCGCGCCACCCCCGCGATGACCTGGACCGGGTTGATCGGGTCCCGGCGTCCCACGTAGGCGTCAGCGGAGCGCGTCACCCGGTCCAGCCGGGTGGACTCCGGTCGGTACGCGACGAAGCCGTCGTCCCGCCACTGGCACATGCGGTTGTCGGTCGGGGACCAGGCGACGAGACGGATCCAGCCGTTGACCACCAACCGGCGCAGGTCCGGCTGCGCGTCGAGAATGCTGGCGAGCTGCCGGGGCTCGGCCTCGCAGACCAGCAGCAGCCGTACCGGCTCGTGGATCTCGACCATCTGCCAGGGCAAGCCCGTTCGGAGGTCGGACGCCTGGCCGTCCATCACCCCGAGCAAGCCGCTGATGTTGTGGGGCAGCTTGGTGCCACACCCGTAGCCGGTCGGGTCGACGTGGCTGAAGTAGTACTCGAGGTTGATGCCCGCGCAGACCGGGCCGACGGCCATGAGGAGTCCGGTGAGCACCGTGCCGTCGGCGTCGGTGGTCGGGTCGTAGGAGATGAGGAAGGCACGCCGGTCCAGGAACAGGCCGCGCGTGCGCCAGCGGCGGCCGACCACCGCGACGGCGTTGGTGGCGTGCCCGTACTCGGGTCGCGGTTGGCCGAGGTCGACGGTGTGGCGCTCCACATGCCGCAATGCCGCCTCGGGCGTCGGATGGTCCGGGGTGTCGGCGAACCGTCGGCACCGCTCCTGCGCGGAGTGGGCGCAGGCGGCGGCCAGGTCGGTCCGCACCCGGGCCACCGCTTCCCGGCTGGCCGCCGGAACCAGCTCCTCGTCGTAGTAGGCGAGGCCGTCGTCGCAGGTGTTGTGGTACCCGCCTAGGAACCAGGTCGTTGCGGGGATCGGCAGGCCCCGGGCAGCCAGTTCCCGCCGCACCTGCGGATGGTTGGCCATGGCGGCGAAGGCCCGGGCGTTCGGGCCGCCGCGCCCGCCGCCGGTAGCGCCGCAGTCGTGGGCCGCCTCGTGCGGGTTGTTGCTGCTGGCCGAGCCGTGTCCGATGACGACGACGAGCGGGCCGAGCCGCCCGGCCAGCCCGGTCGTGCGCAGGAAAGCGGCGACGATGTCGGCCATCTCCGCCACGGTGAAGCCCGGTTGCGGCCCGACCCAACCCTCGTCGTGGTCGAACTCCAGGGCCAGTCGGCCCGTGGTGGGTCGTTGCCGGCCGGTGGCCCGGCGCTCCCAGCGGTGGTAGGCCCGCGGGAACAGGGTGCGCCCCAGCAACGGCGCCAGGTGCAGTGGCCCGCCGACCAGGCTCGCCGCCGCCCCCCGGGCCAGGGTCCGGCTGCCCACGTCGAAGCGCCACGACCCCATCGCCCGACGCCGGGCCCACCAGTCGGACGCCTGGACGTCGGCCACCTCCCGCACGATGTGCCGCGGCTGTATCACCACCGGGCACAGCGGGCGCGGTCGTACGTCGTCGAGCCCCTGGTAGGTCATCGGCACGCCGAAGAAGCCCGCGTAGCCGAACGTTTCGACGGCCGGGGACAGCTCCTCAAGGTGGCGCCGGACCGACTCCTCCCGTTCGTCGATGCAGAACACCACCTGGGCGGGCGCGGGGGCGCGTGGCGGACCGACGTCCGGCTGGTGCGCCGACAGCGCGTCGAGGACGGTGACGGCGTGTCGCCGTTCGTAGGCCAGATGCAGCAGCCGCCGCCGGGTCAGCTCCGGGCAGCCGGCTACCGTGCGCAGCCACCGGGCGGCGACGCCCGGGTCGGCGAGCGCCGTCACGTCGACGGGCATGAGCTGGGCCAGCACGAACGCCTCGTACCGCAGGCCCAGGTCGTCGCGGTCGTGGTGGGCCAGCAACAGATCGGTGTCGGCGGGGGTGGCGCCAGGCCCGAGCGTCTGGCGGGTGATGTGCCGGGCCGCGAGGGTGTCGAGGGTCAGCTGGATGGCGAGGTAGTCGGTGAGGCGGGCGGGGGGCGCGGAGACCGGCGCCCGGTCCGGCCGTCGGTGAAGGTGGTGCACCATGCCGGCCCAGCCCCGCAGCGACAGCAGGGTCGCCTCGATGACGGCCGCCCGTTGGCCCGGGAGCACGCCGAGGGCGTCCAGCGCCCACTCGACGACGTCGACGGCCTGCCGGCCCGCCGTCGTGTGGTCGATGACCAGCGCTGGGAGGTCGCGAAGGAACGGTTCGACCGGCCGGGAGGCGCCGTACAGGTTGTGGAAGGCGGCGAGCATGCCGGCGTCCCTGCCGGGCATGGCCCAGTGTGCGATGCCCTGGTCGAGGTAGGCGGCGGTGAACCGGATCAGCAGCGGGTGGGTGAGCCGGTCGGGGTCGTGGCCGGTCGCCTCGAGAATGCGGTCGCGCGGGCGGGCGGGCCGTGGCGTTGGCGGGTCGGTCGGGACGGGGACTGCCCGCAGCCGTGCCCACAGATCCGTGAGGAGGTCGCGTTCGGCGCCGCTGGCCAGCAGGTGGCGTCGTCGCACGGCGTCGACCTGGGGATGCAGCCTGGTCAGCGCATCGGTTTCGTGCAGCGTCCAGGAAAGCGCCGGCCCGGCGGGCAGGTCGAGGTCGAGCGCCAGGCGGCGCAGCACGTAGTCGGCGCCGCCGTGGCGGAGGTCCGCTCCGGGGGCGCCCGATCCGGTGGCGACCGCGGCGAGGTCGGCGGGGGTGATCCGCCCGTCGGCGCGCAGTCGGTGGTAGGCCGCCTCCGGCAGGTATGGCTCGGCGCCGAACTGGCGGCCGGCGGTCTCCACCGCGACGGTGAAGGGCAGGTGCTCGAACGCGTGCAGGGTGTTGTGGTGGACGAACGCGTGCAGCGGCGCCTGCTGCGGCAGGAGCCGGGCGACGTGGTCGATCAACTCGGTGGTGGCGCCGGGCTGGTGGTCGAGCGAGGTGGCGTCGAAGGGAGTCATGGCTCACCGCCGCCGGGTGGCGTGTGGGTGGTCCGAGGTCGCACGCAGCTTTTCTAGCCCCCGAACGGTGAGGGTGACCCCTGGCCACTCCCGCGCCATGTCCTGAAGTCGGGACAGGAACGTGTGGTCGACGAGCCTGGCGTCGCCGACGTCGATGGTCACCGTCCTCGGTGGCGGATCGCCGGCGCGTCGGACCGCGTTACGGACGGGCGTCAGGGCGGTGAAGATAGCGGCGTCGGGCACCCGGACATGGAGGGTGTCCCCGTCGCGACGCGCCTCGGCCCGGGGCCGCACGATCGCCCGAGCCGGGGCCCCGCGCACCAGGTGCACGACGAGTTTCAACAGCAGGCCGGCGGCGACGCCGAGGAGCAGGTCGGTGGCCAACGTGACGATCAGGGTGGTGAGGAAGAGCGCCGCCTGGTCGAGACCGATGCGTCGCAGGCGCGTGAGTTCGCTGGGGGAGGCCAGGCGGGCGCCGGTGTAGACCAGCATGGCGGCGAGGGCGGCCAGCGGGATGGTCTGTAGGACCGCCGGCGCGGCGGCGACCAGGATCAGCAGGATGGCGCCGTGGGCGAAGTTCGACCAGCGGGATCGTGCGCCGGCGTCGATGTTGGCCCGGCTGCGGACGATTTCCGAGATCATGGGCAGTCCGCCGATGAGCGAGGCGACGAGGTTTCCGCCGCCGAGGGCGAGCAGGTCCCGGTTGTAGTCCGATGCCCGGCGTTCAGGGTCCATCGCGTCGACGGCCAGCACGGTCAGGGTCGACTCGATGCTGCCGATGAGCGCGAACATCACCACGTACTTGATCGAGGCGGCCGACGTGATCACCGAGAAGTCGGGGAAGGCGACCGCGTCCAGCAGGCTGCCGGGGAGCCGGACGAGGTGCTCGGGCCCGAGGTGGTGGCCGGCGCCGAACAGCTGGTAGTCGTGCGGCTGCGCCAGGTGAAGGAGCAGGCCGAGGGGGACGGCCACGGCGAGGACGACCAGCGGGGCGGGGACGGCCTTGGCCCACCGGGCCCGGATCAGCGGCAGTCCGAACAGGATCAGCAGGGAGAGCAGACCGATCCCCACGATGGCGGGGTTGGCGTGGATGACGCTGCGGGGGATCTCGGCCAGCAGCTCCAGCGGCTCGGCGCCTTCCGGCGTGACGCCCAGGACGACGTGCGCCTGCTTGGCGATGATGATGACGCCGATGGCGGCCAACATGCCGTGTACCACCGACGGCGACATGGCCACGCCGACGCTGGCGGCGCGGCACAGCGCCAGAATGATCTGGATGACGGCGGCGACCACTCCGACGGCGAGCGCCCGTCGGTAGCCCAGGGCGGTATCACCGCCGCCCAGTTCGGTGACGGCGCCGATGGCGATGACGATGAGGCCGGCGGCGGGTCCCTTGATGGTCAGGCGGGCGCTGCCGAGCAGGGTGACCAGCACGCCGCCGACGATGGCGGTGAGCAGGCCGGCGACGGGTGGAAAACCGCTGGCGAGGGCGATGCCCAGGCACAGGGGGAGAGCGATGAGCGCGACGAGGAATCCGGATCTGAGGTCGGCGCGGTTGAAACGGCCGACGGGAGGCGCGGTGGTCGGGGGCGTTGAGGGCATGGTCAGTCCTTGGTCGACGGATGCGCCCGCCGTCGCGGCGGTGGCGCGCGGGCCGGTGGTCGCGCGGGGTGGTCGCGGACCGGCGCCTCCGGTGGCGCCCTGGCGCCACCCGGCCTGTGGGGTCGGCTCGGGGCCCGATCCGGGCGTGGAGACCGGGGGCTGCCACGCGGACAGCGGCGGGGGTGCGCGCGGGCCGACGGCAGCGCTTCCTCGGTGGTCGGGTCGGCGAGGCGCGGCAGGGGCGTCGAGGTGAGGACGCTGCGGTCGAGCTGCGCGGTGGCGTGTCGCGGCGCGCAGGATTCGGCGGGCGCGCCGAGGGCGGTCGCGGTCGGCTGGGCGCGCGTTGGGGACGCGGTAGCGTCGGCGAGGGTCGATGCGACCGTCAGGGCCGGCGATGGGCTCCGGTGGTCCGCTGCGCCGTGCGGGTGTAGCGCCGCCAGCACGAACGCGAGCACCAGAAGGACGCCCGGCAGTCGCACGTCTCCTCCTTGTCGCGCATCAACGGAAGGCTGAGGCGCCGAGGGTCAGCGGCCTACTGTGGCGAGAATCATTCCATAGACGACAGTCGATTAGCTACCGGTTCCTCCGGAAACGGTGTGGTGTACCGGCGGTCGTCAGCCGATGCGCCGGCACGGGGCGACAGCCGGCCTGGCCGGTCCGGCATGGGAAACTCAGGGCCCCGGTGGAACAAGGAGCAGCGCATGACGGCAGAGCAGCGGACCACGGCGACCGTGCTGGACGGAAGGGCGACCGCGGCGGCGGTCAAGGACGACCTGCGCGGGCGGGTCAAGGCGCTCGCTGAGCGGGGCATCGTCCCCGGGCTGGGCACGGTGCTCGTCGGGGACGACCCCGGCTCGCACGCCTACGTCGCCGGCAAGCACCGGGACTGCGCCGAGCTGGGCATCGCCTCGATCCGCCGGGACCTGCCCGTCGACGCCACCCAGGCCCAGCTCGACGCGGCGGTCGCGGAGCTGAACGCCGACCCGGCGTGCCACGGGTACATCGTGCAGCTTCCGTTGCCCAAGGGCCTGGACACCCAGCGGGTGCTGGAGGCCATCGACCCGGACAAGGACGCCGACGGTCTGCACCCGGTCAGCCTCGGGCGGCTGGTGCTCGGTTACGACGGGCCGCTGCCGTGCACCCCGCGCGGCATCGTCCACCTGCTGCGCGCCTACGGGGTGCCGCTGGTCGGCGCGCACGTCGTCGTCGTTGGGCGGGGCACGACGGTGGGCCGGCCGCTGGGGCTGCTGTTGACCCGGCGCAGCGAGAACGCCACGGTCACCCTCTGCCACACCGGCACCCGTGACCTGGCCGGGCACACCCGGCTGGCGGACGTGATCGTCGCGGCGGCAGGCGTGCCGGGGATCCTCACGGCCGATATGGTCAAGCCGGGCGCGGCGGTGGTCGACGTCGGGATCACCCGGGTGGTCGGGCCGGACGGCAAGGGCATCTACACCGGGGACGTCGACCCGGCGGTGGCCGGGGTGGCCGGCTATCTCGCGCCGGTGCCCGGCGGGGTGGGCCCGATGACCCGGGCGATGCTGCTGGCCAACGTCGTCGAGCGCGCCGAGCGCCTCTGACGGACGGCGTGTCTGTCTCGTCTCAGGCGTCGTGCGTCATATCACCCGGCCCTCCGGCCGCCCGGCGGCCCAGGGCGGGCTATGGTCCGCGTGACGACTTGTTTCCCTGCCGATCCGGGAGTGTTCATGGGTAAGAAGGTCACTGTTGTCGGCGCCGGCTTCTACGGCGCGACGACCGCTCAGCGCCTCGCCGAGTACGACGTTTTCGAGACCGTTGTGCTCACCGACATCATCGACGGCAAGCCCGAGGGCCTGGCGCTGGACCTGAACCAGTCGCGCCCGATCGAGGGCTTCGAGACGAAGATCATCGGCAGGACGACCGGCCTGGACGGGTCGGGCTACGACGTCATCGAGGGCTCGGACGTTGTCGTGATCACCGCCGGTCTGCCGCGTAAGCCGGGCATGAGCCGGATGGACCTGCTGGAGACCAACGCCAAGATCGTCCGGGGCGTGGCGGAGAACGTGGCGAAGTACGCGCCGAACGCCGTCGTCATCGTGGTGTCGAACCCGCTCGACGAGATGACGGCGCTGGCGCAACTGGCCACCCAGTTCCCGAAGAACCGGGTCATGGGCCAGGCCGGCATGCTCGACACCGCCCGGTTCACCAACTTCGTGGCCGAGGAGCTGAAGGTTCCGGTGGCCAGCGTGCAGACGCTGACGCTGGGATCGCACGGCGACACCATGGTCCCGGTCCCGTCCCGCTGCACGGTCGACGGCAAGCCGCTGTCTGAGCTGCTGCCCGCCGACCGGATCGATGAGCTGGTGGTCCGCACCCGCAACGGTGGGGCCGAGGTCGTCGCGCTACTCAAGACCGGTTCGGCGTTCTACGCCCCGTCGGCCGCCGCCGCCCGGATGGCCAGGGCCGTCGCGGAGGACTCCGGCGCCGTCATGCCGGTCTGCGCGTGGGTGGACGGCGAGTACGGCATCGCCGGCGTCTACCTGGGCGTCGAGGCCGAGATCGGCGCCACCGGCATCCGCCGGGTCGTCGAGACCGCGCTGACGGAGACCGAGCTGGCCGGGCTGAAGGAGGCCGCCGAGGCGGTCCGTGCGAAGCAGGCGGACGTCGCCAGCATGTGACGCGTCGCGGCGGTGGCGTCGCGCGAGAGTGTTGCCGACGCGCCCGCGGGGCTCCGCCGCGGGCGCGTCGTCGTGAGGTGAGCCGACCTGCTGCCTTGGCCGTCGGCGCACGCCAGCGCGAACGGGCCGGTCAGGGGTTCTGCCAGAGGCCGACGAGGTTTCCGTCCGGGTCGTTGAAGTAGGCGGCGAAGCCCATGTCGCCGACCGGCTCCTTGCCGCTGACGGTCTTGCCGCCGGCGCGTTCGATCTGGGTGAGCGTGGCGTCGATGTCGGAGACGTCGATGGTGATGACCGGCCCGGTGACCGGGCTCTCCCGCTTGCAGATGCCGCCGTTGATGGCGCCGGGCTCGGTGGTCATGCCGTCGGCGTCGGTGGGCGTGGTGTGGACGATGGTGTAGTCCAGCTCCGGCATCGGGTTGATCACCCAGCTGAAGACATCGCGGTAGAAGCCGCGGGCCCGCTCGACGTCGTCCGCGGGCAGTTCGAAGTGCACAACGCGTCCTGTCATGGTTTCCTCCGTGACAATGTGGTCGATACTTCCGCAGGTCATGCTAGCTTCGGCCGCGTTGGCTGGCGGGCCTGTTGGCGGCGCCCTCGGGTGTCCGGCGCCGGGGTGGGCTGGTGGGCGCGCGGACAGTACGCTCGTACGGCTGGCAGCTGTGTCCCTTCGGAAGGAGCGCCGTCGAATGGCGAAGATCAAGGTGAACAACCCCGTCGTCGAGCTGGACGGCGACGAGATGACACGGATCATCTGGAAGCAGATCCGCGAGCAGCTCGTCCTCCCGTACCTCGACGTCGACCTGCGGCACTTCGACCTGTCGATCGAGAGCCGCGACGCCACCGACGACCAGATCACCATCGACGCCGCGCACGCCATCAAGGCCGCCGGCGTGGGCGTCAAGTGCGCCACCATCACCCCGGACGAGGCGCGGGTCGAGGAGTTCGGCCTCAAGAAGATGTGGCGCTCGCCGAACGGCACCATCCGCAACATCCTCGGCGGCGTCATCTTCCGCGAGCCGATCATCATGGCGAACGTGCCGCGCCTGGTCCCGGGCTGGACCAAGCCGATCGTCGTCGGCCGTCACGCCCACGGCGACCAGTACAAGGCCACCGACTTCGTGGTCGACAGGCCGGGCACGCTGACCATGACGTTCCAGCCGGCCGACGGCTCGCAGCCGATGGAGTTCCAGGTCGCCGAGTTCCCCGGCGGCGGCGTCGCCATGGGCATGTACAACTACGACGACTCGATCCGCGACTTCGCCCGCGCGTCGTTCCGCTACGGCCTGGCCCGCAACTTCCCGGTCTACCTGTCGACGAAGAACACGATTCTCAAGGCGTACGACGGCCGCTTCAAGGACATCTTCGCGGAGATCTTCGAGGCCGAGTTCAAGGCCGAGTTCGACGCCGCCGGCCTCACCTACGAGCACCGGCTCATCGACGACATGGTCGCCGCCGCGCTCAAGTGGGAGGGCGGCTACGTCTGGGCCTGCAAGAACTACGACGGCGACGTGCAGTCCGACATCGTCGCCCAGGGCTTCGGCTCGCTCGGCCTCATGACCAGCGTCCTGATGACCCCGGACGGCCGGACCGTCGAGGCCGAGGCCGCCCACGGCACGGTCACCCGGCACTACCGCCAGTGGCAGAAGGGCGAGAAGACGTCGACGAACCCGATCGCGTCGATCTTCGCCTGGACCCGGGGCCTGGCCCACCGGGGCAAGCTGGACGGCACGCCGGCAGTCACCGAGTTCGCGAACACCGTCGAGCGGGTCTGCGTCGAGACCGTCGAGGGCGGGCAGATGACCAAGGACCTGGCGCTGCTCATCGCGAAGGACGCCCCGTGGCTGACCACCGACGAGTTCATGGCCGCCCTGGACGAGAACCTGGCCAAGACGCTGGCCTGATCCACTGAGCATGCCAGGCCAGGGGCGCCGCTGACGGACCGACAACGTCCAGGCAGCGGCGCTCTGGCTGTGTCCAGGCCGCCCGTCGCGGCCCAGCGGCGCCCTGTCGTGCTCCGGGGCCGTTACGGCAGCGGACCGGCCAGGTCGCCTTCGCGGACGTTGAGGTCGGTGACGCTGTCGCGGCCGGCGTCGCCGTAGAGGTGGTCGGCGCCGGGTCCCCCGGTCAGCCGGTCGTCGCCGCCGTCGCCGTTGAGCCGGTCGTCGCCGGCGCCGCCGTCGAGCGCGTCCCGGCCGGCGCCGCCGGAGATCCGGTCGTTCCCGCCGTCGCCGTTGAGTCGGTCGTCGCCAGCGGCCCCGAACAGGATGTCGTCGCCGTCGGCGCCGGTGAGGCGGTCGGCGCCGACGTCCCCGGAGAGCACGTCGTCGCCGGGTCCGCCGGTGACGACGTCATCGCCCGCGCCGCCGCACACGATGTCGTCGCCGGGTCCGCCGTTGAGCACGTCCCGGCCGTTCTGGCCGAGGATGACGTCGACCCCGGCGCCGCCGGTGACGGTGTTGCCGCCAGCCCCGGCGACCCGCGCCACGACGGTCGTGGTGGCCTCGCCGCCGCCTTCGGCGGCGACGACGGTGAGGGTCGCGACACCGGTGCGCCCGGCGCTCGCGCGGAACGTCATCGTGCGGGTCTTGCCGGCCCCGGCGAAGGTGACAGCTGCCGGCGCCACCAGCGCGGCGTTGTTCGAGCGGACGCTCAGCTTGGCGCCGGTGGCCCGGGCGGACGGGCCGTCAACGGTGAGGTCGACGGTGGCCCGGTGGTCGTCCACGCACAGGCCGCCGTTGACGGCGACGGCGAGCGCGGCGCCGCCTGAGGTCGTCTGGTTGAGCAGAAGGCCGGCTAGCTGGGCGCCGCCGCCGGAGATGGTCAGGTCGGGGCGTCCGTTGTGGTCGAGGTCGGCGACGGCGTGGTCTAGCGCCCGTTCGGTGACTCTGGTGGGCGCGCCGAACCCGCCGGCGCCGTCGCCGGGCCGCAGCTGGCCGCCGGCGCCGGCCGACGTCACGCCGGTGTAGGCGAGGTCGAGGTCGCCGTCGCCGTCGAAGTCCGCGAGCTTGGGGTGGGCGGCCTGTTCCTGGTTGGCGATGACCAGCGGCTCGGCGAACGTGCCGTCGCCGCGGCCAAGGTGGGTGGTGAGCGCGCTGGCCTCGTCCTCGTGGACGGCGGCGATGACGATGTCGAGCTTGCCGTCCTTGTTGACGTCGCCGACGGTCATGCCTTCGGGTCCGCCGCCGGGGGAGCCGAGCACGTCGGAGTTCTCGTAGGCCGGCGCGAGCAGGACCCCGACCTTGCGGCCGCCGGAGGAGCGCACGAGCAGGTCGGGGCGGCCGTCACCGTTGGCGTCGGCGAGGATGACCTGGTCGGCGCCGGCGGTGCCGGTGTACACGCGCTGGGCCGCCGGGAAGCCGCCGCCGGGTTGGCCGTGGAAGAAGTCGACGCCCGACGTCCCGTCGGAGGCCGAGGCGATGTCGGCCCGGCCGTCGCCGTTGGCGTCGCCGATGGCCACGTGGGTGGGCACGTCGTTGGTGGTCAGCGGCATGGCGGCGGCGAAGCTGAGGCCGGCGGCGCCGTGGTGGACGGTGAGCCGGTCCTGTGCGCTGTGGACCAGGACCAGGTCCGGGTCGCCGTCGGCGTTGAGGTCGCCGGCGGCGATGTGGTTGACGGTCATGCCGGCGCCGATGGTCCCGGCGACGGTGAAGACCCCGCCGGGCGCCCCGCGCATGATGGTGACGGTGGAGTCGTCGGTGCGGCCGACGAGGTCTAGCTGGCCGTCACGGTCGAGGTCGGCGGCGGTGAGCAGGGTGGCCGGGGCGGGCAGGGCCCGGCTGGCGAAGGTGACCGGGACGGCCTGGGCGGGCGTGGCGCCGGCTAGGCCGCCGGTGATGACGACAGCGGCGACGCAGGCCACCGAGGCGGGGTGACGTCTGGGGGCGGGTCGGTGCGGCACGAGAGACTCCTTCAACCGATGACGGGATGTCCACCCTAAATAAGTAGGATATAAACGGACAAATCACCAGGCATCTCACGACGACGGCGGGCTCCCGTCACGCCGCCGCGTCGGGCCGTTCCCGCCGCTCACGGCCGTGCCAGTAGCCAGGTCGCCCCGGACGGCTCGTCCCGCACCTCGACGCCGGCCCCGGCGAGCGCGTCCCGAACCCGGTCCGAGGTCTCCCAGTCGCGCGCCGCGCGGGCGTCGCGGCGGACCGCCAGCAGCGCCTCCACGAATGGCGCCACCACCGCGCGCGGGTCCCGGGCGCCCACCCGCGCCAGCTCGCCCAGCCGCACCACCATGCCGCGCAGCAGACTGTGCGCGTGGGCGCCGTCGCCGCCGGTCAGGGTGTCCGACGACCAGTCGACGAGCGCCTGCTCCAACTCCAGAACCGCCGCGACGGCCCCCTCCACATCAGATCCGCCCAGGGCGGCGGCGAACGCGGCGTCCAGCCGGTCGGCCGCCTCCCGCAACGAGCCCGCCCCCGCCCCGCCCGCGCTGCCCCCGCCCGTGTCAGCGCCAGCGCTCGCGCCCGCGCGACCCGGTCCCGCGTCGGTCTCGCCGGCCGCTCCTGGCCCGGCGGCGCCGCCGGCCGACCCGACGCCGGTCGGAGTCCAGCCGGGGGCATCGCCCAGCTCGCCGAGCTGATCCAACGGCAGCTCGGTGCCGGTCGGGTAGACCCGGCTGCGGTCGCCCCGGCGGATCGTCGCCCCGCCGTTGCCGACCACCGACGCCGTCCGGTCCGCGAGGTCGAGCAGGACGGCGGTGTGCTCGTCGACGCCCAGGATGAACGCCTCGGCGGGCAGCTGCGCCGCCAGCGGGGCCAGCCGGCGTTCGCCCAGGTACGAGTAGCGGGTGTCGTGGGTGCCGCCCTCGGCGTTGTCCCAGTGCGGGATCACCACCGCAGGCAGGCCGGTGACCTGCCGCACCAGGTCCAGCCCCGGCGTCCAGGCCGGCGGTTGGCCGGCCTTGTAGATCTCGTAGACGGGCACCGCGTGGCTGCCGAGCGTCAGCGCGGCGGCGCTGGCGAAGACCGCGACGCCGCCCCCGGTCACGGTCGCGGCGATGACGTCCGGGATCGCGGTGCCCGCCCACTGCCGCAGCGTGTATGTGGGGCTGCCCGGCCCGGCGAAGATCCAGCCGGCGGCGCGCAGCGCCGCCACCGCCCGTTCCCGGGCCACCGGATCGGTAGGCCGTTCCCGCCACGACACCACGTCGACCGACTGCCCGACACTCTGGGCGAAGTAGGCCACGGCACGGGCCGAGATGTCGTCGGCATTGGTCTGGAACCCGTACGGGGTGTCCAGCAGCGCCGCTGGCCGGCCCCCGACGCGTTCGAAGATCGCCCGGTGCGGCTTGACCATCGTCGGCGCGGTCTCGCCCGAACCCATGATCACCAACAGGCCGCTCATGAGGGGCCAGCCAGGGTGAGCAGGTCCTCGGCGAGCCGGGCCGGGTGCTGGGCGTGCAGGTCGTGGTCGGCGTCCAGGTACTCGCGCACCGTCGGCTGCCTGAGGTGCGCGGCGGCTTTGGCAACCCGGCGCCGCACCCGGGCCGCCCGACCGGGGTCCGACGGGATAGCCGGCAGCAGCAGCGTCGGCGCCGTGATCTGTGGCAGGTGCCGGTGTGGCGGGTCGTCGTACACGCTGCGGACGATGCGCATATGGGCCTCCACCGGCAGTCGGCGCTCCACAGTGCCGTCCGGCAGGGTGCGCAGGCTCGCGACAGTAGCGTCCACCGCGCGCTCCGACCAGTCCGGATGGGCGGCCCGGATCCGCTCTCGCAACGCCTCGGCGGTCTGGCCGTCCACATCAGCCGGACGCAGTGTCGCCGCGCAGGCCGCCCACGAGCCGAAGTCGGCCGGCAGGTCGATCCAGCCGCCGTCCACCAAGGCCAGGCCGTGCGCCGGGCGGGACGCCGCCAGCCGCACCACCACGTTTCCACCCCACGACTGGCCCACCAGCACCGGACCGTCGAGCCCGAGCAGGTCCAGGACCGCCTCGGCGTCGGCGACGGCCCCGGCCATCCCGTAGCCGGCCGGGGCCGGGTCGGAGCCGCCGTGGCCGAGCAGGTCCAGCGCGTACACCGGGTGGCCGGCCGACGCGAGCGCCTCCGCCACCTCGTCCCACAGGCCGGCGTGTGAGGCCAGGCCGTGGACCAGCAGGTACGGCCGGCGTTCGCCCGGGCGGGCGATGACGGCGAGCTTGCCGCCGCGGGGTGAGGCGACGGTCAGGGTCCGCATACTGTCAACGCTAGTGCCGCCGCCGGTGCGCGGGCGCGTTACGCGCGGGTCAGATGCCGCGCCCGCGCCGGTGCAGCGCCGTCACGACCCGTTCGACCGGCACTCCGGCGATCGCCGCGACCGCGATCGCCGCTCGGGGCTCCCGCCAGCGCCGCCCGACCGCCCGGCGGGTCCAACGCCAGGCGGCCCGGCGGTCGCCGGCGGCCGCGCACCAGCAGGCGAGCTGCCCGTAGACGCGGGCCGCCCCGGGTCGGCTCGCCGCGATCTCGGGGTGCCGGTCCAGCATCCAGCGCAGTGATGCGATCTTGCTCTGGTACTCGTAGGCGAACTGGGACGTGCGACCCCAGAGCACCCGGACCAGCGGCGCGTCCAGATGCGCGATCGGGGCCCGGCGGGCGGCGCGCAGCAGCAGGTCCCAGTCCTCGTTCTGGCCGCCGGGTGCGTCCTCGGCGACTGGGCCGATCGCGCCGCCGGACAGCATGGCCGCGCGCCGCAGCAGCAGGGTCGAGGAGTGCAGCATCGCCATCCGGGACCGGCTGAGGTCCGCCACGGTCACCGTGTCCGTCCCGGCGAGCCGGGTGATCACCGCGTCGCGGAACTCGACCTCGATCGCGCAGGATGCCACCAGGGCGTCCGGCCGGGTCGACAGCATGGCGACCTGACGACTGAGCTTGTCGGGGGTCCAGACGTCGTCGTCGTCGCAGAACGCCACCAGGTCGGTGTCCAGGGCGGCGATGCCGGTGTTGCGGGCGCCGGCCAGGCCGGGCGTGCGCGAGTTGCCGAGGACCAGGGTGGGCAGCGCTCCGGCGGCGGCGCTGTGGTCGGGCGTCGACTGGTCGTGGACGACGACCACCCGCACCGGACCGACGTAGTCCTGGGCGCCGATGGCGGCCAGCGTCCGGCGTAGCAGCTCGGGCCGGTCCCGGGTCGGCACCACGACGCCGACGGTCGGGACGCTCACCGGGATGGCTCCGGGGCCGTCGGCACGGCTGGCGCCCGCGACCCGTCGGTCGGCGTCGGCGCAGCGGCCTCCAGCGCGTCGACCGGCGCTGAAGCGGTGTTCCGGACCTGGTAGCCGTAGCGGCGCAGCAGCGGCGCGCAGAGCGCTGCCACCAGTCGACGCTGGGCCGGCGGCAGGTCGGTGCGCCAGGCGTCGTCCAGGCGCAGCGGCAGCCGCCCGGTCTGGAACCGCATCGGGTTGCCGGCGGCGGTGTGGCCGACCCCGACATCGACGTGCTCCTCGCTGAGGAAGTCCAGCGCGTCGGGGGCCAGCTCCAGCCCGGCGAAGGCGGCGAGGCCACGCAGCGCCCTGGCCGGGTCGGACAGGAACTCCTCGTACCGCAGCCGGGTCACCGGCACCCCACGCCGGCCCAGCAGGCCGATGGCGGTGTTGTGCGCCGTCCACAGCAGCGCCGAGCGGGTGGGCGAGTAGCGGGTCATGTCGTCGGCGTCGTCGGACTCAGGCCGGCTGACGGTCTTGGTCCACGAGTACGCGACGCCGCGGGGGTCCCGCACCAGGTGCACCACCCGCAGGTCCAGGGCGCCGGGGCGCATCCAGCGTAGGCAGTGCGCCAGCGCGCTGTGTTTGGAGGAGTCGACGATGACGCTGGCCCCGGTGACGGTCGCGGCGGCCCGGTAGACGGCCGCGTAGTAGGCGCCGTAGGCGAGCACGTCGCTGCGGCGCCGTTCGGCGAGGCGGCGCAGTGCCAGCTCGGGGATGTGCCGGGTGCGCTCGACCGATTCGCGTAGCTCCAGCACCCGGGACACGTCGAGCTGGGCCCAGCCGCCGAACGCCTCGTGCCCGACGGCCGACCAGAAGTCGCACCTGGAGAAGCGCTCCCCGCAGCCGCAGCGTTCGTCGTCGCGGACGTCGC
This sequence comes from Pilimelia columellifera subsp. columellifera, assembly GCF_039532605.1. NCBI lineage: Bacteria > Bacillati > Actinomycetota > Actinomycetes > Micromonosporales > Micromonosporaceae > Pilimelia > Pilimelia columellifera. Next base: position 18,277 of record NZ_BAAARY010000010.1, read on the forward strand.
GCTGCCACAGGTGGACCACCTCGCCGAGCGAGCAGACGCCGGGAAGCTCGCCGAGCGCGCGTTCCAGCAGCGTGGTGCCGCTGCGACCCAGGCCACCTAAAAAGAGGACGGTTAGCACTTTCACCGCTTTCTAATCGATTCATCCGTATAACGACAGATAGCAGACGGGGGGTCGGTCGTGTCGGAGCAGGTGACGTCGCGTCAGGTGTCGGTGGGTGACGTTCCGCTGCACCGCTACACCGAGGATCAGGTCGTCGCCGCTGTCCGGGAGGCGCTCGGACGTGACGAGGGTGGCTGGATTGTGACCCCGAACGTGGACATTCTTCGCCAGGCCCGCCGGCACCCCGCCGCCCGTCAGCACCTCGACGACGCCACCGTCGTCGTCGCCGACGGGATGCCCCTGGTCTGGGCCAGCCGGATCGCCGGCACGCCGCTGCCGGAACGGGTGTGCGGCGCCAACCTCATCTGGTCCCTGACCGCGGCCCTGGCCACCGACGGGCGCAGCGTCTACCTGCTTGGCGGCAGCCCGGACGCCGACGGCCCATCCGGGGCCGTCCGGGCTGCCGAACGGCTCCGTGCCGCCCACCCCGGCCTGCGGATCGCCGGCGCGCACAGCCCCGGCTACGGTTTCGACCAACGTCCCGACGAGCTGTCCGCCACCCTCGACGCCGTCGTCGGCGCCCGACCCGACCTGGTGCTCGTCGGCCTCGGCTTCCCCCGCCAGGAGGCGATCATCGCGATGCTGCGCCCCCGGCTGCCGGGGACCTGGTTCCTCGGCTGCGGCGCGGCGATCAACTTCGTCGCCGGCGACCGGAGCCGCGCCCCCCGCTGGATGCAGCGCGCCGGTCTGGAATGGGCGCACCGGCTGACCTCCGAACCGGGTCGGCTCGCCAGCCGGTACCTGCGCCATGACCTGCCCTACGTGTGCCGTCTACTGATCGACGCCGGTCGCCGCCGCCGTCAGCGACCCGGGCACGACGACGGCGCCGCCCGCCGCGCCACATAGAGGACGGTCACCGCATACCGGTTCAGCCACCCCAGCCGGGCGCCGAGCGCGTCCAGGGGGCGCACCGCCGCCCGCAGCCACGGCCGCCCGTACCAGCCGCGCGGGAACCACGTCACGCCCCGCCGCCGCTCGATGACGAAGCCGTGCCGGGCCAGCAACTCGCCCACCTGACTGTGGGACAGCTCGGCGAACCAGCGGTGGCCCGCCCGGCGCCGGGCCCCCAGACGCCGCAGCGAGTCCCGGTTGCCATGGTTCTCCACCACCAGCAGGCCCGCCTCTGGCCGGGGCAGCGCCGCCGCGGCGAACGCCAACGCCCGCTCCCGGACCGCCGGCTCGACGTTGAGCAGCAGCCTGAGCATCGTCACCAGCGCCGGGCCCTCAGCCGGGGCCGGCGTCGGGACGGGACCGTCGGCGGGCACTTCGTGAAGCGTCGCCAGCACCCCGTCGGCCTTCGCCCGTTCCAGCATCGGGCGCGATGTGTCGTAGCCGTGCGCCTGCCTGGTCAGCCCGTCCAGCATCGCCAGACCGCGGCCGGCGCCGCAGGCGAAGTCGTGGTGGACCGGCCGCCGGTACGGGAACTCCCGGGCCACCAGCGCCCGCAGGTACCGCCGCTGGCGGGCGCTGACGATGTCGCCGTACGAGCCCGGCGCGTAGACGACATCGGCGTACTTGTCCACCGCCGCGGCGTCCTGGAAAACCTCGGTGTAGGTCATGATCTCCCCCTGGTGATCGTGGGCCGACGGCCCAAGGTGGTCAGTTCCCGCCAGGCCAGCTGGCGGCGGAACATCCAGACGCCGGCGCCGTAGCCGAGCCCCCCGACGGCCAGCCCGGCCAACGCCCCGCCCCCGAGCGCGACCGACGCCAACGGCACGACCCCGAAGCAGCCGGCGGCCAGCGCGGCCGCGGCCCGGGTCCCGGCCCCGAACGGGTGCACCCGTACCGCCCGACGCACCTGCGCCAGCGGCGCCAGGTTGTTGACCGCGACCGCCGCGGCCAGCCCGACGGCCGCGCCGAGCGCGCCCAGACGCGGGATGAGCAGCAGACTTATCAGCACCATCACCGCCAACGCGGCGCTGACATTGATCAGGTTCCACCGGGTCCGGCCGCCCATCGCCAACACCATGTCCACGGGTCCGCAGACGGTGGCCAGCAGCATCGCCGCCGCCAGCGTCATCACCGCCGGGGCGCCGTCGCGGTAGGCGTCGCCGAACAAGCCCAGGTACGCCGGGGCGGCGACGAGGACGCTCAGGTGCAGCGGCCAGGCCAGCAGGACCAGCCACCCGGTGGCGGTCTGGAACAGGTCGCGGGCCCGGTCGGTGTCCCCGGTGGCCAGCGCCTCCGCCAGCCGCGGCTGCACAGCCTGGCTGATGCCCTGGTTGGCCAGCTGTCCGACGGCCAGGAACCGGCTGGCGACCGCGTACCCGGCGGCGGCGGCCAGCCCGCCGAGGGCGGCCACCAGCAGGACGTCCACCCGCTGCAACGCCAGCTGGAGCACCGAGGCCACCGCGCGAGGTCCGGCGAACCGCCAGAACCGCCGGCGCAGCCGCGCCGTCTGCGTCTGGTCGGGCGGCGGCGCTGTCGGGTTGGCGATCGCGCTGGTGTGGACGCGTCGGAGCTGACGTCCGGCCAGCACCGCCACCGGCAGGTACGGCACAGCCCAGGCCAGCGCCAACACCCATGGCGCCGGCCCGCCCGCGGCCCACCAGAGCCCGACGACCGCGCCGACGGCCAGCAGTTGCAGCCCGGGCCGCAGCAGCCGGTCCAGCATGATCGTCGGACGGACCGCCCGGTACCCGCGCGCGGTGGCCAGCAGGGCCTCGGTGAGCACGGCCGCTGGCAGCAGCGGCGCCAACGCCCGCAGCGCGTCGGCCGTCGCCGGCCGACCGTCGTGATCGGCGAAGACCGCGGCGATCGGGTCAGCGGCCAGCAGCAGCAGCCCGCCGAGCGCCACCGAAGCCACCGCGACCGGGACGAGCCCGATCCGCAGGCACGGTCCGAGCAGACCGTGCTGCCCCTCGGCGCGCAACCGGGCCGGCCAGTAGACCAGGCTGGTCGGCGCCCCTAGCCGGGCCACCCCGGCGACGAGCGTGAAAGCGGCGACCGTCGCGAAGAACGTCCCCGCCGCCGTCACCTCGCTCCGCGAGGCCACCAACCAGGTGACCCCGACCCCCGCGGCGGCAGCCACCCCCGCCCCCACCAGACTGGCCCCCCCAGCCCGCCCAACAACCCCCCGCTCACCGCCACCCTTCGAGCATTGATCATGACTTGTGCGGGCCTGGGAGGGCATTTCTGGCCCGCACGAGTCATGGTCACCGGCGGGCAGGGGTGGGGCTAGTGGGCGCGCCACAGCGGCGGGCGGCCGAGCCAGGCGGCCAGGCGGGCGTCGTGGGGGGCGTAGTGGGCGGAGAGTTCGGCGCGCAGGATGCGGTCCAACGGGGCGGGCCTGGGCCGGGCGTTGTGGCGGGCGAACGGGGGCCGGTCCAGCCGCGGCAGCCGCAGGAACGCCAGCACCTCGTCGTAGACGTCCCCCGGGGCGCTGAAGAAACGTTCGCTCTCCACGACCAGGATCTGTTCGCGGCCCAGCGCCCCGGCGAGGCGTTCCAGGTGCGTCGCGTACTCACCGCGCCCCCGGTAGGCGTGGTGCTGGTGACTGAAACCGTGGTAGGTCGGGTCGGCGATGAGCCGCTCCTCCTCGCCTGCCAGGCGGGTCGGTTCCAGCTCCAACGCGCGGGCGAACGACGCCTCCGGCTCGAAACGGCGGGCCAGCTCGTGCGCGTGCTGCGAGTACGCCCGTTCGACCGGGTCCCGCACCAGCACCACGGCGCGCACGTCTGGCAGGTCCGCGCCGATCCGGCCGGCCGCCAGCGGGTGGTACAGGTAGTACGGGCTGGACTCGAACGTCTGCGCGGCCATCCCGTACCGGTCCCGGGACCGTTCTGCCGCCCTCACCGTCGGGAAGTGCGCCCGGTACCAGTCGATGCCCCGGTGGTAGTTGAGGTCGAAGTAGTGCACGCCCTTGTGCAGCACCGCCTTGCGGACCACCGGGTGCGCGGCCAGCGCCCGGTACAGCGAGGTGGTGCCGCAGCGTTGCCCTCCGCAGATGAGGAAAGACGGCAGCAGCCGCCCCTTGGCGGTGAGCAGCCCGTACGCGCGGGAGCCGATGTGGGCGAGCCGCTTGACCGGGCTCGGCACCGCGGTGGCGTCGATCAACGTTCCTCCATGTGTTCGATGAGCACCGGCAGCAGCCAGCGACCGAGCACGCCGAGCCGGGCGCCGGCCTCCGCCTGCCGGTCGGCCAGGTACCGGGTGGCCAGGTGGGTCAGGTACAGCAGCGCGGTGATGGGCCGCCCGTCGGCGGGGACGTCGAAGGCGCCGAGCAGCCGGTCGGCGCCGCGCAGCGTCCGGGTGACGGCGGCGCCGGCGTCCGAGGTGGTCTCGATGCGGCGTTGCAGCTCGTGGTGCAGGGCGTCGTAGCCGAGCGGGACGCCGGCCCGGTACCGCTCCCAGTCCCACACCAGGACGGTGTCGGACAGCGGCGCCATGTTCCACGGCGCCCAGTCGCCGTGCCAGGCCCCGTAGCGCAGAATCCTGTCGCCCTGCCTGGCGACGAGCCGGTCGACGGCGGCGGCCAGGGTGGCGCCGTCCGGTTGGTCGGTGACGCCGGCGAGCCGGCCACGCAGGTCCCGCCAGTACGGGCTGTCGCCGACCGCCCCCATCGCGGACGGGCCGGCGACGGCGACCTCGCGCATCGCCTTGTGGAGCCGGTCGTCGTTGAGCGGGGCGCGCGGCTGCCACACCGGCAGCGCGGACTGTACGACGATGTCGTGGCCGCGCCACTGGCCGGTGTGCAGCAGCTGCGGGGCGTCGACCCGGGTGAGCCGGGCGTCCCGCAGCGCGGTGAGCGCCGCCGCCTCGTGCCGGACCAGGGCGCGGGTGAGTGGCCCGGTGCCGAGCTTGGCGAAGGCGAACGTCTCGCCGCCCGGGGTGAGTAGTTGCAGCACCGGTTTGCGGTTGGCCCGGGCGGGACCGATGTGGACGCTGACGTGCAGGTCGCGATCGAGCGCGGCGCGCAGGTAACCGTCGATGGTGTCGGCGGGGTCACCGCTGACCCGCACCCGGTCTGGCAGCAGCACCCGGGACGCCCCGGTGCGCAGCGCGGCCACGACCGCGCCGCGTTTGAGGCGGGCCAGCGTCGAGCGTGGCTCGGCGTACCGGCGCACCGCGCCGACGGCGACCCGCTGGGACGCCAACGGCACCAGCAGCCGGGGTCGGCGCCGGTCGGGCACCAGCGCGTAGTCGGCGACGGCCGGGTCGCCGCCGGTGCGGTCGGCGCGCGCGGTCGGATACAGCACCCCGAGCACCTCTTCCAGGTACGCGGCCCGGCGGTCGCTGTCCCCGGCGGTCAACCCGGCCGGCGCGGTCCTCACTGGACTCATCTGTTCTCCCCCTGACTGTTGTGCCGCCACAGCAGCGCGTAGCCGATCATGGTCAGCATCAGGGGGGTGACCAGCGAGTTGTACCAGAGCGCGGCGACCAGGGAGCCGACGATGACGGCCCCGCCGGCGATCCCGACCGGGCTGTGGTCGCGGCGGAACCGCCACAGCGCGTAGCCGAAGAACCCCAGGTATGCCACCGTGCCGACGGCGCCGTGCGCGTACAGGAGCTGCCACAGCTGCCCGTTGCCGCCGATGGTGAAGTTGCCGCAGCGCGGGCAGTCCCGGGTCTCTCCGATGGTGATGGAGTGCCGTCCGCCGAGGGTGGTGCGGGTGGAGCCGTAGCCGACCACCGGTGACCCGGCCATCCCGTCCACGGCCAGCTGGGACAGGTACGCCCGGACGCCGTTGGACTTACCGGTGTCGACCCTGGTCTGCACGACCGTCCCGAGCGGGGTGAGCGCCAGCGCCAGGGTCGCCGCCGCGGCGGCCGCGCCGACCGCGGCCAGCGCCGCGAGGCGTCCGATGAGGGCCAGCCGCATGGCGGCGTACCCGGCGCCCACCGCCAGCCCGACCCACAGGCCCCGGTTGAGCGAGAACACCACCGGGACGGTCGCCGCGGCCAGCACGAGCAGCCCGAACGCCCGTACTCCGCGTCCTCGGGCGCGGTCGGTGACGATGAGCGCCAACCACGGCACGAGCAGGCAGACGTTGTTGCCCCAGGTGTTGGTGTACCCCCAGGGGGCGGCCGGGCGGGACTGGGCGCCGGCCCCGACGTCCATGATCTGCGCCGAGTAGGGGTGGACGAGCGACTGGACGAACCCGTCGTTACGGACCCGTCTGGGCAGCACCAGCTCGAACGGCGAGGTGAACTCGAACCCGCCGGCCAGCAGCCCGAGGAACCCGCCGGCCACGGTGACCGCGAACAGCCAGGCCAGCAGGTTGACGACCCGTCGCTGGGGCAGCTCGGCGCGGGTGAGGTTGCCCGCGTACAGCAGCACCGCGGTCGCCGCCAGGTACTGGGCGAGCCGGAACCCGGCCCCGACGATCCGGTCGGTCGGCCCGGCGGCCACGACGCCGACGGGGTCGAGGTCCAGGACGGCCAGTCCCGCGACGACGGTGGCGAGGAAGACCAGCCACAGCGGGAAGCCCGGCGGCAGCCGCAGTGCGCGTCCACGGTGGTGGGCGCGGACCAGCAGCACGGCCATTGCCGCGGCGGCGAGGCTGAAGACGAGCGCCCCGAGCCCCAACGCCCACCACAGTGGAAACAGCGCCAGCGGCAGCGTCACCGGCCAGCTGGACAGCCGCGTCGACGGGGCTGTGCCGCCGGTCTGGTCGGCGAGCGCGGCGCCGGCGCTGGGGGTCCGGGTCATCGTCCCTCGGGCGCGGCGCCGACGAGTTGCGGCTCCCGGGTGGGCTTCGGCACCGCGGGGCGCGTCGCCGGCACGGTCACCGCGCCGCGGGCGGCGGCGGCCGGCGTGACGACGACCCCGAGCGTCGGGACGCCGACCCGGGCCAGTTGCAGCCGGGCGTCGGCGAGCTGCCGGCGTCGGGTGTGCCGCAGCGGTGTCACGATGATCGCGGCGTCGGCGAGCGCGGCGACGGCCTGGGCGTGCGCGTCGGTGACGGCGGCCCCGGCGTCGACGATGAGGTGTCCGTCGCGCCTGCGTAGCTCGGTCAGCGCCGCCCGGATCTCGGCGACGCCTGGCCGGACGTCGGTGGCGCCGCCGGTGATGAGGAGCGGCCCGGCGGCGGTGGCCCGTGGGGCGGCGCCGACCGGGTCGCCGGCCAGTTCTACCAGCCCTGGCGCGGTGGGCAGGTCGAAGCCGGCGCAGGTGGCCCTGTCGGCGTCCGGCCCGGCGGCGCTGACCAGCAGCGCCGGCTCGCCGGCCTGACTGAGCGCCACGGCCAGGTTCGCCGCGACGACCGTGCTGGCGCCGCCGGCGGCCGCGCCGATGACGGCGATCACCTGCGGTCGTCCGCCGACAGCGGCCATGACCTCGTTGCGGACCCGGTCGTACCCCACGGCGGCGCCCTGCCGGCCGGCGCCCGGGCTGGCCAGCACCGGGATGTCAGCACGGGCGAGGTCCTCGACCCGGCGCAGCGTGTCGCTGGCGCGTTCCCGCGCCGTGGCCGCCACGAGGCCGCCGACCAGCCCGAGCAGCGCGCCGGAGGCGAGGTAGAGAGCCAGGTCCGGGGAGGTCGGCGCGGCGGGTCGCAGCGGGCCGGCGATCACCCAGCCGACGCGTTCATTGCCGGTGGTGAGCTGGTTATGCCGTTCGGAGAGCCGGTTGAGCTGGCTGATGAGCGACTGGCGTTGACTGTCCAGCTGCGGACGTTGCGGGCTGGTGGCTCTGAGCGCGGCGAGCCGCCGGTTCACCGAGGTGAGGACGACGTCGAGCTGTTTGATCCGGGCGGCCAGCACCTCGGTGCGGCTGGCGCGCAGCTCCTGGGCGACCTGTGACCGGTTGGTGAGGTAGGCGTCGGCGAGCGCCCGCGCCCGCAGCTGCGCGCCCCGGTCGGTGGCGCCGCTGGCGGTGATCCGCAGGATGGCGGTGTTCGCCGGGACCTCGACGGTGACGCCCCGGGCCAGGTCGGCGACGCCGGTCCCGGCGGCTTGGGCCGCCGCGGTGAGCACCGCGTCGGAGCGGACGATCTGGGCCTCGGTGTCGAGGTTGACGGCGTTCTGGGTGCGCCCCCCGGCGACGTTGGTGTCCTGGCCGGCCGGCTGGACGAGCACCGCCGTCGTGGCCTGGTAGCTGGGCTCGACGGCCATCGCCACCGCCTGGGCGCCGGCAATTCCGGCGGCGGTGAGCAGCGCCAGCAGCCACCACTGCCGGCGTAGCACCCCGAGGTAGTCCGGCACGGTGGTCGCGGGTGTCGCTGACATCGGTCGGCCCTTCGACGAGCGGGACGCCGCCGACGGTCAGGGCGGCGTTATCCACCGATATGGTGGATTCAATACTCGTGAAGTAAACACCGATATGCTGAGTTCAGTAGAGATTTGGGCGGTTTACCACCTGAATGTGAGTGGCTTCCGGATTAAGCGGGTTCGATCCAACCCTCGTCGGTGAGGTGCTCCAGCACCCGACCGACCGCCTCGTCCACCGTCAGCGCGCCGGTGTCCAACGTCAGCTCGGCATCGGCTGGCGCCTCATACGGGTCGTCGATGCCGGTCATGCCGCTGAGCTGCCCCGCCCGCGCCCGCGCGTACAGGCCCTTGCGGTCCCGGCGCTCGCACACCTCCAACGGCGTCGACATCCACACCAGGACGAACCCGGCGCCCGCCTCGGCGGCCATCCGGCGCGCGGTGGCCCGCCCCTGCGCGTACGGGGCGATCGGACAGCAGATGGCCAGTCCCCGGTGCCGACCCACCTCGGCGGCGACCCAGCCGATCCGGCGGATGTTGAGATCCCGGTCGGCTTTGCTGAAGCTCAGGCCGGCCGACAGCTCCCGGCGCACCACGTCCCCGTCGAGCAGGGTGACGGTGCGGGCGCCGCTCTCGCGCAGCGAGTCGGCCACACTGCGCGCCACTGTGGATTTGCCCGACCCGGACAGCCCGGTGAAGAACAGCACCAACCCTCGACGGCGGCGGGGCGGCCGGGCCTGAGCCAGCTCCTTGGCCACCGCCGGCGGGGTGTGCCACTCCGGCAGCGGGAAGCCCCGTTCGAGTAGATCGTTGATCTCCGCCTGCCGCATCGGCAGGCGGCGGGCGCCGGCCGGGATCTCGTCCCGGGAGCGCCACTGCCCGTCCCGCTTGTCGTAGGCCAGCTCCCGTGGCACCAGCACCCGCGGCCCGCCGCCCGAGACGATCGTCTCGCCGGTGGAGAGCAGGTGCGTCACCCCGTACGCCTGGGCCACCCGGGCCCGCCTCAGCGCGGTGCTGATCTCGTTGCCACGCAGGCTCAGCGGGATCGCCACCACGGTCGCCTTCGGCAGGCGGTCTCCGGCGGCCAGCACGGTGCGCATGAGCACCTCGGGCGCCAACCCGTCCGGGCCGGGACCATGCACCGGCACGAAGACCAGCACATGCGCCGACAGGGTGCGCGCGGCGTGCGTGATCTGGGCCAGCTGGGGCCGGTGCAGCGGCCGGTCGGCGACAACCCCGAGCACCCGGCCTGCCGGCAGCGACCGACGGACCTCCTGCGGGGTCAACCGGAGCCGGGCGAAGGTGTGCCGTCCGCCGTCGCCGAGCCGGCGCAGCGGGCCGCCGGCGCCGACCATCCCCTGGGACGTCGGCCATGAATCGGTGACCTCCAGCGCCGCCACGGGCGCGCCCTCGGGGTCGGTGAGAACGACGAGGCGCTTACCGCCCAGCCGTTCGACGGTAGCCGCCGGAAGCTCCAGGGTGACCGGCGCCGGCCACGGGGTGCCGTCGGCGAGCTGGCCGCGGCTGGCCACCGCGTCGAGATCGGCCCGGGTGAGAAACCCGCCGAGCGGGGCGTACGCTCCCGACAGCATCAGCTCCAGGTCCGCCAGCTCCGTCTCGCGTGGCGTGTACGACGGAGCATCCCGCAGCACGTCCTCCGGCAGCGTCGCGCCGTCCATCGCCCCTCCCATGCCGCGCACCTCCCAGACGTCCTGCGTCGGCCGCACCCAGTCTGTCAGCAGGGCCCGCGCTGGTCGAGATGAGGACAACTTTGCCATCTTATGTACAGTTTCACCATGTTCCGCGCCTGGCGCCTTCGCGCCACCGCCACATTCGGCCGGCTCAGTCGGCGACATCGGACGGTCGCGCTCGCCACGACTGGCGCGCTCGCCCTCGGCGCGGCCGTCTGGGCGCTTAACCCGCCAGAGGACCGCCGCCGCCCCCACCGCGGCGCCCCGGCCGTCCAGGAAGGGACCGGGCCCGGGCCCACCCACACCCCCGACAGCGCCACCGGATTCGGTCTCGCCCCCACCACCCGCGCCCCCCGCCCCAGTCCTACCGCCCCGCCCGCGGCCAACCACTGCCAGGTCGGGTTGAAGCTCGTCCCCAGCTGCGGAGTGCTCTGGGGCGTCGCCCCCGGCGCGCACACCCCCGAGCGCGGGCCGGCGGCGCTCGCCGCGTTCGAACGGCGCACCGGACGCGTCCAGGATCTCTACCACGGCTACCATCGCGGGCAACACGAGATGTTCCCCACCCCGGCTGAGCTGGCCATCGCCCGCGGACCCCGGGTGCTGTTCCTCAACTGGAAACCCACCGGCGCCAGCTGGGCACGTATCGCCCGCGGCCACCGGCCCACCGACGACTACCTGGACCGACTCTCCCGCCACCTGCGCGCCCACCACCGCGCCCAGATGTTCTTCACCGTCCACCACGAGCCCGAGGACGACGTCAGACCCCGCCGTGGCTCCGGATACACCGCCCGCGACTACGCCGCGATGTACCGGCACGTCATCAACCGGCTCCGGGCCCGGGGCGTCGACAACCTCGTCACCGTCCTCGTGCACATGGCCTACCCGAGGCTGACCAGCATGCACTGGTTCGGCGACCTGTACCCCGGCGACGACGTCGTCGACTGGATCGGCTTCGACGCGTACGCCTACAGCACCCCCGGCTACGGCTACGGCGACTTCGCCGAGCTGGTCAACCGGCGCTCCACCCGCACCGGCTGGCCCGGTTTCTACACCTGGGCCAGCATCCGCCACCCCGAGAAACCGCTCATGGTCGCCGAGTGGGGAGTGTGGCACTCGAAGGCCAACGCCTCACACCAGGCGGCGCTGTTCCGCAGCGTCGCCGCGCAGATCTCCCGGTTCCCGAAGATCAAGGCGTTGGTCTACTTCGACACCCCGTCCGACCAACGCGGACGCGACTCCCGGGTAGAGCGCACCACGATCGGCCTCGACGCCTTCCGCGACCTGGGCAACCATCCCGCCTTCACCGTCAGACTGACCAGCTGATCCCGCCCGCAAGCCACCGGACGCCGCGCGCGACGGTCAGCCGGTGTTGCGGAGACCCGCGGCGATGCCGTTGACGGTGGTCAGCAGCGCCCGCTCCAGCGCCTCGCCGCGCTGGCCCGCCCGGTGACGGCGCAACAGGGCCACCTGGAGGTGGTGCAGCGGCTCCAGGTACGAGTCGCGGACCGTCAGCGTCCGTCGCAGCCCAGGTTGGCCCTCCAGGAGCGTCGTCTGGCCGGTCACCGCGAGCACCTGGGCGACGGTCCGGTCGTGCTCGGCGCGCACCAGCGCGAACACCCCGTGCAGCTCCGGCGGCGCCAGCGCGTCGACGTACCGCCGGGCGATCGCCAGGTCCGTCTTGGCCAGCGTCATCTCCACGTTGGACAGGAACGTGCGGAAGAAGCGCCACCGCCGGTGCATCTGGGTCAGCGTCTCGCCCAGCCCGGCCCCGCGTGCCGCCTCCAGGCCCGCGCCCACCCCGAACCAGCCGGGCACGATCTGCCGGGACTGGGTCCAGCCGAACACCCACGGGATCGCCCGCAACCCGGCCAGACCGGCGTCAGCGTCGGGTCGTCTCGCCGGCCGGGACCCGATGTTGAGCGCGCCGAGCAGCGACGTCGGGGTGCAGGCCCAGAAGTAGTCGGCCAGGTCCGGCCGGGCCACCAGCTCCTGGTACGCGGCGAACGCCGCGTCGCCGACGACGTCCATCGCGGCCTCGTAGCGGGCCAGCTGCTGCGGGGCGACGGTCGGCTCGGTGTGCAGCACGGTCGCCTCGACGGCGGCGGCGACGGTCAGCTCCAGGTTCTCCCGGGCCAACGTCGGCAGGGTGTACTTGTCGGAGATCACCTCGCCCTGCTCGGTCACCTTGATCGCGCCGTCGAGGGTGCCGTGCGGCTGGGCCAGGATCGCCTCGTGCGTCGGGCCGCCGCCCCGTCCGATGGTGCCGCCCCGGCCGTGGAACAGCCGCAGCGTCACCCCGTGCCGGGCGGCGGTGTCCCGCAACGCCCGCTGCGCCTTGTGGATCCGCCACTGCGACGCGGCGATACCCGCCTCCTTGTTGGAGTCCGAGTAGCCGAGCATCACCTCCTGCACGTCGCCCCGGGCGGCCACGATGGTCCGGTACGCCGGCAGCGCGAGCAACTCGTCGAGCAGCTCGCCGCCAGCGTCCAGCTCCGCGGCGGACTCCAGCAGCGGCACGATCCCGATCGACGCCCGTCCGCCGGGCACGTCCAGCAATCCCGCCTCGCGGGCCAGCACCGCCGCGGCCAGCACGTCGTCGACGCCCCGGGTCATCGACACGATGTACGACTCGATCACCTCGGGCCCGAACCGTCGCTGGGCCGCAGCGATCGTCTCGAAGACGGCGACGGTGCGCGCCGGCTCCGGCGGCAGCGTCAGATCCGACCCCCACAGCGGCCGGCGGCCGGCCAGCTCGGCCGCCAGCAGCGCCACGCGGCGCTCGCGGCTCAGCGTGGCGTAGTCCTCGACCTCGCCCAGCTCGGCGTAGCGCAGCGCCAGCACCTGGTGGTGGGCGTCGGCGTGCTCGCGGACGTCCAGGGTCGCCAGACCCAGACCGCACGCGGCCACGGTGCGGATCGCGTCGGTGACGGGGCCGGCGGCGTTCAGCTCGCCGTGGCAGGCGGTCAACGAGTCCCGCACCAGCTCCAGGTCTGACAGCAGCCCGACCACGCCCAGATAGTCGCGCCCCGGCTCGTGCGGGGAGTCGGCGGCCAGCCGGCGTCTGGTGTTCGCCAGCTTCGCCGCCACGCAGCGCAGCTTCAGCCGGTACGGCTCGGCGCCGTTGATGCGCCGCTGACGCTCCCCGACCTCGGGCAACGCCGCGAGGTCGGCGGCCAGGCTGGCGTTCAGCCCGCCGCTGGGCGGCCGGAGCTGGGCGGAGATCGACAACTCCCTGACCAGTCCCTCGACAGTCGCCTCGGCGGCCTGGATGCCGTACTCGTGCTGCAACAACAGGACCTGGGTGGTGACCTCCGGGGTGACGAACGGATTGCCGTCGCGGTCCCCGCCGATCCAGCTGCCGAACGTCAGCGGTCGGTTCAGCGTCGCCGCGTCGACGCCCAGCCGGCCGAGGGCGTCGGCGAGGTCCCGGAGCACCGTGCCGACCGCGCCGCCCGCGAGGTCACGCAGGTAGTAGACGGCGTTGCGGGCCTCGTCGGTGGGCTCGGGGCGGTGGATCCGCAGCTCGTCGGTCTGCCAGAGCGCCTCGACCAGCTCGGCCAGCCGGCGGTCGGTCGATTCGTCCCCCTTGGCATCCCGACCGAGGAGGGCCGCGTCGGCGGCTTCGGCGTCGAGGGTGTCGGCGACGGCCCGTAGCTTGGTGAGAATCGAGCGCCGGGCGGCCTCGGTGGGGTGGGCGGTGAACACCGGACGGACGGCCAGCCGGGCCGCCGCCGCGGCGATCTGCTCAGGCGGGACAGCCCGCCCGGCGATCCGGTCGGCGGTCTGCTCCAACCAGCCGCCGCTGTCGAGTCGTTGCCGACGCAGTTCCCGGGCCCGGTGCGCCTGCTCGGTGACGTTCGCCAGATGGAAGTACGCGGCGAAGGCCCTACCGAGTCGGGTCGACTCGTCGTCGCTGAGACCGCCGAGCAGCTCGGCTGCCTGATCATGGTCGCTGCGGACCAGCAGCCGCACCCGCTCCACGAGGTCGAGCAGCGGTTGGCCCTCCTGGCGTGCCAGCGTCTGCCCCAGCAGGGCGCCGAGCCGTCGGATATCGGCGCGTAGCGCCGCGTCATCGTCGCGCATGCCACCCACCGTGCCACGGAACTGGCCCGCGTGGGCGCCTCCCGCCACCCAACCTCCCGAGCTGATCCTTTTCGCGGCGGCGGCCCCCGCCGGCCGGTTGCCGACGGCGCCCTCGCTGGGTGAGAAGGCGCGGCGCCGCTGCGCGTGGAGGATGGATAGACCCTCTAAATCGTTCATATCACTGCAATCAGACCGGCAATCGGCGGCACGATTCGGGTACACGCCATATCTCGGGCGATTTACACGCGTTACTGAACAGGGGTCCACTTTCCGAAGTGGATCTTCGCTGTCGACTGCGGCGTCACGGGTGGTCACCGGATCGGGGTGCTCTTTAACCGGAACGGCGACCTCTTCCGGTGGAACTTCCATCCAGGAGGTGCCGGGGGACCACTCCGGCTTCCGCTGTCGCCGTGTCGGGTGTTAACTAGTACGGGCCGTAAAGCGGACATTTTGTGCCATACAGTGGCACTCTGCGCCATGCGTTGTCGCGTCCGAGCCTGCGGTGAGCGCCTGAGTCGCATCAAACCGGCCATGTCTGCCAAGACTTCCGGCTGCGCATAAGGGCCGATTTGTCAGCTCATGTCCTTTGTAGAAAGGCTGCGCCTATGTCCAGCGGTACGCCAACCCGTCAGCGCGTCGCGTTCGGCCACCCGCTGGCCGACCGCCAGCGGGTGGTGGTGGTGGGCCAGGGCTACGTCGGGCTGCCCGCCGCCCGCGCCGCGGTCGACGCCGGGCACGCCGTCGTCGGTTACGACATCGACACCGCGAAGATCGCCGCGCTGCGGGCCGGACAATCGCCGATCGACGACCTCACCGACGCCGACATCGCGTCCATGCTCGCCTCCGGCCGGTACCAGCCGACCGCCGACCCGGCCGACCTCGCCGGATTCCAGGTCGCGCTGGTCACGGTGCCCACTCCGCTACGCGAGGGCCACCCCGATCTCGGGGCTGTCATCGCCGCCGCCTCGGTCCTGGCCGAGCACGTCACGCCCAGCGCGCTCGTCGTGCTGGAATCGACCGTGGCGCCCGGCACCACCGACGGCGAGTTCCGGGCCACCCTGGAACGCAACGCGGCCGGCTGCACCGTCGACAATGGTCAGCTGCTCGTCGGTTTCTCCCCGGAACGCATCGACCCCGGCAACACCCGCTGGCACTTCGCGAACACGCCGAAGCTCGTCGCCGGCGCCGACGGGGCCAGCCGGGCCGCCGTCCGACAGTTCTACTCGACGATCTGCGACACCGTGGTGACCTGCCCGTCCCCGGCCACCGCCGAGATGGCGAAACTGCTGGAGAACACGTACCGGCACGTCAACATCGCCCTGGTCAACGAGCTGGGGCGGCATGCGCACGAGCTGGGCGTGTCCATCTGGGACGTGCTCGACGCCGCCGCCACCAAGCCCTACGGCTTCCAGCGGTTCAACCCCGGTCCGGGGGTGGGCGGCCACTGCCTGCCGGTCGACCCGGCCTACCTGTCCGACCGGATCGAGCGGAGCCTCGGCCGGCCGTTCGACTTCGTCGACCTGGCGATGCGGGTCAACGCCGCCCAACCCCGGTACGTCTTCGACCGGGTGACCGCCCTGCTCAACAACCACCGCATCGCCGTCAACGGCGCCAGCGTCCTGGTCCTGGGTCTGGCGTACAAGGCCAACAGCGGAGACACCCGCGAGACGC
Source organism: Pilimelia columellifera subsp. columellifera (assembly GCF_039532605.1). Lineage (NCBI taxonomy): Bacteria > Bacillati > Actinomycetota > Actinomycetes > Micromonosporales > Micromonosporaceae > Pilimelia > Pilimelia columellifera. The sequence continues at coordinate 34,030 of NZ_BAAARY010000010.1, forward strand.
CCACCAACAGCCTCATCCAGCTGCTGTGCCGCAACGGCGCGTCGGTCTCGGTCTGCGACCCGCTGGTGCGGGATCTGCCGGCGCAGCTGGAGCGCGACTACCCGGGCGTCAAGCCGATCGCCCCGGCGGACGTCCTGGACGCCGCGCAGCTCGCCGACCTGTGCGTGTTGGTGACCGACCACGACGAGTTCGACTACGCGGCGATCAGCGAGGCGGCCCGTCGCGTCCTGGACACCCGCAACCGCTGCGCGACCGCCGCCCACGTGCAGAAGCTCTGAGGTCCTGCCTGTGTACCAGTTCCCCCGCCAAGGTGGCGTGGCGCCCGCCGAACGTGGCGCCGTCACCACCCCAGCCAGCTACCTGTCGCCGGCGCCGCCGCCGCCGCGCAACGGCCGCCTGTACCGCACCCAGCGGCGCGGCGTCCTGGCCGTGCTGGCGCTCGTCACCGTCGGCGCGATCTGCGCCCTCATCGCCTGGCACATCGGCATCAAGGTCTCCTACCTGCGCGGCAACCTGTTCGCCGCTGGATACACCATTGTGGTCAGCAGCTACGTCCTGAGCCGGTTCGCGCTGGCGGCCTTCTACCGCCCGCCCCGGGACGTCGGGCTGGAGCCCGCCGTCGCGATCGTGGTGCCGGCCTACAACGAGGGCGAGGCGGTCGCGCGCACCATCCACGCCTGCCGGGAGCTCGACTACCCCGGCCACAAACTGGAGATCGTCGTGGTCAACGACGGCTCCTCGGACGACACCTGGCAACAGATGATCGAGGCCGCCGGACGCTACCCGGCCGGCGCGGTGCGCTGTGTCGACCTCGGCAGCAACCAAGGCAAGCGGGCCGCGATGGCGGCCGGAATCCGGGCCACCACCGCCGAGATCCTGGTCTTCGTTGACTCCGACTCGATGCCCGCCCCGGACGCCATCCGGCGCCTGGTGCAGGGTTTCGCCGACCCGAACGTCGGGGCGATCTCCGGGCTGACGTACGTGCGCAACGCCTACGCCAACACGCTGACCCGGATGCAGGCCACCCGCTACTACATCTCGTTCCAGCTGCTCAAGAGCGCCGAGTCGGTGCTCGGCGCGGTCACCTGCTGCTCAGGTTGCTTCGCCGCATACCGACGGGAGGCCGTCGCGCCACTGCTGGAACGGTGGGAACACCAGCGGTTCCTCGGCGTCGAGTGCACCTACGGCGACGACCGTGCCCTCACCAACCGCGTCATCCGGGCCGGCTGGACCGCCAAGTACGACTCGCGGGCCGAGGCGTGGACCGATGCCCCCGACCAGTACGGCAAGTTCTTCAAGCAGCAGCTGCGGTGGAAGAAGTCCTGGAGCCGGGAGGGGCCGCTGCTGCTGGGCCACATCTGGCGCTCCCGCACCCGGGCGCTTCCGGCGGTGTTCGTGCAGACGCTGGCCGGGCTGCTCAGCCCCGTCGTCCTGCTCTACAGCCTGGTCCAGCCGCTCACCCACGGCCGCTTCCCGGTCGTCTACTTCGTCGGCCTGTACCTCATCTCCGGGGCGTACGCGTTGCTGTACCGCGCGCTGCGCGACGACGGCCTGTGGCCGTACGCGTTCCTCGGCGCCTTCTTCTACATCACGTTCTCGCCGCAGCTGCTCTGGGCCATCCTGCGTATCCGCGACGGCAAGTGGGGCACCCGCGACACGTCGAACCCGACGCCCACCCCGCCACGGCCGCGCGCCGCTGGCCGGGCCGCCGAGCCGGCGGTGGCGCGACATGCGTGAGCGTCTGCGGCTGCTGGCCGGTGGAGCCACCCGCCTGGTCACCGGCGCCCTGGCCGTGGCGACGCTCGGGGCGGCGGTGCTGGCCTGGGTGGAGCTGAGCCGACCGTTTGACCCGGAGCAGATCGCCGCCCGGATCGCCGCCACGCCGGCGCTGGACCGGGTCCCGGCGGCGGTGCAGGGAGCGGTCACCGTCCTCACTTATCACGGGGTGAGCGACCGACCGACCGAGTCCAGCGCCGTGAGCCGGCAGACCTTCGCCGAGCACCTGGCCGCGCTGCGGGCCGCCGGGTACGAGACGGTCCGCCTCGACGACATCGACGCCATGCTCAGCGGGGAGAGGGTCGACCTGCCGGATCGGGCGCTGCTGCTGACCTTCGACGGCGGTTCGCTCACCGACTGGACCACGGTGGACCCGATGCTGGCGACCTACGGCTACAGCGCGGTCGCGTTCGTGCCGACCGGACGGATCGTGCAGCCTGGCACCCCGTCGACATACCTGTCCACCCGGCAGCTGGGCCGGCTCAGGGACACCGGACGGTGGGAGTTCGGCTCCCGGAGCCACGCCCTGGACACGATGGCGCCGGTGCCGGGGAACATCCGCCCGGCGTTGACGCACCGGCTGGTCGACGACGGCGGCTGGGAGACGATCGAGCAGTGGCGGGCCCGGGTCCGGGCCGACCTGGACCGCTCCCAGCAACAGCTCAGATCGGGGGTGGGCGGACCGGCGACAGCCTTCGCCTACCCGTTCGGCGACTGGGGCCTGACCGCCAACGACCCGAAGATCCGCGCCGAGCTGTCCGACCTGCTCGCCGAGGCGGGGTTCCGGTTCGCGTTCGTCGGCGAGGGCGTCCCGACCGGGCACGTCGACGCGCTGACCGACCACTCGCCGCAGTGGCGGCTGCCCCGGATCGGGGTGCGCACGACCACCAGCGCTGAGCGGCTCATGGAAATGATCTACCGGGCGCAGCCGATCCTCCCGCCGGCGCAGCTCACCGCGCTGTCCTGGTCGCCACCGCCCGGTGAGGCGGTCCGATGCGTGTCGACCGCGGCCGGGGTGACGGTGCGGGCCGCCGGCTACTCCTTGTGCGAGGACCGGGACATCAACACTACCCGGTGGACCAACTACGACCTGGCCACCACGGTGAGCGGAGTGGACCGTAGGTGCACCGCGATCGTCGCGGTCCGCACCGGCACCGGCACCGGGCACTACGGGCGGGTCGAGATCGCGCTCGGCAACGCCAACGTGGCGATCCGGCAGCAGATCCTCAGCCAGCCCCGGGTCACCCTGGCCAGCGGCGCGGTGAAGCCGGGCGCGCGGCGGTCGTTGGACATCGTCGTCCACAACCGAACGGTGATCGTGACGGTTCCCGGCGCCAGGCCGGTCCGGGCGACGATCGACCGGCGGCTCGCCATCGGCGGGGTGGCGCTCGGGTTGGAGACGGCCCGCGACTGCTCGGTCGGCTTCGCCAGCCCGCGCATGGTCGCCTACCGCTGACGTTCCGCGGCGCCTCAGCGCCGCCACACCACCCCCCCAGAACCCCGCCGGCTGAGTGACCGGCGGCAACGGAAAGAGATCGGATGCTTCCCCCACGAGCACGACGAGTCAGCGTCCCGGTGCTGGTCGCTCTCGCCGCCGCGATGGCCCTGGTCGCCCTTCCGGCGATCACCGGCGTCGGCGTCTCGGCGGAGACCAACGGCCAGACCGTGGTGTCGCTGACGTTCGATGACGGTGTGCGCAACCACTACACCGAGGCAACCCCCATCCTGGACGAACATGGCGCCCGTGGCACGTTCTACGTCAACAGCGGCCGGATCGGGGCGACGAACTTCCTCACCCAGGAAGACCTTGAGGAGATGGACGCCACCGGTCACGAGATCGGCGGCCACACCGTCGACCACGCCGACCTGCCGACCCTTTCCCCGGACGACCAACGGCGCTCGATCTGCAACGACCGGGCGGACCTCATCGCGCGCGGCTTCCCGGTCACCAGCCTGGCGTACCCGTTCGGCGACGCCACCGCGACCACTGAGCAGATCGCGCAGGAGTGTGGTTACCACAGCGCCCGTGGCGTCGGAGGTCTGCGCACCGCCACCGCCTGCCACGGCTGTCCGTGGTCGGAGTCGGTGCCGCCGGCCAAGAAGTTCCTCACCCGGGCCACCGCGTCGGTGAAGAACACCACTACTCTCGACGACCTCAAGGCGTATGTCACCAACGCCGAGAGCAACGGCGGCGGCTGGGTCCAGTTCGTCATCCACCACGTGTGCGAGGCCGACTGTGGCGGCGTCTACACCATGAAGCCGGACCTGCTCGATGACTTCATGACGTGGTTGGCCCCGCGTGCCGACGACAACACCGTGGTCAAGACCGTTCACGAGGTCATGGGCGGCGAGGTGAAGCCAGCCGTCCCCGGCCCGCCGCTGCCGATGGCGCCGGGCAACCTGGTGCTCAACCCCTCGCTTGAGTCGTTCGGCGCCGGTTACGTGCCGAGCTGCTTCCAGCTGGGCGGCTTCGGGACGAACACGTTCTCGTGGAGCCGGACCACCGACGCGCACAGCGGCTCGTTCGCCGAGCAGCTGACGATCAACGGCTACACCAGCGGCGACCGCAAACTGGTGATCGCCCAGAACTCGGCGACCTGCGCCCCCAAGGCCACGCCGGGCACGGCGTACCGGCTGGGCGTCTGGTACAAGGGTTCCTGGGGTCCGGCCACGAGCGTGCGCCTGGTGGCCTACTACCGGGCCGGCGGCGTCTGGAAGTACTGGCGCACCGGCCCGGTGCTGCCGACCGGCGCTGGTTGGACGAAGATGCCCGACTACGTCACTCCGGCCGCCCCGGCCGGCGCGGACGCGGTCAGCTTCGGTCTGGCGATGACCGGCAACGGCACGCTCATCACCGACGACTACGCGGTCTCGGAGGCGCCATGATCCGGCGTTTCCGCCGGGGGGCGGGGCGGGCTCCGGCCCGTCCCGCCCGTCCCCGGTCGCTGCGACGCTCGCTCGCCGAGCTGGTCGCGGCCCTGGTGGCCCTGGGTGTGGCCGCGGTGCTGCTGGTCGGCCCGCTGACGTCCTCGTCGGCCAGGGAGCCCGGGGTCAACGTGCCGGTGGTGGCCACCACGACGGTCGACCCGAAGGCGTTGATCAACCGCTGCGTACGGGGCAAGATCGCGCTGACGTTCGACGACGGTCCCGGCCCGTACACGCCGGCGGTGTTGGCGGTGCTGCGGGCCTACCGGGCGCGGGCGACCTTCTTCGTGCTCGGGAACAAGGTGTCGCCGGGTCAGGACACGCTGCGGATGATGGTGGCGGATGGCCACGTGGTGGGCAACCACAGCTGGGACCACCCCCATCTGGCGGACCTGACCGCCGCGGAGATCCGTTCCCAACTGGCTGAGACCCAGAGCGCCATCACCTCGGTCGGCGTTCCCGCGCCGGCGTTGCTGCGGCCGCCGTTCGGCAGCAGCGGCCCGGTGGTGGGCTCGGTGGCCCGTTCGCTGGGCCTGCGGGTCTCGGACTGGACGTATGACAGCGAGGACTGGCGTGGCCGTCAGCCGCAGGACATCGCTGCCGCGGTGGTCCAGCACGCCCGTCCGGGCATGGTGATCCTGTTGCACGACGGAGCGGCTGACGCCACGAACACGGTGAGGGCGCTCCCGGGCATCATCGAGGGGCTGCGGGCTCGCGGGTTCTGCACCGCCGCGTTGCCGGACCCGCCACGGTGATCCACGACGATGTGGGCGGCGACCTCAGGTCGCCGCCCACATCGCTGTCCGCGCCTATCCGATCGCCGCGGCGGTCCGGACCTCGAAGTCGCGGAAGTAGAAGCGCGAGTTGTCGCCGCGCAGGCCCAGGGCGCCGGGCTGGGTGATCGGCGCGCAGCCGACGCCGTGGTCGACGGCGCTGACGACGACGTCCCCCTCCCGTTTGATCTGGATGGCGACGGAGCCGTCGGGGTTGTTGCGGGTGGTGACGCTGAAGTCCTTCCACAGGTTGCGCCGCATGGGGAAGCCGTCGACCTCCTCCGACAGTTCGTGGTAGCTGCCGCCGTTGACCCAGCCGCCCGGACACTTCTTCTTGATCACGACGCGGCCGTCGCGGCGGGCGAGGCTGGCGTAGTAGGTGTGCCGGTCGTTCTGGTATCGCAGCCACAGGTGGACGCCGTCCCACGTCTTGGCCGGCGTGGACTCGGTGGCGCCGAATCCGGCGATCGAGAGCGCCATGTTGACGGTGACGTCCCGGAAGTCGTCGCGCCGTGACGTCATCCGGAAGATCGCTGAATGGGTGCCGCCGCGCGACAGGGCGTCAGGATTATTGTCATCAATGTTTCCGCTGTAGTAGCTGTACCCGAGGGGTGTGGTCGCGGAGAACACCGAACCGCTGTTCATCGTCCAGTCGCCGGAGATCCGGGATGCGCCGAGGCGCGGATTCCAAAAGGCGAATTCGTTCGTGACCACGCCGGTGACCGGCGGGGGTGTGGGCGAGAACAGCACCAGGCCGCCAGCGGCGTCGGCTGACAAGGGCGTGGGCATGGCGACCACTCCGAGGGCGGCGGCGCTGAGCGCGGCGACGAGGGTTCGGATTTTCGTCATGTGAAACATGCGTGCCTTTCCACAATGAGGCGACGGGATGAAAGATCACAAACGGGACCTAAAGGTCGCCAAGTGGCTATTGTTCCACGAACGTGACAACAAGGCCAGAATCGGTCTGGTAAGGGAGCGCGAAACCGTGCGGCACCCCAGGCGCTCCCGACTCGCGACCATCTATCCCCGATTTGCGGTTCAGCAGCCCAGCCCGGCGTCGATCTGACAAGTGGCCCGGTGAACCACCGAGGCGCCACTCGTCAGGAGGACATACATGCACGGGGGCTTGAAGCTTCTGATCGGCACCATCGTCACCGCCATCGGCATCACCGCCGCGGCGCCCGCGGCCTCGGCCGCGACCACGCTCTACGCGGTCAACCCGCCCAACGCCAACAAACTCATCACCAACGAATACGCGTTCTGGAACCCCACCGCCGCGAGCGCCGTCCGCTCGGCCGACTGGGAGAACAACAGCGGCTCGCTGTTCGCCAAGCAGACCGTCGACGGCCCGGCCTACTGGACCGGCGTCCCGGACAACAAGGCGCCCGACGCGTTGTCACGCAAGGGCACCAACTCTGCCGTCTTCCGCCTCACCACCAAGCGGAACGACTTCCTGAACATGCAGACCGCCTTCAAGCTGAAGGTGCAGAAGCAGACCTCGACCTCCTCGACCCCGGCGGTCGCCTGGGACGGCGTGCACGTCTTCCTGCGCTACCAGAGCGAGGAGAGCCTCTACTACGCCAGCATCGCCCGGCGTGACGGCGCCCTCGTGCTCAAGAAGAAGTGCCGCGGCGGTCCCAGCAACGGCGGCACCTACCACACCCTCGGCAGCAAGTCCGGGTTCCCGATCGCCTTGGGGCAGTGGACCGCGTACGGCTCGTCCATCCGCACCAACACCGACGGCTCCGTCGCGGTGACCCTGTCTCGCGCGGGCAAGTCGGTCCTCACCATCACCGACAAGGGCACCGGCTGCGCGCCGATCCGCACCGCCGGCAAGACCGGTATCCGCGGGGACAACACGGACTTCCTCTTCCAGTCGTTCCAGGTCACGTCCCTGTAAGACCTCACCCTCCCCCGAGGGCAGGGGCCGGTCAGCGCACTGCGCCGACCGGCCCCTGCGTCATGTCTGCCTACGCTGATCGGCCAGTGCCCAACGCCGACCGGCCGGGTCAGCAGCCGACCGGCCGCGGCGCCGACCGCCGTCGCCGCGGCAACCCGCCGGGGCTGCGGAACGCCAGCTTCGCCGGGGTCACCGTCGCCCTGACCTTGTGGACGAAGTCCGTGCGCGCCCCGGCGAAGTCGGACCGGTTGTCGAACATGTCGCGGCTCATCTCGGCCAGCTCGCGCGCCGCGTACGCGTCCAGCGGCATCGGGGCCGCCGCCAGCCGGGCCGCCTTCTCCCGGCGGATGCGGTCCCCGTCGGCGGCCGTCCGTTCAGCCAGTTCAGCCAGCCACTCCACGAACCGTGGGTACGGGCGGGGGCCGACCGTGTCGATCAGGCCCATCCGCTCAGCTGCCTCGACCGTGACCGGCAGCCTGCCGTCGAGCAACTGCCGGGCGACCGTCTCGCCGACCCGCCGGGGCAGCGTGTAGGTGTGCAGCTCGGAACCGAACAGACCCATCTCGTAGTAGGGGTTGAGCACCACGCCCGCCCGGGCCGCGACCACGTCCGCCCCGAGGGCGAGCATGACCCCGCCCGCGCCGGCCGGACCACCGAAAGCTGCGACGACCGGCTGCCCGCGCAGGGTGGTGATCGCCCGGCAGACCGCGTTGATCGCCTTGATGTTCGCCCAGGCCAACGCGCCTGGATCGCGGTCGGCTTCGATGAGGTTGAGATGGATGCCGTTGCTGAACACCTCGGGGCCGCTGACCAGCACCAATGCCCTGGTGTCCTGACCGGCGGCGTGCCGCAGCGCCGACAGCAGCCGTCGGCAGGTCGCCGGCCCCATCGCTCCGTTGTAGACGTCGATGGTCAACCAGCCAACCGCCCCATCCCGGTGGTAGCGGATGTCGGCGTCGCCGTTGAGGCTCGCGGCCTGACGGGGCACGCCGCGCAGCCGCCGGCCCAGCAGCGCCGTCGCCGGGAGTTTGATCCGGGGCACGTCGCCGCCGACCGCCGCCGGCGTCTTGAGCTGTCCGACCCACACGCTGCCGTCCCCGGTGGCGACCCGGACCGCCCCGTCGCGCACCGCCACGACCTGTCCCGGCGCGGCGTCTACCGGCCCGCCACGACGGGCGTCGAAGACGAGCACGTCGAGGCCGGCGAGCTGAGCCCGCACCCCGGGCGCCCCGTCGGCGGCCCGCACCCGCCGCAGGATGTGGTCGGTGTTCTCCTCCCAGCCGAAACGCCGGTCCGCCTGCGTCATAGTCGGACGCGCCCGGGCCCCCGGGACCGCCACCACGGCTTCGGCCAGCGGCGTCGGTTGGAACGTCGGGTCGACGGCCTTGGCGACCACCTCGCGGGCACACTCCAGCGCCGCGTCGGCCACCGGTCCGTTGTAGATCGCCGATTTGCGGACCGGCTCGGCCGGCATCGGGAACGTCCGGTGTGCCCAGATCGGGCCGGCGTCCATCTCGGCGATGGCCTCCAACGCGGTGACGCCCCAGTGGGACGCCCCCTCGGTGATGGCCCAGTCCAGCGAGGAGGGACCACGGTCGCCGACCGGTCCCGGGTGAATGATCACCGTGCGGCGCTGGCGCCACACCTCCTCGGGCACCCGGTCCTTCAGGAAGGGGCAGAGGATGAGATCGGGGTTTGTCCGCCGGACGGCGTTGATGATGGCGGCGTCGTTGGTGGCGAGTTGGACGCCCACGTCGTGGCCGCCGGCGCGAAGCTCGCACCATACCCGTTGGGTGAGTCCGTTGAAGGCAGAGACCAGCAGCAGCAGTTTCACGATGTGTCCTCCCGGTTGCGGCGTGCGCCCATCGCCCCCAACACAGCGCCGGTACGGAAAGTACCTCCACAAGTGACAACTGGTAAGACGCCATTGTGGAAGCGACTGAGGCGCCTGGATTGTTCTGGCGACGTACCGGTCGGGAAGCGCGCTGTTCCGCCGCGGACGCTGTCGGCGCCGATCGCCAGCCGGCCACCGTCCTGCAACCCCCGGCGGCGGTGACGTGCGACGAGGTCGCCGTCGCCCACGCCGCTCGAACAAGACAATGGCCGCGATACGTCCCGGTCCGGGGGGCCGCTCGATCCCGCAGGCGGTGGACCGGCCGCGCCGGGCTCGTGGAAAGGTAGAGGACATGAACCTCGCCGGCCTTCTGCCCGCCGCGCTCGGTGACCCGGCGCTCGCCCGCGCCCGCGACATCGCCGTCGCCGGCGGCGAGCCAGCCGCCGCGGTCGACCTCACCGCCCCGGCGGCAGCGCGCCCGTACCTGGTCGCCCTGCTGGCCGCGACCGCCGCCCGCGGCGGCGCCGACCGCCCCGTCCTGGCGGTCACCGCCACCAGCCGCGAGGCCGACGACCTGGCCGCCGCCGCCGGTGCCCTGCTCCCCGCCGACCAGGTCGTCAGCTACCCGGCCTGGGAGACCCTCCCGCACGAGCGGCTGTCACCCCGCTCCGACACGGTCGGCCAGCGGCTGTCGGTGCTGCGCCGGCTGGCCCACCCGGACGCCGCCGGCGGGCCGGTCCGGGTCGTCGTCGCGCCGGTGCGCTCGCTGCTGCAACCCCAGCTGCGCGGACTCGGCGACCTGGCTCCGGTCGCCCTCGCCACCAAGGCCGAAGCGGAGCTGGAAACCGTCGCCCGGCGCCTCACCGACCTCGCCTACGCCCGGGTCGACCTGGTCACCAAGCGCGGCGAGTACGCGGTCCGGGGCGGCATCCTCGACGTCTTCCCGCCGACCTCCGAGCACCCCTACCGGGTCGAGTTCTGGGGCGACGAGGTGGAGGAGATCCGCACCTTCGCCGTGGCTGACCAGCGCACCATCGCGCCGGTTGACGGCATGGAGGCCCCGCCGTGTCGTGAGCTGTTGCTCACCGAGGACGTCCGGCAGCGCGCGGCGGCGCTGGCCGCCGATCACCCGGAGCTGGCGGAGATCTGCGACAAGCTCGCCGAGGGCATCCCGGTCGAGGGGATGGAGTCGCTGGCCCCGGCGCTGCTCGGCGCCGACCAGCTTGAGCTGTTGGTCGACTGCCTGCCGGGCGGCGCGCACGTCGTGCTGTGCGACCCGGAGCGGATCCGGGCCCGCGCCCACGACCTCACCCGTACCTCGGACGAGTTCCTGGCCGCCAGCTGGGCAGCCGCCGCCGGCGCCAACGACGCCGCAGCGCCGATCGACCTCGGGGCGGCCGCGTTCCGCACCCTGGCCGAGGTGCGCGGTCACGCCGTCGCGCTGGGCATGCCGTGGTGGACGGTGGCCCCGTTCGGCATCGACACCGGACCCGCCGCCGCGCCGTCCGCCGCCGAACCCTGGCGCGACCACGAGCCCGTCACCGTCGCCCCGGACGAGGGCATCGCCCTGGCCCCGCGCGCCCACGCCACCCCGCTCTACCACGGGGACACCGAACGGCTCGTCGCCGACCTGCGTCAGTGGACCGGCGCCCGGCACGCCGTCGCGTTGGTCTTCGAGGGCCACGGCCCGGCGCAGCGCGCCGTCGAGGTCCTCGGCGACGCTGGCATCGGCGCCGCCCTCGTTGAGGCGATCGAGTCCCCGCCGGCCCCGGGCACGGTCACCGTGACCTGCGGTCCCATCCCACACGGCCTCATCCTGGACGCCGCCGCGCTGGTGGTGGTCACCGGCAACGACATCACCGGCGGGCGGGGCGCGTCCACGCGTGACATGCGCAAGATGCCCAGCCGCCGCCGTAACACCATCGACCCGCTGGAGCTGCGCCCCGGGGACCACGTCGTGCACGAGCAGCATGGCATCGGCAGGTACGTGGAGCTGGTGCAGCGCACCATCAACGGCGCCGACCGCGAGTACCTGGTCATCGAGTACGCCCCGAGCAAGAAGAACCAGCCCGGGGACCGGCTCTACGTGCCCACCGACCAACTCGACCAGCTCTCCCGCTACGTCGGCGGCGAGCAGCCGGCGCTGCACAAGATGGGCGGCTCGGAGTGGCAGAAGGCCAAGGCGAAGGCCAAGAAGGCGGTCAAGGAGATCGCCGCGCAGCTTATCCAGCTCTACGCCGCCCGTCAGGCGTCCCGTGGCCACGCGTTCGGCCCGGACACCCCCTGGCAGCGGGAGCTTGAGGACGCCTTCCCGTACACCGAGACCCCGGACCAGCTCGCCGCGATCGACGAGGTCAAGGGCGACATGGAGAAGCAGACGCCGATGGACAGGCTGATCTGCGGCGATGTCGGCTACGGCAAGACCGAGATCGCGGTGCGGGCGGCCTTCAAGGCCGTTCAGGACGGCAAACAGGTGGCCGTCCTGGTCCCGACGACACTGCTCGCCCAGCAGCACTTCAACACCTTCACCGAACGGATGGGGCAGTTCCCGCTGTCGATCCGTCAGCTGTCGCGGTTCCAGACCCCGAAAGAGGCCGAGCAGACGCTCGAAGCGGCCGGGGACGGCACCGCCGACATCGTCATCGGCACCCACCGGCTGCTGTCCAAGGCCACCCGGTTCAAACAGCTCGGCATGGTCATCGTCGACGAGGAGCAGCGGTTCGGGGTCGAGCACAAGGAGCACCTGAAGTCGCTGCGCGCGTCTGTCGACGTGCTGACGATGTCCGCCACCCCGATCCCACGCACTCTGGAGATGGCGATCACCGGCATCCGGGAGATGTCGACCATCGCCACGCCCCCGGAGGAGCGGCACCCCGTCCTGACCTACGTGGGCGCCCAGGACGAGAGGCAGATCGCCGCCGCCATCCACCGGGAGTTGCTGCGCGACGGCCAGGTCTTCTACCTGCACAACCGGGTCGAGTCGATCGACAAGGCCGCCCGGCGGATCCGGGAGATCGTGCCCGAGGCCCGGGTCGCGGTGGCGCACGGTCAGATGGGCGAGGACGCCCTGGAGAAGGTCATGGTCGGCTTCTGGGAGAAGGAACACGACGTCCTGGTCTGCACGACGATCGTGGAGTCCGGCATCGACATCCCGAACGCCAACACCCTCATCGTCGAGCGGGCCGACCTGCTCGGCCTGTCCCAGCTGCACCAGATCCGGGGCCGGGTCGGCCGGGGCCGGGAACGCGCCTACGCCTACTTCCTGTACCCGCGCGAAAAGCCGCTCACCGAGCAGGCACACGAGCGGCTGGCCACCATCGCGCAGCACACCGAGCTGGGCGCGGGCATGTACGTGGCGATGAAGGACCTGGAGATCCGCGGCGCGGGCAACCTACTCGGGGGGGAGCAGTCCGGGCACATCGAGGGCGTCGGATTCGACCTGTACGTGCGGATGGTCGGCGAGGCCGTGTCGCAGTTCAAGGGGGAGCGGCCCGAGGAGGAGCCCGAAGTCAAGATCGACCTTCCGGTGGACGCGCACCTGCCGCACGACTACATCGCCGTCGAACGGCTGCGGCTGGAGATGTACCGCAAGCTCGCCTCGGCCCGCGACGCCGCCGTCCTGGAAGAGGTCGTCGCCGAGATGACCGACCGGTACGGCGAGCCGCCGGCCCAGGTGGCGAACCTGCTGGCGGTGGCCCGGTTCCGGCTGCTGGCCCGTTCGTACGGCCTCACCGACGTGTCGTTGCAGGGCAAGCACGTCCGTTTCTCGCCGTTGGTCCTGCCGGACTCCAAGCAGCTGCGTCTCAAGCGCTACCACCCGGACTCGGTGTACAAGCTGGCCACCGACCAGGTCAGCGTGCCCCGACCGACGACCCGCCGGGTCGGGGGCGAGCCGCTGCGCGACACCGCCCTGCTGGAGTGGTGCGCCCAACTGCTGCGTGATCTGCTCGGTGATCCGCCGGTCTGACGGTCTGTCGCCTTCCCGACAGGGAAAGACGAACAAGGGGCGGGTCAGGGTTTCGGAGGCGGCGGACTATGCCGCCCCTCACTTTCCGCCCGCTGCGGCGGCTCCGGCCCGCGCTGGCGCCGGCGGTGGTTGGCCTGACCGCAACCGGCAGACCAGCGAGGCCGAGCGCCATACGATGAGGGGATGCACGAGGCTGTCGCCGGCGGCGCCTGGATCACCTGGGACGAGTCCGGCCGGGTCGCCACTCTGCGGTTCACGGACCCGAACGCGACCGGGGTGGACGCGGCCGAGCTGGTGGACGCGTTGGAGCACTGGGTCGGGACGGCCGGTGGTCGCTTCGCGCTCCTCGGCGACGGCGCCGGCCTGAGCGCCATGGACGCCGAGTACCGGGCGGTGTGGGCGGAGTTCTTCGGGAGGCACCGCGCGGAGGCCACGATCGGTGTGTTCAACCTTGGCCCGATGGCCCAGGTGACGGCCCGGATGTTCGAGCAGGGCACCGGTGTGCCGGTCATCGGGTTCAGCGACGAGGAGCAGGCCCGGCAGTGGCTGAAGGGATTTGGCATCGGTCGATGAGCATGGGTCAGCCGGGCTTCGACGACATCTTCGATGTCATGGCCCAGGCGTCAGTGGGGAATCGGGACGCGCGGGTGGCGGTGCCCCAGGACGCGGATGTGGATGATCTGGCCACTCGCACGGCTATCGCGCTCAACATCCTGTTGGAGGATCTGGAGTTCCGGGGGGTGGAGCGCGAACGCGCGCAGGACCAGCTACGGCAGGCCCAGAAGATGGACGCCATCGGCAGCCTCGCCAGCGGCATCGCCCACGACTTCAACAACCTGCTGGGCGTCATCCAGGGCTATGTCGAGATCTTGCTGGACGACCTGTCGGTCGCTGACCGGGACGAGTTGCAGGCGATCGCCGGCGCAGCCGAACGCGCGGCGGACCTGACTCGGCAGTTGCTGGCGTTCAGCCGTAAGCAGCCGCTGAACCCGACCGCGGTGGACCTCAATGACCTGCTCACCAGCCTGATTCCGATTACCCGCCGCCTTGTCGGCGAGGACATCGACCTGCGTCTGGTCGCCGGGGATTCCCTCTGGACGGTGGTGGCCGACCGTGGCCAGCTCGATCAGGTGGTCATCAACCTCGTCGTCAACGCCCGGGACGCGATGCCCCGCGGCGGGCAGCTGGTCATCGAGACCAGGAATCTGACGGTGGGCGCCGGCGCCGAGGCCCGGGTCGCCGGGGTGCGTCCCGGCGATTACGTCATGCTTGTCGTGTCGGACACCGGCGTCGGCATGGACCGGGCCACCCAGGAGCGGGTTTTCGAACCGTTCTTCACCACCAAGGACGTGGGGCGGGGGACAGGGTTGGGTCTTTCCACGGTCTTCGGGGTGCTCAAGCAGAGCGGGGGCGCCATCCGGTTGGCGAGCGAGCCGGGCCGCGGCGCGACGTTCCGGATCTACCTGCCCCGCGGCACGGCGGCGCCGGTCGTCAAGGCGGCGCCGACCGCGCCGGCGGAGATGGCCGGTGGTGACGAGACGATCCTGCTTGTCGAGGACGACGACCAGCTGCGTGATCTGTTGCGCCGGGTGCTGTCGGGTCATGGCTACCAGGTGCTGGTGGCGGCGTCGCCGGCTGCCGCCCTGGACTGCTGCGCCGCCCACCGCGGACCGGTCGACCTGCTGCTCAGCGATGTTGTCATGCCGGGTATGAGCGGCCCGGAGCTGGCCGGCGAGCTGGCTCACGCCCGTCCGGGGCTCCGGGTGTTGTTCGTGTCCGGTTACCCCGACAGCACCGTCGCCCGATACGGCCCGCTCGCCGCCGACGCGGCGTTTCTGACCAAGCCGGTGCCTACGCGCCTGCTGCTGACGACGGTCCGCCAGGTCCTGGACGGGCGGGAGGGGTCAGGCGCCGGGTCGGCCGCGAAGACCCCGACCTCCCGACCGGGGCGTTAGCGCGCGCCGCGGGTGGCCGTCCACTGGTCGGGGCCGAAGACCTCGTACCGGATTCGTTCGCTGGGCAGCCCGCGCCGTCGCAGGGCGCCGCGGATGTGACGCATGAACGGCACCGGCCCGCACAGGTACGCGGTGGCGTCCGGGCGCAGCGGGATGAGGTCGGCGTCGACGAGCCCGGTGTGGACCTGGACGTCGTTGCTGGGGCCGCCGGGCTCCTCGTACCAGACCAGGTGTTGGAACGACGCCAGCTGTGAGCCGCTGCGCACGATGTCTGCCCGCAGCGGGTGCCGTCCGGGGCTCTGCTCCCCGTGTACGGCGACGACGTGCCGGGACGGCTGGGTGTGCGCGATGTGGTCGATGATCGCCGCCATCGGCGTGATGCCGACTCCGGCGCTGATGAGTAGCACCGGGTCGTCGCCGGGGATCAGGGCGAGGTCGCCGAAGGGCGCGCTGACCTGGAGCCGGTCGCCGGGGTGGATGTGGTCGTGCAGGTGGCCCGAGACCAGCCCGTCGGGCGTCCCGTCGACGCCCCGCACCCGCCGGACGGTGATCCGCAGGCTGCCGGGGCTGGGGGCCTGCGACATCGAGTACTGCCGTAGCTGACGGCCGCCGTCGGGAAGGTCGACGGCGACCGTCACGTACTGACCGGGCCGGTAGTCGGGCGCCGGCCGACCGTCGACCGGGCACAGGACGAATGACGCGGTGTCGACGGCTTCGACGCGGCGGTGGCTGATTTCGTACTCCCGCCACGGCTGCTCGGGGTCGACGCCGGCTCGGGTGTAGAGGCGTGATTCCAGCCCGATGAGCCGGCAGGCGAACAGCCAGTAGACCTCGTCCCAGGCGCCGGCGACCTCGGCGGTGACGGCGTCGCCGAGCACTTCGCCGACGGCGCGCATGAGGTAGCGGCCAACCACGGTGTACTGGTCGGGCCGCACGCCGAGGGAGGCGTGTTTGTGCGCGATCCGTTCCATGATCAGGTCGAAGTGCGGGGCGTCCGGCCCGGGTTCGTCGATGAGGTGGGCGGCGAAGGCGGCGACGGCGCCGCCGAGCGCCCGCCGTTGGTCGCCGGTGGCCTGCCCGCTGCGGCTGAACAGGTTCATCAGCTCGGGGTTCTCGCCGAGCAGGGTCCGGTAGAAGGCGTCGGTTATCTTTTCGCCGTTGGCCTGGACCGCGGGCAGGGTGGCCTGGATCGTCGCCGCGTGGGACTGGCTCAGCATGGTGACTCCTCGGTCTGGCGCGGCGCCGGCGGCGCCTGGGCGGTCGGTGGGTGCAGCGTCAGCAGCACCTCACGGGTCGGGGAGCGGATCAGCTCGGCGATGGTCACCGGGTCGAGACTGCGGTAGAACGCCTCCTGGGCGGCCCGCAGCGCCCCGCGCAGCCGGCAGCCGTGCCGCAGCGGGCAGACGGGCTCGTCGCACTCGACGACCTCTGCCTCCCCCTCGAACGCCCGCACCAGCGTCCCGACGGTCGTGGCCAGGCCCGCGGTGGTGATCCGGACCCCGCCGGCGCGTCCCCGCACGGTGCCGACGGCGCCGAGCCGTTGGAGCCGTTGGACGACCTTGGCCAGGTGGTGCCGGGGCACGGCGAGCGCCTCGGCCAGCTCGTCGATGGTGTGTTGGCCGCCGTCGTGGCTGGCGGCGAACATGACGACCCGCAGCCCGATGTCGGTGGAGCGGTTGAGGCGCATGAGCCACACCGTAACTAATGAGGACTATGGCAATCCTGTTTTGTGTGGGGTGTCACCGGGTCGCGCTCCCCGGGTCTCCGGCGCGTCGCACGCGTGAGAGAGTGTGCTTATGCTTTCTGCGCGATTCCGCCGGTCCGCCAGCGTCAGCCGGGCGGGCGTCCGTCGGCTCACCTCCTTCGCGCTGGTGGCGACGCTCGGCCTGCTCACGCTCACCGGTTGCCGCTCCGACCCGTCGGTCGCCGTCTACGCCGGCGGTCAGAAGCTCACCGAGGCCAAGCTCGACCAGATGATGGACGAGCTGCTCGCCAAGGTCCCGGCCGAGCAGCGTCAGCCCGACCTGGTGGCCGGCCTGCGGGGCGAGCTGGTGCGGTTCTTCGCGCTCACGGCCGCCGCGAAGAGCTACGCCGCCACCACCGGCCAGACCCTGCCCGCCGGTCCGGTCACCGAGATCGGCGCCCGGTTCCGGCTCCCGGAGACCGCCGAGGTCGTCCAGGCCGCCGCCCAGGGCGTCGCTGCGGTCACCATGTTCGATCAGGCCGCCGAGAAGGCGAACCCGCAGGCCGTCCCCACCGAGGACGACCGCCGCGACGCGTACGCCCAGCTGCGCGGCCCGCAGGGCGAGCCCACCGGTCTCAGCTATGCCGAGGCCCGCCCGCTGCTCACCGACGAGGCGCTCGCCAAGCCGGTGACCCAGCGTGAGCTGATCGAGGGGGCGTCCGCCGACGTGGGCGTCTCGATCAACCCCCGCTACGACCGCAGCTACCCGGTTCAGCTCGTGCTCGACGGCCAGAAGGTCACGGCGGTCGACGTCCACTTCGGCCCGGCCGGCGCGGTGGTCCAGGCTCCGCCCCCGGCGCCGGCCGGCGCCCCGGGCGGCGGACACGACGACCACTGACCGGATCGTGCCCCGGATCGTCCTGCTCGTCACCTCCCCCCGGCTGCCCGCCGGGCTGTTGACGGCGCACACCTGGGATCTGGTGCGGTCCTGCCCGGTCCTGGCCGCGGCCGAACACCCGCAGGTGGCGGCGCTGCGTGCCGCCGGCGTGCCGGTGCGGATCGTCGCGACCGGTCAGATCGAGGCGATGCTGGCCGCCGCCGTCGACGGCGACGTGGTCTGGCTGGCCTCCCCG
The DNA here is from genome assembly GCF_039532605.1 of Pilimelia columellifera subsp. columellifera. Classification (NCBI taxonomy): domain Bacteria; kingdom Bacillati; phylum Actinomycetota; class Actinomycetes; order Micromonosporales; family Micromonosporaceae; genus Pilimelia; species Pilimelia columellifera. The sequence goes on from NZ_BAAARY010000010.1 coordinate 51,977, forward strand.
GACGGCGACCAGACGATGGCCCGCACGCTGGGCCTGCGTCTGGCCCGCGAGCCCGGTCTGGCCGAGCTGGAGCTGTGTTACGGCTCCTGGGACCCGCCCGGCGCCCGGCTTCTGGACGCGGTCGCCGTGATCGATCGCCTTATGGCCCCCGACGGCGGGGACCCGTGGAAGCGCGCTCAGACCCACCGGTCCCTGGCCCGCTACCTCATCGAGGAGTGCTACGAGGCGTACGACGCCATCGTGGCCGACGACGCCGAGGCGCTCCGCGAGGAGCTGGGCGATCTGCTCCTCCAGGTCGTGCTGCACGCCCGCCTGGCGCAGGAGCTGCCGGAGGACGAGCGCTGGTCGGTCGACGAGGTCGCCGGCGACCTCGTCGCCAAGATGATCCGCCGTAACCCACACGTCTTCGCCGGCGCGAAGGTCGCCGACATGGCCGAGATCGTCGACAACTGGGAGTCGATCAAACAGGCGGAGAAGTCCCGCGCCTCGGCGATGGACGGCATCGCCCTCGCCCAGCCGGCCCTGGCGCTCGCCGCCAAGATCCTCGAACGCGCTGCCCGGTCCGTCGCGCCGCCGTCACTGCCGGTCCCTCCGCCGGACCCGTTCGCCGGCGAGGACGCCCTCGGCGCGGCGCTGCTGGATCTGGTGGCCGCCGCCGGTCGCGCCGGCCTGGACCCGGAGGCGGCGCTGCGCCGGGCGGCGCTCGCCCACGCCGCCGCCGTCCGCGCCGCAGAGACCCGCTGAGCGGGACGCTCAGCGGGCGCCGGGCGGCCGCTCGTCCACCACGACCGACCCGGCCGGGAGCGCGAACCGGGCGACGTCGGCCCGGTCGGTCAGCCGGCTGAGCCGGATGGACAGCGTCCGCCCGTTGACGGTCGCGTCGAAGCTGGCCAGCACCCCGCCGTCGGTGAGGCAGGCGGCGAACCCCGGGGCCGGCGCCCCGGTCAGGCCGGACGCCCGGACACAGGTGGCCGGCTCGCCGGCCACCGACGACCGACCCTGCTCGATCGTGGCCGAGGGGTCCATCGCCGCCGCGGTGAGCAGGCTGATGACGAGGCGTGGCGGCACGAGGGCGGTTGCTCCGGGCTCGTCGAACAGGTCGGCGCGTGGATTGGCGCCGCCGGTCGGCGGCAGGCTCCGCCGGCAGGTGACGGCGGCGCCTGCGTCGCATTCGGTGGTGGCCTTCCGGTCGACCATGAGCAGCCCGTCGGGGTGCCGGTAGACGGTCCGCGGGGGCGTGGCCTGCCGGGTCACCCACGCCGGACCGCCGAGCGCCTGGTACTCGGCGGTGTGGTCGCGCTGTTCGCCGACGGCGACGCGGCTGGCCAGAGTGTTGACGAGCTGAGCCTGGTCGAACCCCCGGTCGGCGTCCGCGACTGGGCGGCATCCGGCGGTCAGCGTGGCGCCGACGGCGAGGACCACCAGCCAGCGGCCGGTCCCGGTCGGACGGTGGGCAGCGGGCGGCTCAGGATCGATCGGCATACGGTCAGGGTCGCGCAGCGTCTGCCGGCGGCCCCAACCGGGGTCAGACCGCGGCGGCCTGCCGGGCCCGCAACTGCGCCTGCAGGATGTATCGCCGGATCGCGGTGGCCTGCGCCTCGTCGAGGTTGAGGATGGCGACGACGTCGATGGCCCGCAGCGCCGGCTGGTCGGCGACGCGCAGCACGGTGGCAGGCAGGTCCAGTTCGGTATCCTCCAGCGCGAACCGGACCGCGACGTGCTCGCCGGAGTGCAGCTCAAGGTGCTGGAACCGTCCCCGCACGCCGCCTTCGCTGAGGTCGACGATGTATCCGGAGAAGGTCCCTCCACCGAATCCGAGCCGTCGGATGGTCAGCGGCTCGCCGCCCCCGCCCCGGACGAACTGCCGTTGCTGTTGGACCTGCACCGTGCCGGTGAGCCGCAGCCTCCATGAGCCCGGCGGCCCGGTGGTGATGCCGATTACGGTGGAGGCGGCCTTGTGTCGTCCGCGCTGTCCGGCCCACGACACGGTGACCACGGTGTCGACTTCGGGCAGGTCGGTGACCCGCACGTCCAGGGGGGTGGTCACGGTGATCACGTCCCCACCGACATGGTCGACCCGTGTCTGGTAGGTCTCACCGCCATCGAACCCGATCGTGATCCGGTCGCCGACCCGGGGCACGGGAACGTCGGTCATCGCGCCCTCCCCCTGTGATCGCACGCGCGAGCTTCGCACTTCCCCTTCGGCCGCGCTCCTGGGGACTTGAGCCGGTCTGCCGGCGGCGCCGGCTTGTGGCCCCCGCCTGCCGGCGGTCGGCCGCTCGCATAAGCTCGGCCGGGGTGGCCCGGACGGGCTCCGCCACCCGCCCACGACCGCGCTGCTCCGCCGCGCCGCCGCTACCTGAGGACCCGTCACGAGAGGGGCACACATTGGCCACCATCGAGGCAATTCTGGCTCGGGAGATCCTGGACTCCCGCGGTAACCCGACCGTCGAGGTCGAGGTCGGTCTCGACGACGGCGTCGTCGCGGGGGCGGCGGTTCCGTCCGGCGCGTCGACCGGCGCGTTCGAGGCGGTGGAGCTGCGGGACGGTGACTCCGGCCGGTACCTCGGCAAGGGGGTGGAGAAGGCCGTCAGCAACATCGAGGACCGGATCGTCGACCAGCTCGTCGGCTACGAGGCCAGCGACCAGCGCGCCATCGACCAGCGGATGCTCGACCTGGACGGCACCCCGGACAAGTCGGAGCTGGGCGCCAACGCCATCCTCGGCGTGTCGCTGGCGGTGGCGAAGGCGGCGGCGAAGTCGGCCGAGCTGAGCCTGTTCCGCTACCTGGGCGGCCCGAACGCGCACCTGCTGCCGGTGCCGATGATGAACATCGTCAACGGCGGCGCGCACGCCGACTCGAACGTCGACGTCCAGGAGTTCATGATCGCGCCGATCGGCGCGCCGACCTTCAGGGACGCCCTGCGTAGCGGCGCCGAGGTCTACCACGCGCTCAAGGCGGTGCTGAAGAAGCGCGGCCTGAGCACCGGCCTGGGCGACGAGGGCGGCTTCGCCCCCGACCTGCCGACGAACGCCGCCGCCCTCGAACTCATCGCCGAGGCCGTCGGCAACGCCGGCTACGCCCTCGGCACGGACATCGTCCTGGCCCTGGACGTGGCGGCCACCGAGTTCTTCCGTGACGGCGCCTACCAGTTCGAGGGCGCCCCGAAGTCCGCGGACGAGATGGGCGCCTACTACGCCAAGCTCGCCGAGTCGTACCCGATCGTCTCGATCGAAGACCCGCTGGCCGAGGACGACTGGGCCGGCTGGGCCGCGCTGACCGCGCAGCTGGGCGACAAGCTCCAGCTCGTCGGCGACGACCTGTTCGTCACCAACCCGACGCGCATCGCCCGCGGGATCGCCGAGAAGTCGGCCAACGCGGTCCTGGTGAAGGTCAACCAGATCGGTTCGTTGACCGAGACGTTCGACGCGGTCGAGCTGGCCCAGCGCAGCGGTTTCCGCTGCATGATGAGCCACCGCTCCGGCGAGACTGAGGACACCACCATCGCCGACCTGGCCGTGGCGATGGGCTGCGGCCAGATCAAGACCGGCGCCCCGGCCCGGTCGGAGCGGGTCGCCAAGTACAACCAGCTGCTGCGGATCGAGGAGGAGCTGGGCGACGCCGCCCGCTACGCCGGCGCGGGGGCGTTCCCCCGGTACCGGGTCTCCTGATCCACGCCGTCGGCGGCGCCGCCTCCCGACGGGGCGCGTCGCCGCCGGTTAGCATCAGTGGATGCAGCGTCGTACCAGCGGTTCGGGGCCGGCCGGCCGGTCGGCCCCGAAGCGTGTCGCCGCGACGCGCGGTTCGGCCAGCCGGGCCGGCGCCACCCGTTCGGCCGGCGTGGCCGCCGGCGGGCGTTCCGGCTCGCGGGATTCCGGTCGGGTCGACACCCGGCGCGCCACCGGGGTCGGCGCGCGTCCGACGGTTGGCGTCCGCCCCGCCTCGGCCCGACGTACGGCCGCGAAACGGACCACCGCCCCACGGCAGCGTCGGCTCACCGGTCGGGCGCTCGTCCTGATGGTCATTCTGGTGGCGCTGGCGTTCGGGTACACCTACCCGGTGCGGGTCTACCTGTCGCAGAAGGCGGAGATCGCCCAGCTCCAGGCCGATCAGCGGGCCCGCGCGCAGCGCATCGTGGGCCTTGAGGAGCAGGTGGCCCTCTGGCAGGATCCGGCCTATGTGGCCAGTCAGGCCCGTAAACGGTTCTACTACGTCCGCCCCGGCGAGCGCCCTTACATCACCTGGGACGCCCCCCAGCTGCCAGCCCCGGCGGCCCAGCCGCAGAAGCCGCAGCCGCGGGGTTGGTCGCAGACGTTGTGGTCGAGCATCGGCTCAGCCGACCGGCAGACCCGACCCTGACCGCTGTACCCCCACAGAAGGAACCCACAGTGGACACTTCAGCACGCGCGGCTGACCTCGTGCCCGGACCATGCCGCGAGCCGGCCACCGAGGCTGATCTGGCCGCCGTCGGGGCGCAGCTCGGGCGGGCCCCACGCGGAACCCGCGCTGTCGCGCACCGGTGCCCGTGCGGCAACCCCGACGTCGTCGAGACCACCCCGCGGCTCGCCGATGGCACCCCGTTCCCGACGCTTTACTACCTGACCTGCCCGAAGGCCACCGCCGCGTGCAGCCGACTGGAGTCGTCCGGGCTGATGCGGGACATGGCCGCCCGCCTGTCGGCCGATCCGCAGCTGGCCGACCAGTACCGGGCCGCGCACGAGGACTACCTGGCCAAACGTTCCGCCATCGCCGAGGTATCCGAGATCGCGGGCATCTCGGCCGGCGGGATGCCCGGCCGGGTGAAGTGCCTGCACGTCCATCTGGGTCACGCGCTGGCCGCCGGGCCCGGGGTCAACCCGTTCGGCGACGAGGTTCTGGCCGCCGTCGGGCCGTGGTGGCTGACCGGATGCTGCACCGCCCCGGACGCCACCGATGGGTGAGCCAGCCGGGTCGGCCGTCAGCGCGATCACCGCCGTCAGCGCGGCGTCGTCGGCGCCGCTGCGGGTCGCCGCGATCGACTGCGGCACGAACTCCGTCCGTCTGCTCGTGGCTGACCTGTGGCCCGACGGCCGGCTTGGGGAGCTGAGTCGGCAGATGCGCATTGTCAGACTCGGCGAGGGCGTCGACCGCACCGGCCGGCTCGCCCCCGAGGCCATCGCCCGGACCCGCGACGCGCTGGCCGAGTACGCGGCGATCATCGCCGAGCTGGGCGCTGCCCGGGTGCGGATGTGCGCGACGTCCGCCAGCCGTGACGCTGACAACGCCGACGACTTCCAGCGGATGGCGCGCGACACCCTCGGCGTCGACCCGGAGGTCATCTCCGGTGACGACGAGGCCCGGCTGTCGTTCGCGGGAGCGGTGCGTGGGTTGACCGTGACCGGCCCGTGTCTGGTGGTCGACATCGGCGGCGGCTCCACCGAGTTCGTTCGCGGCGGCGCGACCGTCGAGGCGGCGGTCTCCATCGATATCGGCTGCGTCCGGATGACCGAACGGCACCTGCGCTCCGACCCGCCGACTCCGGAGCAGGCGCGGGCCGCCCACGCCGACGTCGTCGCGGCCGTCGACCGGGCGCTCGCGGCCGTTGCCGGGCCTGCGGCGACCCTGGTGGGTTTGGCCGGTTCGGTGACGACCGTGGCCGCGGTCGCTCTCGGTCTCGACGCCTATGACTCCACCCGCATCCACCACACTGTCCTGACCCGCGCCGCAGTGACCCGGGTCGCCGACGATCTGATGGCGATGTCGGTGGCGCAGCGACGGTCCATTCCGGTCATGCACCCCGGCCGGGCCGATGTCATCGCCGCCGGCGCGTTGGTGCTCCGGGTCATCATGGAGCGCGCGGACGCGGCCACCGTCGTCGTCAGTGAAAGCGACATTCTGGATGGAATCGCGCTGAGCTTGTCGACTTGAGGTGAGGTCGCATAAGCACAGCGTTGTGGTGTCGGCAATGCGACAGCTCTGAGCGGACCTTTCCCGGCCGGGTGCGTTTACGCTGCGACCCGACATCCGGAAAGGACCTGCTGTGACCACACCCCCTCCCGTTCCGACGAACGGCTACTCCGACCCGGCGTCGCCCCCCGGGGCCGCCCCCGGCTACGCCATCCCGCAGCAGCGCGCCGGCGACGCCGACCCGCCGGGCACGCCGACTCAGGCCGGCCGACACGGCGCGCCGAAGAAGAAGTCCCGAGGCAAGCTCATCGGCGTGCTCGCCGCTGTCGGCGCCGCGGCTGTCGTGCTGGCGGTCAAGGTCGGGATCGGCTTCGGCCTTAGCGGCGCGGCCAAAGCATTCACCGAACTAGATGTCAGGGTCGGTGAATGCGTCAACCAGACCAACGACGTCACCAAGACCAAGGAGGTCGGCTGCGGGGAGCCGAGCGCTACCCTGAAGGCGCTCGCCCGGGTGGAGGACATCGTCGAGCGAAGCCACGACCCCAACGTCCAGTGCGCCCAGCACGAGACGGCGAGCTACTCGCTCTGGGTCGGCGAGAGGTCGGCGGACCAGTCCAAGAAGGGCTACGTCGTCTGCCTGGAGCCGGTCCGCAAGTGATCACCGGCGGGTGACCTCGGTACGCTGTTCGGACGCGCCGGTGGCCGGCGCGTCCGAACGCGTTCTGTGTGGAGGTCGGATGCGTCGCCCCGTCCCGGCCACCAGCCCGGCTGACGTCGCCCGTCTCGCCGCGGCGGCGCCCGAGCTGCCGCAGCTCGACGCGGCCGTCGCCGAATGCCACGCCTGCCCCCGGCTCGTCGCCTGGCGCGAGGAGGTCGCCCAGGTCAAACGGGCCTCGTTCCGGGACCAGACCTACTGGGGCCGGCCCGTCCCAGGATTCGGCGACCCGGCCGCCCGCATCGCCATCCTCGGACTGGCTCCGGCTGCCCACGGCGGCAACCGCACCGGTCGCATCTTCACCGGCGACCGCTCCGGCGACGTCCTGTTCGCCGCCCTGCACCGCGCCGGCCTGGCCAACCAGCCCACCAGCGTCGCCGCCGACGACGGTCTGACGCTGCGGCAGGTGCGGATCGCCGCCGCCGTCCGCTGCGCCCCGCCGGACAACAAGCCCACCCCGAGCGAACGGGACACCTGCGCCCCGTGGCTGCGCCGCGAGTTCGCGTTGATCCGCCCGACGGCGCGGGTCGTGGTCGCGCTCGGCGCCTTCGCCTGGAACGCGTGGTGGCCGACGTTGACCGCCGTGTACGGCCTCCGCCCGCCCACCCCCCGGCCGAGGTTCGGGCACGGCGCCATCTGGGCGCCCGACCCCGACCTGCCCACGCTGATCGGCTGCTACCACGTCAGCCAGCAGAACACCTTCACCGGACGGCTCACCCCGGCCATGCTCGACGACGTCCTCGCCCAGGCCCGCCAGGTGGCCGGCATCACGTGACTCCCAGATCACATTCGCGGGCCTTGGCTAATGGTCAGGCGCACCATAGGGCCATGAGCGGCCAACGCATTCTTGTCGTCGGCGCGGGTCACGTCGGGCTTTACGCCGCGCTGCGCCTGTCCAGCAAGCTCCGCGACGCTGAGGTGATCGTCGTCGATCCCCAGCCCCACATGACCTACCAGCCGTTCCTGCCCGAGGCGGCCGCCGGCAACATCTCGCCCCGGCACGCGGTGGTGCCGCTGCGCCGTGAGCTGAGCCGCTGCCGGGTCGTCTCCGGCGAGGTCACCCGAATCGCCCACCACCGCAAGGTCGCCCAGGTGCGGCCGATCACCGGCCCGGCGTTGGAGATCGGCTACGACCACGTCATCGTGGCCCCGGGTTCGGTCTCCCGAACGTTGCCGATCCCCGGCCTGCGGGAGCACGGCATCGGCTTCAAGAACATCGGCGAGGCCATCTACCTGCGCAACCACGTCCTGGAGCGGCTCGACGTCGCGGCCACCACCAGCGACCGGGCGACCCGGGCCCGGGCGCTGACCTTCGTCTTTGTCGGCGGCGGCTACGCCGGGATCGAGGCGCTCGCCGAGATGGAGGACATGGCCCGCGACGCGCTGCGGTACTACCCGAGCCTGACCGCCGACCAGATGCGGTGGGTGCTCGTCGAGGCCACCCAGCGGGTGCTGCCCGAAGTGGACCGGGACATGGGCGCGTACACGGTCCGCCAACTACTCAAACGGGGCCTCGACATCCGACTGTCGACGCGGCTGGAGTCGTGCGTGGACGGAAACGTCGTGCTCTCCGACGGCGAGGCGTTCCCGGCGGACACGATCGTCTGGACAGCCGGCGTCCGTCCGTCACCGATGCTCAACCAGACCGACCTGCCCCGCGACGCCAAGGGTCGGATCCGGTGCGCCGCGACGCTCCAGGTCGTCGACGCCGACGGCCGGATCGTCGAGGGCGCGTGGAGCGCCGGCGACTGCGCCGCCGTCCCCGACCTGACCGCGCCGGCCGGGGAGCTGTGCTCGCCGAGCGCCCAGCACGCGGTGCGGCAGGCGCGCCGGATGGCCGACAACATCGCCCTGGTGGTCGGCGGCCGCGCGCCGGTGGACTACCGGCACAAGCACGTCGGCTCGGTCGCCAGCCTCGGTCTACACAAGGGCGTCGCCCAGGTGTACGGGGTGAAGCTCACCGGTCTGCCGGCCTGGTTCATGCACCGGACGTACCACATGAGCCGGATCCCGTCGCTGAACCGCAAGATCCGTGTGGTGGTCGACTGGACTTTGGCGTTGTTCCTGCGTCGCGAGGTGGTGTCGCTCGGCCAGCTCCAGCACCCGAAGGACAGCTTCGCCGAGGTGACCCCGCCGCTGACGGACCACGCCGGCGCCCGCTGACGCCCGCGTGCCGGCTCAGAGGCGCCAGGTCCACGCGTCGGCGATCCGGGTTCCGGGGCCGAACAGCTGCTCCAGCACGACGCGGGCCTCGGGCCCGCCAGCCGTGCCGTCGGCCAGGGCCACGCAGTCGGCCGCCCAGTAGCGCACGTCCTCCTGGGCGGCTGCCCGGTCCGCCGGGGTCACTGTCACCGGTTCGCCGTCGAGGGCTTTCGTCAGCAGTTGCGATGTCGGGCGGGGGTGAATGCCCATGGTGCCGGTCCCGTTCTCGCCGTACGGGCCGATGAAGAAACCCTGGGGCATGCCGAACGTCGCGTGCGCCGCGGTGGCCCACCGCATCGGGCCGGGCTCCGGTGGCGTCGCCAGCGGGACCGGGACCAGCACGCCGCCCTCGGGCACGCACTGCCGCCAGTGCCCACCGGCGATGAATTCCGGCAGGGGCGGGCGGGCCTCGGTGGGCAGCGGCAGCGGGGCCGCCGGCAGCAACGCGGCCAGCGCCGCCACCGGAACCCCGTACCGGACCAGTGGCCGGCGCGCGGCGGCGGCCCGGTCGATCGCCACCGCGATGATGACGGCGAGCAGCGGCAGGGCAGCCAGGGCGAAACGCATCGGCAGCGCGCCGTCGACCAGCGGCGCGCCGTCGATGAGCGCGTACGGCCCGGGGATGGCGGTGCGGTGGCCGTTGACGACGACCGTGGGTCCCAGCGACAGCAGCGCCATGCCCAGCGCCGCCGCTCCGCAGGTCGCCACCGCGGCGTCGCGGCGCTGCCAGATCGCGCACGCGACGGCCAGCGCCAGCAGCGGCCAGCCTACGAACGCGTTGTATTCGGCGGGACCGGTCGTGAGATCAGCGGCGCCGGGGCTGCCTGCCAGCGACAGGGCTGAGAACGCGGGCCAGCTGGCCAGGTCGGCGGAGAAGTAGCTGGCGCTGAAGATGCCGTCGCGGACCCCCTGCGGTCCGAAGAACTGCGTCCACAGCGGGTACGCCAACGGGACGAGCGCGGCGACCGCCGCCAGGACGATCCCGCCGACGAAGCGTGGGGCCAGCCGTCGGGCCAGCCGCGGCCGTGCCGCCGTGTACCCCAGCGTCACCAGCAGCAGCGTCACGGCGGTGAGGAAGAGCACCTCCTCGCCGATGAAGATCTGGACGGTCACCACCGCCGCCAGGCCGAACGATGCCGTCCACCACGCGTTGGTCCTTGGCTGGTCAGGACGCGACGACCTGGCCAACGCCAGCACGCACCACACGATCACCGGCGTCAGCCATTGCGCCGTCATGTGCAGGTGGGAATTGTTCTGCGAGATGATCCCCGGGCCGAACCCGCACAACGCCCCGCCGGCCATCGCCGCGCCCCGGGTCAGCAGCAGCCCCCGGGCCAGCAGCAGGTGCCAGGCGAAAGCGGTGCCGGCGAGGTTGAGGGTGGCGATCAGCGCGAAGCTCACCGGCGCGCCGAAGGCCCACGTCACCGGCGTGAACAGCAGGCCCAACGCGATCACGGTCGTGTTGGTGAGCAGGTTCACGCCATCCGGCGCGTTGAGCCGGTCGGTGACCAGGTCGACCTCTCCGGACCAGAAGCCGGTGTCGACGGCCAGGAACCATTCGTACAGCGTCTGGTCCTCCGGGTTGAGCGCCAGCCACCGGCCGTTCGGGTCGCGCAGCAGCCCGGACAGCACCGCGGCGGCGCCCGCGAGGAACAACAGGGCGACGCCGACGTCCCGCACGACCGGCCGCTGCCACCAGCGCGGCGCCGCGATAGTTGGCGGGCGCGGGGTCTGGTCTGGCGGACCGGTCGGTGCAGGGGAGTCGATGTCGGGGGTCTGGCGGGCATCCCGAGGCGATGCGGTGCTCGTCACGGCGTCGACCATAATGCCGCGAGCGCCGTCGGTGTCGGCCGGACGGACGCCGATGCCCGCTCTTGGCGGGTGTGTTGTGGTTGATCGGGCGGATTGACCGGGGTTGCCCGGTGCACGTTTGCGCCCGGATTGGATAACGTGGGCGCGGCTACCGAACGCCCGGGTGGTGGAATGGCAGACACGGCCGCCTTAAAAGCGGCTGCCGAAAGGCGTGCGGGTTCGATCCCCGCCCCGGGCACCAGCGGCGACGGGACATTCACCGGTAGGCCAGGGGCGCTACTCTGGCCTCACACCATTCTCCTCAAGGAGGCTCGACGTGAAGAGTCACAACCCGGTGCTCAGCCGGCTCGGTGAGGCGGCGCAGCGGGAGCAGGCTGCCACGTACGCCCCGCCGGCCCCGGTCGGCCACGGCCAGCCGTACCCGACCCAGACGGGCTTCCCGACCGCCCCGGTCGTCGCCCCGATGACCATCGACGACGTCGTCGTGCGGACGGTCGGGCTGCTGGCCCTGCTCGGCGTCTCGGCAGCGGTCGCGTGGACCACGGTGCCGGACGCGCTCAACCTGCCGGTGCTCATCGCCGCGGCCCTCACCGGGCTCGTGGTGGGCCTGGTCATCGCGTTCGCGAGGGTCACCAACCCGCTGGTCATCGGCGGTTACGCCGTGATCGAAGGTGTCTTCCTCGGCCTGCTCAGCAAGCAGTTCTCCGCCGCCTACGACGGCATCGTCCTCCAGGCGGTCGTCGCGACGTTCGGTGTGTTCTTCCTGATGGCCGGGCTCTACAAGTTCAAGGTCATCCGGGCGACGCCCAAGTTCGTCCGCGGGATCATCGCCGCCATGGTCGGCGTCTTCGGCCTGATGATGATCAATCTGGTGCTGAGTTTCTTCGGCATCAACACCGGACTGCGAGACGGCAGTCCGTTGGCGATCGGGTTCAGCCTCGTCTGCATCGTCATCGCCGCGCTCAGCTTCGTCCTCGACTTCCACGAGATCGAGGAGGGCGTCCGTTACGGGATGCCGCGCAAGTACGCCTGGGCGTGCGCCTTCGGCATCGTCGTCGGCCTCATCTGGCTGTACATCGAGATCCTGCGCCTGCTTCAGGCGCTCGGCGGCGACGACTGACCTCACCGGCCAAGCCCAGTCCGGCGCATACTGTCGATGGCCGCCCGCGCGCCGCGCGAGGCGGCCATCGTCGTCAGCGCTGCCGGTGTCCCGAGCCGGCCGGTAGGCTGCGTGTCATGAGCGGTGCGGAGCTGATCAGGGTTGTCGACCAGCTGGCCGGTCAGACGGCACAGTGGACGGCCGCGAGGTGGGACACGCCGCCCGAGGCTGGCGGGCCGTCCCGGGCCGAGATCGTCCACGCCCTCGTCCAGCGCATCGCCGACCTGGCGGCCGAGGCCGAGGGCGAGCCGCGCCGTGAGCTGCCGGCCCCGGACCGCGGGCTGCTGCTGCCGGACCAGCTCCGCGTCGTCGCCAACGACCTCGTCGCCTCGGGCGCTTCCGAGCTGCTCACCCACGCCGCCGCGGCGGACGTCTCCGAGGTCCGCGCCTCGCTGTGACGCCCGCCGCGTGGCTTCGGGCCGTGGTCAGCGGAGACGTTCGAGGATCATCGCGGCGCCCTGCCCGCCGCCGACGCACATGGTCTCCAGCCCGACGGCCCGGTCGTGCCAGTCGAGGGCGTTGAGCAGCGTGCCGGTGATCCGGGCGCCGGTCATCCCGAACGGGTGCCCGACGGCGATCGCCCCGCCCATGACGTTGAGCTTCTCCTCCGGGATGTCCAGGTCCCGGTAGGACGGGATCACCTGCGCGGCGAACGCCTCGTTGATTTCCACGAGGTCGATGTCGCCGATCGTCATGCCGGCTCGGGCGAGCGCCTGGCGCGTCGCTTCCACCGGGCCCAGGCCCATGATCTCGGGCGAGAGCGCGGTCATGCCGGTGGACACGATCCGGGCCAGCGGGGCGATGCCCAGCTCCCGGGCGCGCACGTCGCTCATCACCACGACGGCCGCGGCGCCGTCGTTGAGTGGGCAACAGTTGCCTGCGGTGATCCGGCCGTCGGGTCGGAACACCGGTTTGAGCGAGGCGACGCCCTCCAGGGTCACGCCGGGGCGGGGACCGTCGTCGGCGCTGACCACGGCGCCGTCGGGCAGGGTGACCGGGGTGATCTCCCGGGCCCAGAAACCGGCGTTGACGGCCTGTTCGGCAAGGTTCTGGCTGCGCACCCCGAAGGCGTCCATGTCGGCGCGGGTGATGCCCTTGAGCTGGGCGAGGTTCTCGGCGGTCTGACCCATCGCCAGGTAGATGTCGGGCAGGGCGCCGTCGTCGCGAGGGTCGTGCCAGGGCTCGGCGCCACCTGCGGCGCGGCGGGCCGAGCGTTCCCGGGCGCCGTCGAAGGCGGGGTTCTGCCAGCCGCCGCCGACCAGCGCCTGCGCTTCGGGCGGCAGGGCGTCGGAGTTGCCGCGGGCGTACCGGGAGACGCACTCGACGCCGGCTGAGACGAACACGTCGCCCTCGCCGGCTTTGATGGCGTGGAAGGCCATCCGGGTGGTCTGAAGGGACGAGGCGCAGTAGCGGGTCACGGTTGCCGCTGGCAGCCGGTCGAGCCCAAGCCGCACCGCGACGACCCGGGCCATGTTGAAGCCCTGTTCGCCGCCGGGCAGGCCGCAGCCGAGGTAGAGGTCGTCCAGGGTGGTGGGGTCGAGCTGCGGGACCTTGTCGAGCGCGGCGCGGATGACGGTGGCGGCGAGGTCGTCCGGGCGTAGGTCGCGTAGCGAGCCCTTGCCGGCGCGGCCGATCGGGGAGCGGGCGGTGGCGACGATGACAGCTTCACGCATTCCCCTACGGTATGCCGCCTGACGCCCGTGTTGGTCGTTCCCGTGGCAGTCCGTGTGCTCAGTGCAGCGGTTCGCGGCTCGCCGCGGCGTTCGTCACCGCGGGCAGCATCGCCTGTGCCCACATCCGGTAACCGGCGGCCGACGGGTGGAACCTGTCTCGGCAGAGGGCCCCGGCGTCGGCGCGGAACGCCGCCCCGGTCGCCGCCGCCAGATCCACCACGGTCGCGCCGGCCTTCGCCGCGGCCGAGGCCTGGGCCCGCGCCATCCGCCTGCCCTGCCACCCGGCGACCTGCCGCAGCGGCCTCGCGAACGCGCGGGCCGCGCCGAGGTCCGGGCAGGTGCCGACGACTACCCGGACACCGGCTTCGCGCAGCCGCCGCACCGCGCCGGCCAGGCACGCGGCCGCGTCGGTGGGCCGGCGCAGGCCGAGCACATCGTTGACGCCGATGAGGATGACCGCGACGTCCGGGCCGTCGCCGAGCAGGCAGCGGGCCACCTGGGTGGCCAGGTCGGTGGAGCGGGAGCCGGAGACCCCCACCGAGGACAGCAGCACCCGCCGGACCGTCCCGCCGGGGCGCGACGCGGCGGCAGCGTCCCAGACGTTGCTGCTGTCGACGCCGGTGAGCATGTGCGCCAGGCGTCCGCCGACGGTGTCGGCGACCCGGTCGACGCCGACGCCCAGAGCCGTCGAGTCTCCCAGCAGGACCAGTCGCAGCGGCAGGGCGTCGGCGGGGCCTACCGCTGCGCGCAGGGTCAGCCCCAGCTCCGGGCCGACGTAGCGGCGGCTGCGCGCCAGCATGGCTTCGGCGGCCAGGACGGCGGCGCCGCCGACGGTGCCGGCGATGAGGGTGAGGGCCAGCGCCCGTCCGATCCGCAACATCTTCACTCCACTGGGGATGACCACGATCGGGGGAGGGGGGGCGGTCGTGGGCTGTGGTCAGCGTACGGCGCGTTTCGGGCACCGGGACATCGGCCGTGAGCAGGTAATTCACCTCATCCGCCGGGGCTGCCGGAATCATCGCCGACGATGCTCTGACCGGTCATGGCGTCCGGTTCCCTGTCCGCCGGCAGGGCCTGGCCGGGCCCACCGGGGGGTGTGGGGGCGGGGCTTTCCGGCCTCTGGAACCGCCCGAACGGCCGGGTGAGCCCGCGCCGGCGCCGGGCGGCGTCGGCGCGGCTGGGGCACCATGGGTGACGGAGGTGGCTTCCATGGCGAAGACCGGCACTGCACGAACCACGTTGCGGCGGATGGCGGCGTTCAAGGCCCTCGGCCGCGCGGTCACCGCCGGCGCCCGGGGCGGACCGTCTCTCGGGGCCCGACTGGGGGCGTTGCCACGGATGATCGCGGCGACGGTGCGCGGCAAGTACGACGGCGGCGCCCGCACCTTGGCGATGGCCGCCGCGGCCGCTTACATCGTGTCGCCGATCGACCTCATTCCCGAGGGGTTGTTCCTGGCCCTGGGCCTCGGCGACGACGCGATCATGGTGGCCTGGCTGGCCGGGGCGGTCCTTTCGGAGACCGAGCGTTTCCTGGCCTGGGAGGCCCGGCGGGATGCGATTGTTCCCGGCGAGGTCGTCGGCTGACGGCAGGCCGTAGGCTTTCCGGGCGACGCCGACGGGCGTCGGGAAGCCTCGTGAGGGAGCACCGTGCGTTACTTCGAGAACATCGTCGACACCATCGGGGACACGCCGCTGGTGCGGCTACGCAACGTCACCGAGGGCATGGCGCCGACCGTGTTGGCCAAGATCGAATACTTCAACCCCGGTGGCTCGGTCAAGGACCGGATCGCGGTGCGGATGGTCGAGGCGGCCGAACGTTCCGGCGAACTCAAGCCCGGCGGCACCATCGTCGAGCCGACCAGCGGCAATACCGGCGTCGGCCTGGCCCTGGTGGCCCAGTTGCGCGGCTACCGGTGCGTCTTCGTCTGCCCGGACAAGGTGTCGGAGGACAAGCAGAACGTCCTCCGGGCGTATGGCGCCGAGGTCGTCGTCTGCCCAACGGCCGTGGCCCCGGAGGACCCGCGCTCCTACTACAACGTCTCCGACCGGCTGACCAGGGAGATCCCCGGCGCCTGGAAGCCCAACCAGTACGCCAACCCCAACAACCCGCGCTCGCACTACGAGTCGACCGGACCGGAGATCTGGAAGCAGACCGACGGACGGATCACCCATTTCGTGGCCGGCGTCGGCACCGGAGGCACCATCTCCGGCATCGGCCGGTACCTCAAGGAGGTCTCCGACGGCCGGGTCCAGATCATCGGCGCGGACCCGGAAGGCTCGGTGTACTCCGGCGGCACCGGCCGCCCGTATCTCGTCGAGGGCGTCGGCGAGGACTTCTGGCCCGAGACGTACGACAAGGGCGTCTGCGACCGGATCATCGAAGTGTCGGACAAGGCATCCTTCGACCTGACCCGCCGCCTGGCCCGCGAGGAGGGCCTGCTCGTCGGCGGCTCCTGCGGAATGGCCGCGGAAGCGGCGCTCGAAGTGGCGCGGCACGCCGGCCCCGACGACGTCATCGTCGTCCTGCTGCCCGACGGCGGCCGCGGCTACCTGTCGAAGATCTTCAACGACGACTGGATGGCCCGGTACGGTTTCCTGTCCACCGGCCGCGTGGGGGCGACTGTCGCCGACGTGCTCGCCCACAAGGGCGGCGGCCTGCCGCAGATGGTGCACGTGCACCCGACCGAGACGGTTCGGGACGCGATCGACTACATGCGCGAGTACGGCGTCTCGCAGCTGCCTGTGCTCAAGGCCGAGCCGCCGGTGGTGACGGGCGAGGTGGCCGGCTCACTAGCTGAGAAGGACCTGATGGACGCGCTGTTCTCCGGCGCCGCGCACCTGCACGACATGGTGGACAAACACACGGGGCCTGCCCTGCCGATGATCGGTGGCGGGCAGCCGGTGAGCGAGGCAGTGGCCATGTTGGAAAAGTCTGACGCCGCGATGGTTCTCGTCGACGGCAAGCCGGCCGGGGTGCTCACCCGTCAGGATCTGCTCGCTCACCTGGGCTCCTGAGCGCTCATCACCCGATCGGCCTACCGTGCCGTGGGCGAAGTCGCACCCGTTGTCCGTTTTTCTTCCGTGACTCACGCGTTAGTCCCGGTGGCACGGAACTGACAACTACAGACTTTCCACCCGCGGTCGACGGAACCGGCGCCCCGCCAGCGTCGTGATCGTCCCGCACCCAACCCGCCCAGGATCTGGTGGCCGGCACAGCCTCCGCCGGCCCGACGCCTCCGGCCAGGCGTTTCTCCCCGGTTCAATGGGCGGGAGCGGCGGGCGGGAGCACACACCGGGATTCCCCCGCAAACTCTCCGGTGACGTGCTCCCGCCCCGCCAGCGGTGAACGGGCGCCGTCAGCTGACGTCCACGCTGGACAGCGCGCATCCGCGGTGCGTGGCCAGCCGCTCAGCCTCCGCGCTGAGCGACTTCCGGGCCGGCGGCCGCAGCGGCGTCCACAGCTCCACCCGCAGACTCAACTTCCCCCCGGATGAGCGCGGCCGCCACACCCCCGCGACCTCGCCATCCACGAGCACCGCGCCCGGTCGGCCCAGCACCGGCCACAGCGCCTTGTGTCGGGTGGTGTCCGGTACCAGCACCGACCGGTCGCGGCCCTGAAGATAGGCGTCGTACGGGCCGACCAGCCGGGCCACTCCGGTAGTGACGTCGGCGGCCGTCAGCGCGTCCAGATCGGTTGCCAGGACATGCCGTCGCACCCGGGGCCCGTCGTCGTCGAGGGTCACCGGAACCGCATCGGACGGCCACGCGGCCTGGACGTCCCGGACCGGAGCGTCCAGGAACTTCGCCGCCTCCGGCACGGTGGCCGGCCCGTAGAAGCGCAGGTAGTTGCGCACGACATGGAAGCGTTCGTCGGCGTCGCCGCCGAGGCGTGCGTACGGCGACGGCCTGACGCCGGTGATCCGCCGCAGCACCGGCGGCGAGGTTCCAGGCGTCAGCGCCAGCCCGGCCTGGAGCGCCGGCAGGCGAAACGTCATCTCTCCGCAGTGGACGGCGCGGCACGGGCGGCACTCGCGCAGGTACGGCCGGTCGAGCTGAGCGGTCAGGGCTGTGGACACCGCTCCCTTGGCCATCGGTCCCGTGACGATGCGCCGGGTCAGGCCCGCTACGTGCGTCAACGCCTCCAACACGGCGATGCCTGCGGCGCGCAGGGCACGCGAGGAGTCGAAGATCCGGGAGGCCGCGTCAGCTTCCGACAGCGGCGCGGTGGCGACGGTGACAGCCTTCGCGTCCGCCAGCCGGTACCGGTGCGGCGCGCCGCGCAGCGTCCAGGCCAGCATCGATGCCTCGGACGGGCGGACTCCCCGGACGGCCAGCGCCCAGGCGGCCCCGTCGTTGCCGGTGTCCTGGACGCCGAAGTCGAGGAGGGCGGCGTCATCGGCGCAGCCTGCTGGACGGTCAAGCTGGTGGGCACGCCAACGGTATGCCATCACCTGAGCCCGCCCGATGGTCCGCTGGCTCATTCCGGCCTTCTCGGTCATATCCGAACGCTAGCCCCCCGCGGAACCACCCCGTCGTATCTCTCGCCCGCCGACCACGTCGGCCGCCGCCCTTGACCAGCGCTGGGCGCGTTGATCTGACATGGGGCGCGGATTTCCTGGGCGGCGTGGGGTGTGCCGGGGGGTGACGAGCGTGGTGTCGGAATCTCTGTCCGGCTGGTGGGCGCCGTGGCGCGCACTGGGCGCCGTTCATTGCGGCCCTTCGCTAGCGGGCGCAGCTTCTGGGAGGAATCGGACGACGCCCGCTGGCTCCTACGGTCAGGACGACCCTTGGAAGCGGTGTCTCTGGCTGAGGCCGGCGACCGCTCCTGAACTGGACAAAGGAGTTGGTGGGATGTTCCTCAGCAAAGAGAAGCGCAAGGTCATCGCGATGTCGTTGGCCTCGGCTGGGATCGTTTTGGGCGTCGGCACCGCCGCATACGCCACGGTGCCCGACAGCCGCACGGGAGTGATCACAGGCTGCCGGCACAAGATCACTGGCGCGCTGCGCGTTATCGACTACCAGGCTGGCAAGCGCTGCGTCAGCACCGAGAAGACGATCAACTGGAACAACCGCGGCCCGGCCGGCCCCGCCGGACCAGCCGGCGCCAAGGGCGCGACCGGTGCCACCGGTTCCACCGGTGCTCAAGGTGAGAAGGGCGACACGGGGGCAGTCGGCGCTCAGGGCGAGAAGGGCGACACGGGGGCAGCCGGCGCTCAGGGCGAGAAGGGTGACACGGGCGCAGCTGGTGCTCAAGGCGCCACGGGTGACACCGGCGCCGCTGGTGCGACCGGCGCGACCGGCGCCCAGGGTGAGAGGGGCGACCGCGGGGACAAGGGCGACACGGGGGCCGCCGGCGCTCAAGGTGCGACCGGTGCTGCTGGTGTGCAGGGCGAGAAGGGCGACCGCGGGGACAAGGGCGACACGGGAGCGGCTGGCGCTCAGGGCGAGAAGGGTGACACGGGCGCAGTTGGTGCTCAAGGCGCCAACGGTGCGACCGGTGCTGCTGGTGCGCAGGGCGAGAAGGGCGACCGCGGGGACAAGGGCGACACCGGCGCGGCTGGCGCCCAGGGCGAGAAGGGCGACACCGGCGAAAAGGGCGACACCGGCGCGGTCGGCGTTCAAGGCGCCACCGGTGAGAAGGGTGACATCGGTGCGACCGGTGCGACCGGTGCGGCTGGGGTCCAGGGTGAGAACGGCGACACGGGCGCGACCGGCGCCAGCGGCGAGAAGGGCGACACCGGCGCGGTCGGCGCCCAAGGCGAGAGGGGTCTTCAGGGCCTCCAGGGCGTTCCTGGAACTCAGGGTGAGAAGGGCGACACCGGCGAAACCGGCGCCCAAGGCGAGAAGGGCGACACCGGCGCTGAGGGCCTTCAGGGTTTGCAGGGTGTTCCGGGGGCACAGGGCCTTCAGGGTGTGCCCGGCGTCCAGGGGGATAAGGGCGAAGCCGGCGCGACCGGCGCCCAGGGCACTCAGGGCGCCCAGGGCGAGAAGGGTGACACTGGCGCCGTTGGCGCGACCGGGGCCGCTGGCGCCCAGGGCGAGAAGGGCGACACCGGATCTCCGGGGCCCGCTGGCCCGACGGGTCCGGCCGGCCCCGCTGGTCCGGCGGGGGCGTCGTTCTCGATCACTAAGGTCGTGGGCGCTGAGGTGACCGTGGGCACCAACACGGCCGCGACCGTGAGCTGCACGACCGGCACCTTCCCAGTGTTCGGCGGGTACGACATGACGGCTGGCCAACTCGGCCATCTCACGTTGAACACGTCTCAGGCGAACGAAGCCGACGCGACCCACCAGTCGTGGCGTTTCTCTTGGACGAAGACCAACGGCTCGCCGAAGTTGAAGCCGTTCGTGTTCTGCGCGCCGTTGCCGTCCTGAGCCAAGTGCCTTCTGAACGAACTGAACGAGGGTGGGCCCCGGCGGAAGCCGGGGCCCACCCTCGTTCAGCCGATGGTTCATGCCCTTTGAGTCCCGGTAGGCGCCGATCTGGCCGACACGCCAGCATCATCACTCTCCGTAGGATTTGAGGTAGATGGTTGACGACTCAGGAGGAGCACCCGTGACTGTTACCGCTCAGGTCCCCGCCGCTGGCCGCGCTCTCCGTCGTCCGGTCAAGCTGGCGGCGGCCGGCCTGACGTTGGCTGCCGTGGGTGCCGTGGCCGGCTGGCAGGCGCCGGCAGCCATGTCCCGTCTCAACACCGCCGAGTATCTCGGGGCCTCGGCCGAGACGCTGGCAGGGGATCTCAACTGTGTCGGCTACCGCAAGGACGCGAAGAAGGACGAGTCGGTCTACCGATACGCCGACCGGGGCACCTGCGCGCTGGGCGACGCGGCCGTCACGGTGACCACCTTCCGTACCGTCGCCGAGGGTGAAGCCTTCGCGACGATGATGAACGGCATCATCCCGCTGCTGCACCCGACCTGGAGCGGCGCGGCCACAGCGGCCGGGGACGGCTGGAACGTGGCGGAGTCGGCGAACCTGTCGGCCAAGGTCGCCGAGGATGTCGTGATCCGGCTGGGCGCCGGTGCGGTGCGGGTCATCCCTACCAGTCGGCCGCCGGGCTGATTTGCTCAGCCGCCACCCTGTGCGACTCCGATGCTGCAGGTCATCCCGTTGGGGCCGTGGTTGCAGTATCCGCCCGGGTTCTTGTGCAGGTACTGCTGGTGGTGCTCCTCGGCGTAGTGGAACCGCGCCAGCGGCGCGATCTCGGTGGTGATCGGTCCGAGCCCGGCGGCGGCGACGACGGGCGCGAACGCGTCCCGGGACGATCGGGCCAGCTCGGCCTGTCGCTCGCTGGTGGTGTAGATCGCTGACCGGTACTGGCTGCCGACGTCGTTGCCCTGCCGATCGCCCTGGGTGGGGTCGTGGTTTTCCCAGAACGCCTTGAGGATCCGCTCGTAGCTGGTGGCGGCTGGGTCGAAGACAATCTGGACGACCTCCGCGTGCCCGGTGCCGCCGCCGCACACCGACCGGTAGTCGGGGTCGGGGGCGTGACCGCCGGCGTATCCGGCTGCGGTGCTGACGACGCCGGGGAGCTGCCAGAAGATCCGTTCGGCGCCCCAGAAGCAGCCCATGCCGACCACGGCGGTCTCGTGGTCCTCGGGCCAGGGGCCGGTCAGCGGTTGGCCGAGAACCGGGTGGGTGGCGGGGGTGTGGTGGTTGCCGAACATGGCTGTGCTCCTTTCCGTGCCGACGCCAAGCATGCCTCACAAATTCCACAAGGACTCTTGTACGAGACTCCTTGTGGAATTACGCTCGGGCTCATGTCCGAACCCAGACGCCTGCGTCTCACCGACCCGGCCGCCATGCGCGCCCTCGGCCACCCCACCCGGCTCCGGCTGCTCGGCGAGCTGCGCACCCACGGTCCGCAGAGCGTCGGCGCGCTCAGCGCCCTCGTCGACGAGGCGGTCGGGTCCGTCAGCTACCACCTGGGCACGCTCGCCCGGCACGGCTTCGTCGAGCCAGCCCCCGAACTCGCCCGGGACCGTCGCGAGAGCTGGTGGCGGGCCGCCCACGCCAGCACCGAGTTCGAGCCTCTGGACGCGCACGGCGACCCGGAACGCCAGCTGGCCATGACCGTGCTGCGTCGGGCCATCCTCGCCGGCTATCTCGACAGCCTTGAGAAGGCCCTCGCGGCGGAGCCGACCCTGCCGTCGGAGTGGGTGCGGGCCAGCATCAGCGGCGACACCATGATCCACCTCACTGCCGACGAGCTGGCCGAGCTACGTGGCGAGCTGGAAGCCCTCGCCGAACGCTGGGACGCCCGCAGCGATTCCAGCCGTCCCGACGCGCGTCCGGTCGCGATGATCTACCACGCCTTCCGGACCGAGCCGTGACCGGCGCGCTGACCGCCCCGGCTGACACCACACCGGTCACCCCGGCCCGTCGTCCTGGCCCGCTGGTCGCGCTCATCGCCGCGCACGGCGCGTCGCTCACCGGCAACATGATCACGCTGGTCGCGCTGCCGCTGTACGTCCTCGCCGAGACCGGCTCGGCCGTCCTTACCGGCGTCGCCGGCGCGTTCGCCTTCGCGCCGGTCATCATCGGCGGCGTCTTCGGCGGCGTCGTGGTCGACCTTGTCGGTTACCGGCGGGCCAGCATCGTCGCCGATCTCGCGTCCGGGGCGACGATGGCGGTCATCCCGTTGGCGGCGCTCGTCGGCGGCCTGCCGATCTGGGCCGTCATCGCCCTGGTCTTCCTCTCCGGACTGCTCGACACGCCCGGCCAGACGGCCCGCGCCGCGCTGCTGCCCGACGCCGCCGCTCTGGCCGGCGTCCCGGTCGAGCGTGCGCTCGGGTTCTTCGGCGCCACCCACCGCGCGTCCTGGCTGGTTGGCGCTCCGCTGGCCGGGGCGCTCGTCGCGGTCGCCGGCGCCGAGACCGCCATCGCCGTGGACGCCGCCACCTTCGCCGCCGCCGCGCTCGTCGTCGCGGCCTTCGTGCCGCGTGCCCTCCAACCCACCGTCGACGACGAGCCCGACGCCGGCGGGTACTGGGCGGCGTTCGGGGCCGGCGTCCGGTTCGTCGCCCGGGACCCGCTGCTGCGGGCGATCGTGCTCCTGGTCGTCGTCACGAACCTGTTCGACGCCGCCAAGGCGAGTGTGCTGCTGCCGGTCGTCGCCAACGAGCGGCTCGGCGGCGCGGCGGCTCTCGGCCTGCTCGTCGGGGTCATGGGCGGCGGCGCGCTTATCGGGTCGCTGCTGTACGGGGCCGTCGGGCACCGGCTGCCGAAGCGGGCGACGCTGGTGCTGGCCTTCGTCATCGCCGGCCCGCCGCCCTTCCTGGCGTTGGCCGCCGGGTGGTCGCTGTGGCCGCTGGTCGGCGTCTTCGTCCTCGCCGGGTTCGCCGCCGGGGCGATCAATCCGCTGCTGGAGACCGCCGAGCTGGCCCGGGTGCCGGCGAACATGCGGGCGCGGGTGTTCGGCGCGGTCGGGGCCGGCTGCTGGGCGGCCATGCCGATCGGCGCCCTCGGGGCGGGCTTCGCCAGCGAGCGCTTCGGCGCCAGCGGCGTGCTGCTCGTCGCCGGTGCGCTGTACCTGCTCGTCGCGCTGACCCCGCTGATCGGCGCCCACTGGCGTCAGCTGCCCTGAGCGGGCACGGCCGGCGACGGCACGACATGGCCGGGCCAGGCGGCGGTCAGCCCAGCGCGGCGCGCACCCGGGCGGCGGCCTCGGTCGCGTCCGCGTCGTCGGTGTAGCGGGTCCGGGGCCAGAAGAAGCCACGCAGCCCGTCCCCCCTGGTCCGGGGGACCACATGAGTGTGCAGGTGCGGCACCGACTGGGACACCCGGTTGTTCATGGCCACGAACGTCCCCCCGGCGCCCAGGCCCGCCTCGACGGCCGCCGCCACCCGCCGGACCAGCCCGAAGTACGGAGCCAGCTGCTGTTCGGGCAGGTCCGTGAGGACCGGCACATGTGCCCGCGGCACCACCAGCACATGGCCCTTGAACACCGGGCGGACGTCGAGGAACGCCACCCCGGCCGGCTCGTCGGCGACCCGGTGCGCCGGCGCGCCGGCCACGATCGCGCAGAAGACACACTCCACAAGGCGCGACCCTAGGGGACCAGCGGGCGTCAGGTCCGTCCGCGGGCTAGCCTCGACGGCATGACGTACGGCTTCGAGACTCTCGCGATCCACGCCGGCCAGGCGCCCGACCCGCACACCGGGGCGGTGATCCCACCGATCTTCCAGACCTCAACCTACCTGCAGGACGGCGTCGGCAAGCCCCGGAAAGGCTACGAGTACAGCCGTTCGTCCAACCCGACCCGGGACGCCCTCCAGGAGTGTCTGGCCGCGCTCGAAGGCGGCCGGCGCGCGTTGGCGTTCGCCAGTGGACTGGCCGCCGAGGACACCCTGCTACGTACCGTCTGCCAGCCCGGCGACCACGTCGTCATCCCCGACGACGCCTACGGCGGCACCTACCGGCTGTTCGCCAAGGTCGCCGAGCGGTGGGGCGTGGACTGGACCGCCGCCGACGTCACCGACATCGACGCCGTCCGGGCGGCGATCACCGCGCACACCCGGATCGTCTGGCTGGAGACGCCGACGAACCCGCTGCTCAACGTCGCCGACATCGCGGCCGTGGCGCAGCTCGCCCACGAACGTGAGGCGCTGTGCGTGGTCGACAACACCTTCGCCTCGCCGTACCTGCAACAGCCGCTGGCGCTCGGCGCGGACGTTGTCGTCCACTCGACCACCAAATACATCGGCGGGCACTCTGACGTCGTCGGCGGAGCGCTGGTCTTCGCCGACCAGGAGCTTGGCGCGCAGGTCGAGTTCCACCAGAACGCCATGGGCGCGATCAACGGCCCGTTCGACGCCTGGCTGACCCTGCGCGGCCTCAAGACCCTCGCGGTACGGATGGACCGGCACTGCGACAACGCCGAGCGGGTCGTGGAGTTCCTCACCCGACACCCCAGGGTCGCCCAGGTGATCTATCCCGGACTGCCCGAGCACCCCAGCCACGGCACGGCCGTCAAGCAGATGCGCCGGATGGGCGGCATGGTGTCGTTCCGGGTCGTCGGCGGCGAGGCCGCGGCGGTCGACGTCTGCGAGCGCACCAAGGTGTTCCTGCTGGCCGAGTCGCTCGGCGGGGTCGAGTCGTTGATCGAGCACCCCGGACGGATGACGCACCTCAGCGCCGCCGGATCGCCCCTTGAAGTGCCCGCTGATCTCGTGCGACTGTCGGTGGGCATCGAGAACGTTGACGATCTGCTGGTCGACCTGTCGTCGGCGCTCGGCTGAAGGTCCCCGTCACTCCCAACTGAACAGGTAGGTGAGCATGTCGGAGCCCGTGCCGACGTGGGTTGGCGCGACCGCCAAACAGATCTCCCGAGCGGTGCGGCGCGGCGACGCTTCGGCGACGCGGGTCGTCGTCGACCATCTGGAGCACATCGCGGTGGCGGAGCCGATCGTCTCGGCGCTCCGGACGGTCCGCTCGGCGGCCGCCGTGGCTGAGGCGGAGAAGGTCGACGAGCAGCCTGACCTGGCGAATCTGCCGCTGGCCGGGGTGCCCGTAGTCGTCAAGGAGAACACCGCGGTCGCCGGGCTCCCGACCGGTCACGGCGTCAACGGCGCCGTCCAGCCGGTCGCCGAGCACGACCACGAGGTCGTCCGGCGGCTCCGCGGCGCGGGCGCGGTGGTCGTCGGGATCACCCGGATGCCCGAACTGGGGCTGTGGGCGGTCACCGACGACACGTCCGGGGCGACGCGCAACCCGTGGCGCACCGACCGGACCCCCGGCGGCTCGTCTGGCGGGTCGGCGGCGGCGGTCGCCTCTGGCATGGTCCCGATCGCCCACGGCAACGACGGCCTCGGCTCCATCCGCATTCCCGCGGCCTGCTGCGGGGTCGTCGGCGTCAAGCCCGGCAGCGGCGTTGTTCCCGCCGACGACGACACCGACGAGTGGTTCGGCATGGTCGAGCACGGCATTCTCGCCGGCTGCGTCGCCGACGCCGCGCTCGGCCTCGATGTCCTCGCCGGCCGAACGCCCACTCCGCTGAAGCCGCCCGGACGGCTGCGGGTGGCGGTGTCGCTGCGGTCGCCGGTCCCCGGGATCTGGCCGGACGCCGCGAACCGGGACGCGGTGACGACCGCAGCCCGGCTCCTGGTCGCCGCCGGCCACGACGCCGCGATCGGCGATCCGGGGTACGCCTCGGCGGCGTTGCGCAACGGCCCGCTGTGGTTCGCCGGCGCCCACCGCAAGATCCTCGATCTCGGCCTGGACGGCCGGCAGTTGCAGGCCCGCTCCCGGCGGCACGCCGCGGTCGGCGCGGCCATGCTGCGGCTGGGCCTGGTACGTCAGGTCGACCGGGAACGTTGGCGGGCCCGGGCGCACGCCTTCTTCCCGTCCCGGCGCTTCGACGTGCTGCTCACCCCGGTCCTGGCGGCGCCGCTGCCCCGGGCCGGCGGCTGGGCGGCCGGCGGCTGGGCGGCGAACGTGGCCGCGTCGTTGCGGTACGCCCCGTACGCCGCGCCGTGGAACGTCGCCGGGCTGCCCGCGCTGAGCGTGCCGGTCGGCGTCGGAGCGGACCGGCTGCCGTTGGCGGTGCAGCTGGTCGGCCCGGCCGGCAGCGAACGGACGCTGCTGGCGTTGGCCGGCCAGCTTGAGCTGGCCAACCCGTGGCCCCGGCACGCGCCGACGTTCCCACGGGTGGCGTCGGCGCGGTAAGAGCCACTCGCGGTCCGCGGGTCGGGGTGGCACGATCACCCCATGCGTGAACTGGTGACGATCGCCGATGTCCAGGCGGCGGCGAAGACGCTCGCGGGCGTCGTCCGGGACACCCCGTTGGAGCATTCGTCGCCGTTGTCGGAGATCGCCGGCGGCCCGGTGTGGCTCAAGTGCGAGAACCTGCAACGGGCCGGCTCCTACAAGGTCCGTGGGGCCTACGTCCGTATCTCCGGGCTGAGTTCCGTGGAACGGGCGCGGGGCGTGGTGGCGGCCAGCGCCGGCAACCACGCCCAGGGGGTGGCCTTGGCCGCGGGCCTGCTTGGTATCCGGTCGACGGTGTTCATGCCGGTCGGCGCGCCGCTGCCGAAGGTGGCGGCGACCCGTTCGTACGGCGCTGACGTCGAGTTGACCGGCGCCACCGTGGACGAGGCGCTGGTGGCCGCCCGTGAGTTCGCCGACCGCACCGGGGCGGTGTTCATCCACCCGTTCGACCATCCGGACGTCATCGCCGGTCAGGGCACGGTGGCGTTGGAGATCCTGGCCGCGTTGCCGGAGGCCGCGACGATCGTCGCGTCGGTCGGCGGCGGCGGTCTCGTCTCGGGGATCGGGGTCGTCGTGAAGGCGCTTCGGCCGGATGTGCGGGTGGTCGGCGTGCAGGCGGTGGGGGCGGCGGCGTTTCCGCCCTCGTTGGCCGCCGGGCATCCGGTGCGGCTGGCGTCGTACAGCACCATCGCCGACGGCATCGCGGTCGGCATCCCGGGCGACCTGACCTTCGCTCACGTCAGCGACCTGGTGGATGACGTGGTCACCGTCTCGGACGACGACCTGTCCCGGGCGATGCTGATGCTGTTGGAGCGGGCCAAGCTCATGGTGGAGCCGGCCGGCGCGGCGGCTGCGGCGGCGCTTCTCACCGGGAAAGTGGCTGTGGGCACGCCGGCGGTGGCGGTGCTCTCGGGCGGCAACGTCGACCCGTTGCTGCTCATGAAGCTCATCGAGCATGGACTGGCGGCCGCCGGGCGTTTCCTACGGTTCACGGTGCGCTGCGCGGACCGTCCGGGCAAGCTGGCCCGGCTGCTGGCGCTCATCGCCGACAGCCGGGCCAACGTGTCCGATGTCGAGCACCGTCGGCACGATCCGCGACTCGGGTTCGGCGAGGTCGCCGTCAGCCTGTCGGTGGAGACCCGCGGGGGAGAGCACTCCGGGGAGCTGGTGCGGGCGCTACGGGCTGCCGGCTACGAGGTCACCTTCCGCTGAGAACGCGGCAGCTTGCCCGCCCTGCCCTCGTCGGTGGTCAGGCCGGCGGCTGCTGGCCCCCGAGCTGGGTGATCGCGTTCCTGATGTCCCGCAGGAAGTAGCTGACCTGGGTGTAGTGCCCCGGGTTGCCGGGCCGGGCGCAGCCCTGGCCCCAGCTCGTCAGACCGACCACCACCCAGGCGCCGTTGTGCTGGGCCAGCAGCGGCCCGCCCGAGTCGCCCTGGCAGGTGTCGATCTGGCCGTTGCGCACGTCGCCGGCGCAGATCTCCTGGGCCGCCACCACCTCGCGGCACTGCTGGTCCGAGACGAACGGCAGGTTGACCTCGCGCAGCGTCGGGCTGCCGGCGCCGCCTTCGGAGGTAGCGCCCCAGCCGATGGCCCGGAACATCGGTCCACTGTCCAGGTTGGCGCTGGTCGGCAGCTTGACGAAGGTCTGGATGGTGGAGGGTCGGTTGAGTTTGATGACGGCCCAGTCGCGGTCGGTGGCGGTTCGCCCCTTGCGGATTCCCGCGCTGGAGCGCATTTCGCCGCTGCGCCAGTTGACCCTTCCGGTGTACATGGTGACCGAGCTGCTCTGCTCGAAACAGTGCGCTGCGCTGAGAACGATGTCCGGCGAGATGAGCGAGCCACCGCACCCCATGCTGAGGTAGGTCATGAACGGGTAGGCGCCCTCGGCGGCGGGCCGGCCGCCGACGATCCGCTGTCCCGGGTCGGTGGCTGTGGGGGCTGCCGCCGCGGCGACCGGGGTGAGCATGAGGGTGGCGGCGGTGAGGGCCGCGCTGATGGCGGCGGTGAGTCGACGGCTCATGTGTGACCTCTTGGCACGAGTGGGTAGGGGCGGGATATCCGCGCAACCATAGAACGTATTGGCGGTTGTCGAAATCCTTGGTCACATAAAACCTTTTGTCGATAGATGTTGGCAAATTAGCTGGCCGTCATGATCAACAAACGCACAGTAAAGGACGCGGCCGGCGTATTGCCGGCCGCGTCCTGAGGCGCGTGACTGGTTAGTCGCTGAACGGCGCGAAGCTCACCACCGTGACGCTCACCTGGGCGCCGGTCGGCGTGGTGTAGCTGACGGCCTGTCCGGCGGCGGAGCCGAGGACGGCGGCCCCGATCGGGGACTCTGGGCTGTAGACGGTTTGGTCGGTCGTCGCGGCGATCTCGCGCGACCCGAGCAGGAAGGTCTCGGTGTCGTCCGGGTCACCCTCGAAGTAGATCGTGACGACCATGCCCGGTCCGACCACGCCGGCCTCGGGGGCGGCGCCGACCTTGGCAGTACGCAGCAGCTCCCGCAGGTAAAGGATTCGCCCTTCCTGCTTACCCTGCTCCTCGCGTGCGGCGTGGTAACCGCCGTTCTCCCGCAGATCGCCCTCCTCGCGGCGGGCGTTGATCTCCGCGGCGACCGCGGGACGGGCCGCGATGAGCTCGTCCAACTCGGCCTGAAGGCGGTCGAATGCGTCCTGGGAGAGCCAGGTCGTGGCTTCGCGGTCAGTCGTGGACACGGACGAACTCCTCGCTTCGGGGAAAAACGTGACGCCGCCCCCGTAACAGCTCCTACCCGGACGAATGCGCCCAGGTCGGCGCTGGCGGCCGACGCCGTCGAGGACGGGCAGCGGCGCGGGGGCGACGTGCGTAGAACCACCAACTCTAACAGCGGGTTCGCCAACTGCCCTGTCAATTCTCCTCGGGTCAACCCCGCCGGCAGCGCACCGCTTCGCCGACAAAACCGCGCCCCGACGTCGCCAGGACGACCTCCTGCACCGGCGCGCCGGCCGGCACCGGGGCCTCGACCCGGCCGACGACCGCGCCGGCGCGGTCCCGCGCCCGCACCGAGCACACGGCGGCCGCGCCGTCGGGCAGGTTCACCTGGAACCGCACCGAGAAGGCGCTGTCCGACAACGGCTCGTAGGCGATCGTCTGCGGCTGGAAGTCCGGGTCGCCGATGAGCTGGTACCCGCGGACGCCGATGGCGGTGGCGGCCCCGACCGCGACGACCGCGCCCACGACCAGCACCGCCCGGTGCCGCCGCCCGTCCGGCTGACGCCGCCGGCCGTACCGGCCGGCAGGGAAGACCGGGGCGTTGTGGATCGTCACCCGGGCGCCTCCCGTCGGTTGCTCTCGGCCAGAATGTTCGGTGACCATCATCCCAGGTGGCCCCGGGGCTTCCCCGGTGGCCCGGGAGCCGACGAAGGAGAGCCAGCGGTGGCTGAGCAACTGCGCCTCATGGCGGTCCACGCCCACCCCGACGACGAGTCGAGCAAGGGCGCCGCCACCATGGCCAAGTACGTCGCCGAAGGCGTCGACGTGCTCGTGGTGACCTGCACCGGCGGCGAGCGCGGCAGCGTCCTCAACCCCAAGCTCGACCGCCCCGACGTGCTCGCCGACATCGCCAACATCCGTCGAGCGGAGATGGACGCCGCGCGGGCGATCCTCGGCGTCCGGCAGGAGTGGCTCGGTTTCGTCGACTCCGGGCTTCCGGAGGGCGACCCGCTGCCGCCGCTGCCGGACGGCTGCTTCGCCCGCGAGGACGCCCAGTTCGCGGCCCGCCGCCTCGTGGAGATCGTCCGGCGGCACCGGCCGCACGTCATCCTCACCTACGACGAGGACGGCGGCTACCCGCACCCGGACCACATCATGACCCACACGATCAGCTCGATCGCTTTCGACGCCGCCGGTGATCCGGAGCAGTTCCCCGAAGCCGGGGCGCCGTGGCAGCCGGCGAAGCTGTACTACCACCACACCTTCACCCGGATGAAGTTCGAGGCGCTGCACGCCGGGATGCTCGCCGAGGGGCTGGAGTCCCCTTACGGCGAGATGCTCGACAACTGGTTCTCCGACCCGACCCGCGACCGTGGCCCCCGGGTCACCACCCGCGTCCCGTGCGCCGAGCACTTCGCCACCCGCGACGACGCCCTGCGCGCCCACGCCACCCAGGTCGACCCGGACGGTTTCTGGTTCCGGGCCCCGCTGGAGGTGCAGGCCCGGCACTGGCCCACCGAGGACTACGAGCTGGCCAAGGCGGCCATCGAGACGCGGCTTCCGGAGACCGATCTGTTCGCCGGCCTGCGCTAGCCGTACCGTGGAGCCGGGTCCACGTACCGGAAAGGGCGGCGCAACATGATCACCGAACTCGTCCCGCTGCTGGAGGGGGCGACCGCGCTGGTCGGCAGCCTGGACGCGACGGCGGGCGTCGAGCCCACCCAGCCGCCCCGGGTCAACAACTTCGGCGACACCCGGGTCGGCGGCCTCGCCGGGCCGCTCGGCGCGCTGTTCGTCGTGCTGGTGGCGATCGTCACCGTGCTGCTCATCCGGAACATGAACACCCGGCTGCGTCGACTCCCGCGAGAATTCCCCACCGACGCCGCCGGGGTCGTTCCGCGGCAGGGGTCGGGCGAGCCGCCGGCCACCGCCGGCCGCTGAACGAAAGTGACCTGAGGGTACGCCGGGGCTTCAGTTATCGCGGGGTGCCCCTGTTGCGGAAATCCGGTTTGGCTTAGCCTTCCCGCGGGGAGGGAATTGTCCTCCGCTCCGTATGCGGAAGGAGGCAACGGCCAGTGCCGTCGTCGCACCTCAGCGTGCGGAAGCAGCGCCGCGCGGGGCAGGTGCTCTCCGCGGCGCTCTCGGGCGCGGCCGTCGTCGCCATCGCCATCGGCCTGATTTCTGTCCTTCGGGAACCCGCAGCCGTAGCGCCTTTCGCCTGGCGGTGGGCGGTCGTCGCGGTCGCCACCGCTGTCGCCCACGTCGCTGTGCTGCGGCTCCGTCTGGGCTCCGTCGTGCTCAACGTCTGCTGGGGCGAGGCCGCCATCATCGTCGGGCTGCACCTGTTGCCGTGGGAGTTGCTGGTCAGCGCCACCGCCGTCGGGGCGGGGATCGCGTGGTGGCTCCAGGCCCGTGGTGACCCCGGCAGGTCCCGCCGCCACGGCAGGCACGTCGCGGCCGTCGTCGCGGCCACCGCCGCCATCGCCGGGGTTGTCGCGCTCGTCTCGCCGACCGTCGGCGCGCCGTGGACCCCGGAGCTGGCGGTCGTGCTCGCGTTGGCCGCCGCCGCGCTCCACCTGGCGAGCACCGCTGCCCGGACCGCCTCGGCCGCCATCTGGCACCGCAGGCGTTACTGGTTGTTGACGATGCGGGCCGTGCACGGCGCCAGCCTCACCCTCGTCGGCAACACCGTCGCCGGGCTGGCGGCGGTCGCCATCCTCGCCCGCGAACCGCGGTGGCTGCCGCTGCTGGCCCCGGTCCTGTGGCTGCTGCACCAGACCTACGCGCACCGGCTTCGCGCCGGCGACGAGCGGCGGGCCTGGCGCGCGCTCGCCGAGGCCACCAGCCGGCTCAACCAGCTCGACGAGGCCGAGGTGGCCCGCGCGGG
This sequence comes from Pilimelia columellifera subsp. columellifera, assembly GCF_039532605.1. Lineage (NCBI taxonomy): Bacteria > Bacillati > Actinomycetota > Actinomycetes > Micromonosporales > Micromonosporaceae > Pilimelia > Pilimelia columellifera. The sequence goes on from NZ_BAAARY010000010.1 coordinate 83,715, forward strand.
ACTGCGCGGGGCCCGGGAGATCTTCGGCGCGGCCTGGGTCGAGCTGGACGTCCGCCGGCCGTACGGGCTGTGGCGGCGCTACGTGGACGGTCACCAGCCGGCCGCCGCCACCGGCGGGTCGTCGGTGACCCGCAGGCTCACCGGCGCCGGCGGGGAGGTCGCCTGGCTGCGGATGTTCCGCCCCGCCGAAGCCGACTCGGCCGCCCGCGACGAGCTGCTGCTCGGCGCCCTCGGCGACGCTCTCGCCGCCGCCCTCGACAACGCCGCCAGCCAACGCCGGCTGCGGATGGTCGAGGCCCGGTCCACCTACGCCGAACAGCACGATCCGCTCACCGGGCTGATCAACTGGGCTGCGCTGCTGGCCGAGGGTGACACCGCGCTGCGCCGGCTGCCCGCCGATGAGCCGGTCGGGCTGCTGCTGCTGGACGTCAACGACTTCAAGGAGGTCAACGACACCCTCGGGCACGCCGCCGGCGACGAGCTGCTGCGGGTCGTCGCCGGTCGGCTGCGCCGACTCACCCGACAGGGTGAGCTGCTGGCGCGCCTCGGCGGGGACGAGTTCGCGATGCTCGTCGCGCCCAGCGACAGCGCCCCGGAGCCGGTGTGCGCGCTGGACCTGCCCGGCCTGCCGGAGCGGGACCGGGCCGCCCCGCGAGCGGTGGCGCTGCGCCGGGCCCGGCAGATCGCCGAGGAGCTGGCGGTGCCGGTCGAGGTCGCCGGGGTGGCGCTGTCGGTCGAGGCGTCGGTCGGGGTGGTCATCGCCTCGGCGGGCACCGCGACGATGACCGAGCTGGTGCGCCGGGCCGACCGGGCGATGTACCAGGCGAAATCCGGCGGCGGCAGCGTCGGCTGGTACGACAGCGCCCGCGACGCCGCCAGCACCAACCAGCTCGCGCTGCTGGCCGAGCTACGGGCGGCGCTGGCCGTCGACGACCAGCTCGTTCTGGCGTTGCAGCCGGCGGTCGACCTCAAGACTGGGGACGCCACCGGCGTCGAGGCGCTGATCCGCTGGAAGCACCCGCGCCGCGGGCCGCTGGCGCCGGGGGAGTTCATCTCGGTCATCGAGAGCAGCGACCTGCTCGCCCCGTTCACCCAGTACGTCATCGACCGGGCGTTGGCCACCGCCGCGGACTGGGCGCTCAACGGGCTGCTGGTGCCGATCTCGGTGAACGTGTCGGCCCGCAGCCTGCTCGACCCGCGTCTGCCCGCCGACGTCGCCGAGCTGCTGCGCCGGCACCAGGTGCCCGCGCACCGGCTCGTTCTGGAGATCACCGAAACGGTGATGATGAGCGAGCTGGCCGTCATCGACGAGGTGCTGGCCGGGCTGCGGGCCACCGGCGTGCAGCTGGCCGTCGACGACTTCGGCACCGGCTTCTCGTCGATGACGTTGTTGACCAGGGTCCCGGTCGACGAGCTGAAGGTGGACCGGGAGTTCGTCGCCGGCATGGTCGACTCGCCGGAGGCGGCGGCGATCGTGCGCACCACCGTGGACCTGGCCCGCGAACTGGGGCTGCGGGTGGTGGCCGAAGGCGTCGAGACCGCCGATCAACGGGCGGCGCTGACCGCCCTGGGTTGCACCTCCGCCCAGGGCTACCACTTCTTCCGGCCGATGCCGCCGGAGAAGGTGCTCGGGGTGCTGCGGGCGCTGCGCGACAACGCGCAGGCCAGGATCGTCCCGCTGCGGGCCGACGGCGTCTCCTGAGCGACAGCCGGCTCGCCGGCGCTCTCAGGCCCGTTCCCGCCCGCCGGCGGGCCACGTCGTGTGAGACGCTGGCCGGATGAATCGGCTCGGTGACGCCACCTCGCCCTACCTTCAGCAGCACGCTGCCAACCCGGTGGACTGGTGGCCGTGGGGTCCGGAGCCCCTGGCCGAGGCCAGCCGCCGGGACGTGCCCGTGCTGATCTCCGTCGGATACTCGGCCTGCCACTGGTGCCACGTCATGGCGCACGAGTCGTTCGAGGACGACACGGTCGGCGCGGCCCTGCGGGACGGATTCGTGTCCATCAAGGTCGACCGGGAGGAACACCCCGATGTCGACGCCGTGTACATGACCGCGACCCAGGCGATGACCGGCCACGGCGGCTGGCCGATGACCGTCTTCGCCACCGGCGACGGCGAGCCGTTCTTCTGCGCCACGTACCTGTCGCGCGAGCAGCTCCTTGAGGTCGTCGGGGCGATCCGGTCCGCCTGGGCCGAGCAGCGGGGCGCCGTCCTGGCGCAGGGCAGGGCTGTCGTCGAGGCGGTGGCCGGGGCGCAGGCCATCGGGCGCGGCGGGGCCCCGATGACGCCGGCGACGCTCGACGCGGCCGCCGCGACCCTGGTCCGCCAGCACGACGACGCCCACGGCGGGTTCGGCGGCGCGCCCAAGTTCCCGCCACACCTCAACCTGCTGTTCCTGCTACGCCGGCACCAGCGCGCTGGCGACGAGCGGGCCCTGGAGACCGTCCGGCACACCGCCGAGGCGATGGCCCGCGGCGGCCTCTACGACCAGCTCGGCGGCGGCTTCGCCAGGTACAGCGTCGACGAGACCTGGACGGTCCCGCACTTCGAGAAGATGCTCTACGACAACGCGCTGCTGCTGCGCGGCTACACCCAGCTGTGGCGGCTCACCGGGGACCGGTTGGCCGGTCGGGTCGCCGCCGAGACCGCCCAGTTTCTGCTGCGTGACCTGCGCACCGCCGAGGGCGGGTTCGCCTCGGCGCTGGACGCCGACGCCGACGGCGTCGAGGGGCTCACCTACGCCTGGACGCCGACCCAGCTCGTCGAGGTCCTCGGCCCCGAGGACGGGGCGTGGGCGGCCGACCTGTTCGCGGTGACCGCCGGCGGAACGTTCGAACACGGCACGTCGGTGCTCCGGTTGGCCCGGGACATTGACGCGGCCGACCCGGCGATCAGAGACCGGTGGCGGGTAGCGCGGGCGGCGCTGTTGGCGGCCCGCGCCGCCCGACCTCAGCCGGCCCGGGACGACAAGGTCGTCGCAGCGTGGAACGGGTACGCGGTGACCGCGCTCGCCGAGTTCGCGCGGCTGGCGGCGCTCACCCAACTCCCGTCCATCCCGGACCTGTCGCCGGCTCCGACGTCTGCGGGCCCGTCGACCGGGCCCGCAGACGACGTCGACGGCGCCGCCGCGGCAGCGGTCGCCGCTAGCGACGCCGCCGTCGCCGCAGGCGAGCTGCTCGCGGCCGTCCACCTGGTCGACGGCCGGCTCCGGCGGGTGTCCCGGGACGGGGTCGCCGGCGCCCCGGCCGGGGTGCTGGAGGACTACGGCGCGGTCGCTGAGGCGTTCTGCGCGCTCCACCAGCTCACCGGCGACGGGGTGTGGCTGCGCCGGGCCGGCGAGCTGCTCGACGTCGCGTTGGCCCGGTTCGGCCGTGAGGGGGCCGGCTTCTACGACACCGCGGACGACGCCCACCCGCTCATCACCCGACCCGCCGACCCGACCGACAACGCCACCCCGTCCGGACAGTCGGCGGTCTGCGCGGCGCTGGTCGCCTACGCCGCGCTGACCGGGCAGACCCGGTACCGGTCCGCGGCCGAGGCGGCGCTGGCGACGATCGCCCCGGCGGCGGCCAGGCACCCGCGGGCCACCGGCTACGCCTGCGCGGTGGGGGAGGCGCTGCTGTCCGGCCCGTACGAGATCGCCGTCGTCACCGACGACCCGGCGGGGGATCCGCTGGTCGCGGCGGCGCTGTGGGCCGCGCCGGCGGGCGCGGTCGTGGTGGCCGGATCGCCGGACGCCGACGGGGCGCCGCTGCTGGCCGGCCGCACCAGGATCAACGGCGCGGCGACGGCTCACGTCTGCCGGGATTTCGCCTGCGAGCAGCCCACGACCGACGTTTCCGTCTTGTTGAAGTCCCTGACCGGACGCTGATCAGTCCCTGACCGGTCGCCGGCCGGGCGCCCCCGAAGCGATGGTCTAGGCTGTCCGGCGAGATGGACACCCGTACCGGACTCCCCGTGGTGGGCATGGTGGGCGGCGGTCAGCTGGCCCGGATGACCCACCAGGCAGCCATCGCGCTCGGTCAGTCACTGAAAGTGCTCGCCACCTCACCAGAGGATGGCGCCGCGCTGGTCGCCGCCGACGTGCAGATCGGCGGACACACCGACCTGAGCGCCCTGCGCACCTTCGCCAAGGGCTGCGACGTGGTCACCTTCGACCACGAGCACGTGCCTGGAGAACACATCCGGGCGCTGGCCGCCGAGGGCGTCGCCGTGTATCCGCCGGCCGACGCGCTGCGCTTCGCGCAGGACAAGCAGGCGATGCGCGAACGCCTCACCGCGCTCGGCGCCCCCGCGCCACGCTGGCGCCCGGTCGCCGACGCCGCCGACATCGTCGCCTTCGCCGCCGAGACCGCCTGGCCCGTGATCGCCAAGGCGACGCGCGGCGGCTACGACGGCAAGGGCGTCTGGGTCGTCATCGACGAGGAGCAGGCCGTCGAGCTGGTGGCTACCGGCACGCCGCTCATCGTCGAGGAGCGGGTCGCGCTGCGGCGCGAGGTCGCCGTCATGGTGGCCCGGTCGCCGTTCGGGCAGGTCGCCGTCTACCCGATGGTGGAGACGGTGCAGCGGGACGGCATCTGCGTCGAGGTGATCGCCCCGGCCCCGGACATGCCGACCGACCGGGCTGTGGCCGCCCAGAAGCTCGCCATCGACATCGCCCACGCCCTCGGCGTGGTCGGGCTGTTGGCGGTCGAGCTGTTCGACACCGGCACGGACCTGCTGGTCAACGAGCTGGCGATGCGCCCACACAACTCCGGGCACTGGAGCATCGAGGGCGCGCGGACGTCTCAGTTCGAGCAGCACCTGCGCGCGGTGCTGGACTACCCGATGGGTGACACGTCACTGACGGCCCCGTTCGTGGTGATGGCGAATGTTCTGGGCGGGGAGGCCGACGGCCTGTCCATCGACGAGCGGCTGCACCACCTGCTCGCCGAGGACCCGGCCGTCAAGGTCCACCTGTACGGCAAGCAGGTCCGCCCCGGACGCAAGATCGGCCACGTGACGGCGCTCGGTGACGAGCTGGACGCGGTGCGCGCGCGGGCCGTCCGGGCCGCCCGTTGGCTGTCCGAGGGCCGTTGAGCGGACCGGTCGCCGTCACCGTCCTAAGGCGCCTGCTAGCTTGACTCGTTCGTCCGTCGACACTCCTTCGTCCGTCGACCGCTTCCTGGAGGAGACGCTCTTGCCGCAAGCAGCACACCCCACCGTTGGCGTGATCATGGGTTCGGACTCGGACTGGCCGACGATGCGGGCCGCCGCCGATGCGCTCGACGAGTTCGGCGTCAGCTACGAGGTTCGGGTGGTGTCGGCCCACCGGACACCGCAGCTCATGCTCGACTACGCCAACGCCGCGGCGGGCCGGGGCATCAAGGTCATCATCGCCGGCGCCGGCGGCGCGGCGGCGCTTCCCGGCATGGTCGCCTCCGCGACGCCGCTGCCGGTGGTCGGTGTTCCGGTGCCCCTCAGGCACCTCGACGGCATGGACTCGCTGCTGTCGATCGTGCAGATGCCGGCGGGCATCCCGGTGGCCACAGTCGCCGTCGGCGGCGCCCGCAACGCGGGCCTGCTCGCGGTGCGGATGCTCACCACCGGCGATGGCGCCGAGGCCGGGCGCCTGCGCGACCGGATGGTCTCCTACCAGGCCGAGCTGATCACCATGGTGGCCGAGAAGGAAGCCGCGCTGAAGGCCACGCTCGACCACTGACGCCGCCGGCGCTGTCGCTCACCGCATCCGTTTGATGGCGCCCCGCAACCGGGCCATGTCCCGGCGACGCTTCTCGTTGGTGGCGCCCACGTACAGCAGCACCAGGCCAAGCGGGACGAGGATCAGCCACGGCCCGATGAGGACGAGCGCGTTGAGTGCCACGATCGTCGTCACCGCCGATCCCACGACCACCGGCGCCCGCTGCCGGCGCACCGAGCCCGCGATGAGCGTGCCGACCGCCGCGAGCAGGAGCAGACCCTGCCGCAGCGCGCTGGTGTCGGTGGTGAGCACGATGACCAGCGTCGGGACGAAAGCTGAGATCAACGCCGGGCCGTAGGCCGTCCAGCTGCCCAGCTCCGGCCGGCGGCGCAGCTCCAACACCCCGATGAGCAGCGTCAACGCCGCGAACGGCAACGTGTACGCCTCCACCATGCCCACGTCCGCAACCCACATCAGCAGCCACCAGGCGACGGTTTCACAGCCGATGGCCGTCCAGAACATCACCCGACGTTGGGCTTCGGACCGCCCTCGTCTGGTCGAGGCGATGCCGAGCACCGCGCCCCAGGCGGCAAGCACAGCGGCCAGGTGCCGGGTGGAGTCCATGGCGAGCAGCGCGGCCAGCACAGCGGCGGCGTGTCCGCTGTACTCGACCACCACTGCCTCGGTCCGCGACAGCGCCCGGCCGAGCCTCGGCAAGGTCGCCGAGGCGATCACCAGCGCCGCGCCGACGATCAGCACCCCGAACGCCGACCAGGCGCGGTCCCACCCCGCCGCCAGGCCGCCGGTGAGCACGAACGCCTGCGCTGCGGCGGCCGCGAACAGCCAACCCATGATCCGGGCCAGCGCCGTCCGCCCGGCCAACGCCGCCGTCACCCCCACCGCGGTCGCCCCGCCGAGCGTCAGCAGGGTCAGCGGTTTCGTGGCCAGGCTGCCGGCCAGACCGGCGCCACCAGCCGCCAACGCCACCACGAACGCCGCCACCCGGCTGGCCCGCACCGGGACCGTCCGGCCGGAGACCGCCGGCGGCGGCGTCAACGCCACCCCGAGCATGAGGACCGCGAAGACGGTCAACGCCGCCAGGGTGACCGCCGGCCAGCCCAGCCGCAACCCCAGCGGTGCCACCAACAACGTCACCCCCAGACCCGGCAGGACAACCGGCGCGGGCCGCCCCGCCCGGCCGTACCGGAAACCGGCGGCCGCCAACACCGCCGCAAGGGTCAGCAGAACGGCGGCGAGCACGTCCGCGGGGCTGGCGTCGACGCGCTCGTGCAGCTGGCCCAACTCCGGCGGCGGACCCTGCCACACGCTGTTTAGGGTGAGGAACGGGGTGGTCAACGCCGCCCACAGCAGGGGCGCGAGGGCGGCGATCGCGAGCAGGTTCGGCAGCGCCGTCGCGGCGATCGCGCCCATCGGCGGGCGCAGCATCCAGCGCCGGGGCGACCGGTAGACCGGGCTCGGGTCCCTCGGCAGCGTGGTATGTTCCCGGATCAGCTCGGCGCAGACGCCGATGACCACCGCGACCGCCGCACAACCGGCCACGCCTCCGGTAGGCAGCGCCGCCACCGCGATCGACGTGGCGCCCACCGCGAGCCCCGCCGACGCGTACGGCAGGTAGCGCCGGATCGACCGCCGCGCCACCGCCACAGCGACCAGACCGGCCACGGCGGTGGCCATACCGAGCCCCAGCGTCAGCTGGGCCGGCGCCCCCACCGCCGCGGCCGCGCTCGCCGCCGCCCCCGGCGCCGCGGCCAGCGTGACCGCCAGGCCGGCCCCGCCCAACCGGAGGGTGTCCCGCCGGCCGGTGCGGTTGAACCTCGCCTTCGCGATGACCGCCACCAGCAGCCCCAGCCCGGCGACGAAGGCGAGCGCCAGCGCGGTAGTCCAGGGCCGCACCAGGCCCGCCCCGATGGCGTGGGCGGCGACCGCCGCGGCCACCGCGGCCCGGGTCCGGCCGGCGCGCGCGTCGTCGGCCAGCACCGCCGCGATCCCGTAGGCCGTCGCCACCGCCGCGTCGATGACGATCGTCGACCACCATGGCAGGCCGAACGCCGCCGGGACCGCCACCGTCGCCAGGGCGACGCACGCGCCGGCCGCGTCGTAGCTGAACGGCCGCGGCAGGATCACTGCCGCGGCCACCGCCAACAGCAGCAACGCCACCGGCGCCTGCCAGCCGTCCGGGCTCACGCCCACCGACCCGAGCTCGCTGTGCCAGATCGGACCCGGCGCGACGAGGGCCCGCAGCCCGTCGCGCAGGGCCAGCACCGCCACGAACGCCGCGATGAGTCCGCCGGCCAACGCCACACCGATGGCCGGGCCCCGCCGCCATTGCTCGGGCAAGGCCCGGGAGCCGGCCGCCACCGCCAGCACGAACACCGCCGCCACCACCAGCTCAGCCGACGGCGTCAGCAGGGTCGCCGCCCGGCCGAGCGCGGCGATGGTGGCCGCCACGGCAGCCGCAGCGGCCACGTCGGCGCCGTCCAACGCCTGGTCGGAGCGACGACGGGAGTCCCACAACGGCGCCAGCGGCACTGTCAGCGCCGCTGCCACCACCACGGCGCCCAGGCACATGTCCGCCCAGGTCGTGCCGCGCATCCCGATGGCCATGACGAGCGTCGCCAACGCGCCCAACACCCCGGACACCGTCAACGCCGCGCTGGGCATCCGGCGCCTGACCTGAGCGAACGCGCTGAACAGCAGGCCCGCGCCCACCAACACGGCCACCCCGGCGACCCGCGCGGGGCCGCCTGCCTGACCCGCTGACAACACGGCGGCGACCGTCCCCGGCAGCGCCAACGCGGCCAACGCGGCGCAGCCGTCCGCGACCAGGTCCGGGTCGACGCACCGGCGCGCCACCGTCCGCGCCGTGACCGCCACCATGGCCGCCGCCGCGGCCGTCACCAGCAGCACCGCGGCGGTCAGCTCCGGCCGGGTCAGCGAGGCGCTCGCGGCGAACAACGCCAGCAACCCGGCGCCGGTCAGGTGGGCCACCAGCGCCCGACGGCGCGGCGCGACCAGCGCCGCCGCCGCCAACGCCACCGCGAACCCCAGCGGCAGCCACGGCCCAACCAGCCACGGCAGGCCCCAGGACGCCGGCAGGCACAACGCCGTCACGACCACGCCGACCGTCAGCCACTCCCGCCGCCGTCCCGCCGCCAGCGCCGCGCCCGCGGCGACCGTGAGCAGCGCCGCGCTCAGCGCCACCTGCCAACCGCGTGGACCGACCGCGTCGGCGAGCCGCCCGGCGTACGCGTCCAGGTCGGCGTGCCAGGGCGGTCGGGCCGCGGCGAGGGCGGCGTTCGCCGCCGGCAGCGCCGCGGTCAGCGTCGCCACCCCGGCGGCGGTGATGGCCGCCACAACACCCCACCGGGCGCCGCGCCGCGACGACCCCGGCACCGCCCAGGTCGCCAGCGCGCCGACGCACACCACCGCGGAGAGGGTCAGCATCGCCTGACTTGGCGCCCCCACCATGGCGGCCCGTGCCGCCACCGCCAGGACCGTCGCGGTCAGCAGCGCCGTCGCGGCGTCGCCGAGCGCGTCGTCGCGGCCGGCGACGCGGGCGCCGGCGACCCCGAGCCCGGCGGCCAGCACCGCGGCGGCGCCCGCGCCGAGCAGCGTCGTCGCGTCGCCGGCCGCCACCAACGCCGCCGCCGCGAAGGCCAGCGCGGCGGTCAGGGCCAGCCCGTACAGCACCCACCCGGTCTCGGTGAGCCAGAACCTGCCGGGCGCCCGGGGTTCGGCCGGCGCCGCCGGCGGCGCCAGGCGTCGGGCTGGGGCGCCGCCGCCGCTGACGACCGCGTCCGCCTCCTCCGGGTCGCTCTCGGGACGTGACGGGACCGCCGGGGCGGGCCGCGGAGCGTGGGCCCACCGCGACAACCGGCCCGGCAGCAGCCGGATCAACGTCAGGTCGATGGCGGCCACCGCGGCCAGCGCCACCGCCCAGGTGGCGTCGCCGGGCAGCCAGGGACGCAGCAGCAGCGGCAGCACCGGCTGCGCCGCCAACAGGGTGGCGTACCGGGGGACGTACAAGCCGGTCCGGCGGGCGTACCAGGCCGCGACCGCGACCGTGACCGCCAGGACCAGCGCCGCGTACGTCTCGCCCGGCATGGGGCGTAGCCGGAAACCCGGCACCGTCCACAACGCGGTTCCCACCAGCGGCACCATGAGCAGACCGACGGCGGCGACAGTCTCGGCGGTGGCGGCCAGGCCGCGCGCGAGCAGGCGTGGTGGGATGCTCAGGGTCGCGATGGTCGCGGCGAGCAGGATCGCCGTCCTGGTCACCGCCCCCAGCGTCGTGATCGCCAGGCCGGCGAAGACGATGGCCGACACGCCCAGCAGCAGGGCGCCGAGCACCAGCAGAACCGTCTGGACCGACCCGGACGAGGTTTCCGGCGGGGCGTGGCCGTCGTCGGCCTGCCGTGGTGGCTGTCGTTGCCGAGGCGGCGCCACCGGCGGCAGCGGGCCGGGCGCCCGCCGGACGACCCGCCGGCGTCGGGCGACCTTGCGCCCTGATCCGAACTCGTGCCGCAGCCGGTCGTCCTGGGCGTTGGCGAGCATGGTGCGTCGGTGCATCGCCGCCTGGATCTTCGAGCTGAGATCGGTGCGTTGTTGCTGGATGGCGACGTCCCGGGCGGCCAGCTCGGCGATCTCCCGATCGATGTCGGACAGCGCTGTGGCCACCGACCCTGGCGCGGCCCCGCAGTGCGGGCAGATCCGGGCCGGATCGGCCGCTCCGCCGCAGGTCGGGCAAGTCTCGGCACGCATGGCACCTCCGGGCCGACGGTCGCGACCGTGCCGCCGTTCGCGGCCGGGCGCTCATCCGCAGTGGACTCTACCCACGGCGTTACCGAGAGAATGCCCTGCGCGTCCGACAAAATGAAGCCCCCGGGTGACCTCGCGGTCGCTCCCGGGGGCGATTGTCGGACGTGACCTGCGGCGTTACGGTCGACCCATGCCGCGGTAGGTCCAGCCGGCCTGGCTCCACAGCGCCGGGTCCAGGCAGTTCCGGCCGTCGATGACCTTCCGCGCCGAGACCAGCTCGCCGAGAGCGTGCGGGTCGGCGTGCCGGAAGTCCGCCCACTCGGTGAGCACACAGACCAGGTCAGCGCCGGTGACGGCGTCGGTGAGGGTCTTGACATAGCCGAGGTCGGGCTGGACGAGCCGGGCGTTGTCCATGCCCTGCGGGTCGTAGACGCGTACCTGCGCCCCGGCCTTGTCGAGCATCGCGGCCACCGACAGGGCGGGCGCGTCGCGGACGTCGTCGGAGTTGGGTTTGAAGGTGGCGCCGAGGACGGCGATCCTGGTTCCGGACAGGTCCGGGCCGGCGGGGCCCGGCGGGCGTTCCAGCAGCTCTGCGGCGACCTGGACGACCCGGCTGCGCCGCCGCAGGTTGATGAGGTCGACCTCGTGTAGGAATCGCAACGCTTCGCCGGCGCCAAGTTCCTGGGCCCGGGCCTGGAACGCGCGGATGTCCTTCGGGAGGCAGCCGCCCCCGAAACCGACCCCGGCCTGGAGGAAGCGGTTACCGATCCGGGGGTCGTAGCCGATCGCGCGGGCGAGCTGGGTGACGTCGCCGCCGGCGACCTCGCACACCTCGGCCATCGCGTTGATGAACGAGATCTTGGTGGCGAGGAAGGCGTTCGCCGCGACCTTGACCAGCTCGGCGGTGGCGAAGTCGGTGACGACGACCGGGACCTCCCGATCCTCGGTGGCGGCCAGGTCGAAGACGCCCTTGTGGGCGGCGTAGAGCATCGAGTTCGCCCAGTCGCTTTTGACGCCGACGACGATCCGGTTGGGGCGCAGCACGTCCTCGACGGCGAAGCCCTCCTGGAGGAACTCGGGGCTCCACGCCACCTCGACGCCCAGCGCGGGGTCGACCTGGCGGGCGACCAGCTGCTCCACCCACTCGGCGGTGCCCACCGGGACCGTCGACTTGCCGACCACGAGCGCCTTGCGGGTGAGCTGCTTGGCCAGGCTGGTCACCGCCGCCTCGACGTACGACAGGTCCGCGCCCATGCCGTCGGCGCGCTGCGGGGTGCCCACGCAGATGAAGTGGACGTCGCCGTGCTCGGCGACCTCGGCCATGTCGGTGGTGAAGCGCAGCCGGCCAGCGGCGAGGTTACGGCGCAGCAGCTCCGGCAGGCCGTGCTCGTGGAACGGCACCTCGCCCGACGCGAGTCGGTGGATCTTGTCCTCGTCGACGTCGAAGCCGACCACCTCGTAACCCAGCTCGGCGAAGCAGATCGCGTACGTCGCGCCCAGGTAGCCGGTGCCCAGGAAGCACAGCCGTGGCCGGGACGCCCCCGAAGGTGGGGTCACCGGGATCAACGGTGGCACGGCCTGGCTGCTCGGGTACGGGATGGTCACGTTGTCTCCGCTCGCTCACCGGGATCGAGTAGCTGATCTCGCCCTCCGGACTTAGGTAGCTAGTCGGTATCCTCACATCCGGCGTACTCCGGAGAGAAGTGAGGGACCGTGATGACGGCGGGTCAGGCAGCGGGTTTGTATGAATTGCCGGAGGAGCATCGGGAGATCCGGCAGGCGGTTCGAGACGTTTGTGATGCCAAGGTGCGGCCAAACGCCGCAGAAGCCGACGAGAACAGCGAGTTCCCCCGCAAGTCGTACGAAGCGCTTGTTTCGGCGGATTTCCACGCGCCACACATCCCGGAGCAGTACGGCGGCGCCGGCGCTGACGCGCTCGCGACCGTCCTCGTCATCGAAGAAGTGGCCCGGGCCTGCGCGGCGTCCTCGCTCATCCCCGCCGTCAACAAGCTCGGGACCCTGCCGCTGCTGCTCGGCGCGTCCGAGGAGCTCAAGCAGAGGTACCTGCCGCCGGTCGCCCGCGGCGAGGCCATGTTCTCCTACTGCCTCTCCGAGCCCGAAGCCGGCAGCGACGCCGTGTCGATGACCACCCGCGCCGACCAGGACGGCGACCACTACGTCCTCAATGGCGTCAAGCGCTGGATCACCAACGCCGGCGAGTCCGAGTACTACACCGTCTTCGCCGTCACCGAGGCCGGCGCGCGCTCCCGTGGCATCTCCGCCTTCGTCGTCGAGAAGTCTGACGAAGGTGTCTCGTTCGGGGCGCCGGAGAAGAAACTCGGCATCAAGGGCTCGCCGACCCGCGAGGTGTACTTCGACAACGTCCGGATCCCCGCCGACCGGCTCATCGGCCCGCTCGGCGGCGGCTTCGCCCTGGCCATGCAGACCCTCGACCACACCCGGGTCACCATCGCCGCCCAGGCCCTGGGCATCGGACAAGGGGCGCTCGACTACGCCCTCGGGTACGCCCTCGAACGGCAGCAGTTCGGCAAGGCCATCGCCGAGTTCCAGGGCATCCAGTTCATGCTCGCCGACATGGGCATGAAGCTGGAGGCGGCCCGGCAGCTCACCTACGCCGCCGCCGGCAGGTCCGAGCGCTCGGACGCCGATCTGACGTACTTCGGCGCCGCCGCCAAGTGTTTCGCCGCCGACGTGGCCATGGAGGTCACCACGGACGCGGTGCAGATCCTCGGCGGATACGGGTACACCAAGGACTACCCGGTCGAGCGGATGATGCGTGACGCGAAGATCACCCAGATTTACGAGGGCACGAACCAGGTGCAGCGGATCGTCATGGCCAGGCAGCTGTTGAAGGGCCTCGGCTGAGGCACACAATAACGTTCGAGTCGATGCTGGACAGCGCGGGTGGCGCTCGCGACCATCACGTGCGGCGACCACGTGCCGTTGCTGTGGCACGCGGCCGCCGGCGGTGGGCCTCGTCGTGCTGGTCGTCGGCCTGCGCCTCATCGCGGGCAGGCGTGGTGGGCTGGTCCTGATTTGACCGAGATGGCCGTTGGCTCAGGAGGCGAGTAGTTCGTCGATCTGGTTGATCGCCGCCGTGGCCCCCTCGACCATGCCCATGTCCAGCACTTGCTGCAACGCTTCGGCTGAGGCGTACGTGGCCAGGTAGGTCGCTCTGGCGCCACCGCCGTGGGGGGTGAAGGAGTAGGTGTTCTTGGCCACCGGCAGGTCCGGGTTCGGGTTGAAGTCGATGTCGGCGAAGCCGTCATCGAAGGCGAAGCTACGCGGCTCGTCAACGGCGGTGACGAGCCAGTAGCCGGCGAACTTCTCGCCGTTCGGGCCGGTCATGAAGTAGGTGACGCGCCCCCCGGGCCGCAGGTCGTGGTCGACGAACGTCGCCGGGTACGTCGGTGGCCCCCAGACCCTCTCCAACTGACGCGGGTCGGCGTAGATCTGCCAGACGCGCTCGACCGGCGCGGCAAAGTCAGCGGTCACGGTCAAGGTGAGGTTTTCGAGATCCTGTTTGATGTCGGTCACGGGCATGGCTCAGTCCTCCAGGTCGGGTTCGGTTGCGAGGAGCAGGTCGATACGGTCGATGCGACCGCGCCAGATCTGCTCCAGTTCGGTGAGCATGGATGTCACCGACCTCACAGCTTCCACATCGCCGCTGGCCAGTTGCTCCCGGCCGCTGCGCCGTTTCGTCAGCAGTCCAGCTTTTTCCAGCACGGCGACGTGCTTCTGCACCGCGGCGAAGCTCATGTCGTACTTGGCCGCGAGCGTGGATACCGAGTGCTCCCCGGCCAGCACCCGGCGCAGGATGTCCCGCCGGGTGCGGTCGGCGAGCGCGTGGAACAGGGCGTCCGCCCGGTCTGCGCTCTCCTCGGTCACTGACCTAATATACAACCGATCGGTTGTGTGTTGTCAAGGTTGCCTGGTTGACTCGACCGGAATCCAGAGTTGAGCTTGTGCTTCCGTGCCAGCCGCCGACAGCCGGACGCGGAGTAGCTCGGGCCCTGGCCTGCTCTGGTAGGGGTTCGACGGGAACCATTCGGTGAACACATCCCGCCAGAGATGCTGCAACGCCTCCGGGAAGCGGCCGGAGCTGTCGAAAACAGCCCAGGCCCCCGCCGCCACATCGAGACTGTCCAGACCGGCCGGCGGTTCGGCGGTCGTGGCCACCCCGTGGAAATAGTCCAGTTCGGTGCCTTCGGCCCGACTGGCGTCCAGGTTGACGCTTGCGCTAATGATGCCGTTCGGCTCGGCGTCGGACAAGGACTCGATCCGCTGAAGCTCCTCCCGCCCGATGCTTCGGATGAAGTCCGCGATCGTTGGATTGATCCCTTCGTGGACGAGCGGGACCCTGGCCTTCTTTCCGACGACGCGGAACTCGTCGCGTTCGACGATCTGATACTGCATGCTGCTGCTCCCTTCGACGATGAGACGGAAGGACATCCGAGGTTGCGAGCGCAGCGGCGCGCCGACCCGGCGAGCCTCGCCCGGTCCGACCCCGTGCACAGCGCGGAACGCCCGTGCCAGGGACTCTCCGGAGCTGTAGCCGTAGCGCACCGCGATCTCGAGCAGCGTCACCCGTCCGGCGAGCACCTCCGCCCCCGCGACGGTCATCCGGCGACGCCGGATGTACTCGGAGAGCGGCATTCCGGCCAGCGAGGAGAACAGCCGCCGTAGGTGGTACTCCGACGTCACCACGATCCTGGCGAGTTCGGCCGGATCGATGTGGCCGTCCAGATGTTCCTCGATGTGGCCCATAGCCGCGTTGAGCCGTTCCAGCACCTCGACTCCCTCCCGTTTGTGATCACCACGTTAGGTCGGGTGTACGGGCTGCGCCTGACATCCTGAGCCCGGTTCAGTCGGGCCCGGACTGGCGTGTGGCACCGGGGCGCTGTCGCCGCCAGGTTCGGCGCGAACGTCGAGGTCGGCCAGTTGGCGGACTGTCGCATAGGCGACAGTCCGCGCGTCGGATCGTCGTGCGGCTGAGACCATCGACTGAACCACGACGCGACCATTCCGGTCACAGCACAGTCCGGAACGACGGCGAGGAGCCCACCAATGTCGTACGAGACTGTCAGAATCGGCCGTCGTGCCTTGTTCGGGCTTGCCGGCGCCGTCGCCGGCGTCGCGCTCATCGGCCGGGCCGAGGCGGCCCCCGGCCTGCCGCCGCGCCTGTTCGACGACATGGTGCTGCGGGCGCAGCGCTGGGTGAACGCTACCTACGGGAACCGCCCGAAATGGAAGCCGGCGCCCGAGGACGGTCGCACCGGAACTGACACGGTTACGGCGCTGGTGCGGGCGTTGCAGCACGAGGTGGGCATGGACCCGTCGGTTGTCAACGGCGCCTTCGGGCCGGCCACGCTGAGCCTGGTGACCGAGAAGATCGGTCAGGTCGCCGCCGGCAAGCCGGCGAACATCATCAAGATCGCGCAGTCCGGGCTGTACTGCAAGGGCTACCCCGGCGACCAGATCGGTGGCGTCTGGGGTGCGGAGACGCAGCGGTCGGTGAGCGGACTGCGTCGCGACATGGGCCTGACCGACGGCCGCGGCACGTTGACCCCCAATGAGCTGCGCGGCCTACTCACGATGGACGCCTACCAGCTTCTACCCGGCGGCGTCGCCGCGGTCCGGCGTGCACAGCAGTGGCTCAACCAACGCTACGCGAGCCAGCCGGCCTGGTTCGCGATGGGCCCCGCCGACGGACTGGTGACCCGCCAGTCGCTGGCGCGTCTGGTGTCGGCGGTCCAGTGGGAGCTTGGTATCACCAGTCCTACCGGCGAGGTCGGCCCGGCCACCCTGGCCGGGTTGCGCAAGCGCACGCCGATCACGGTGGGCGACGCCGACGCCGGCGGCGCGCCGTTCGTCCAACTGCTGCACGCCGCGTTGATCTTCAACCGCAACGAGGCGCCGTGGAGTTCCACGTTCAGCGCGGCGTCGGCCGCGCAGGTCCGCAAGTTCCAGACCTTCGTCGGACTTCTGCCGGCCAACGGCGCCGGCGACGGGTACACCTGGGCGTCGCTGTTGATCGCGAACGGCGATCCGAGCCGTCCCGCGAACGCCGCCGACTGCAGCACCCCACTGACCCCCGCGAGGGCCGCCACCCTGCGCGCCGCCGGCGCGACCGTCGTCGGCCGGTACCTGACGAACGTGGGCAACTTCAACAAGAAGCTCCAGCCGGGGGAGCTGGCCACGGTCTTCGCCGCCGGCCTGCGAGTCTTCCCGATCTATCAGACCAGCGCGGACACGGCGTCGTACTTCACCGCCGCTCAGGGGCGGGCGGACGTCCAGGCGGCGATCGCGGCGGCCCGCGGCTACGGGTTCCGCAACGACACGATCATCTACTTCGCTGTCGACTACGACGCGTACCCCGCGGACATCGCCAGCGGCGTCCTGCCCTACTTCACCGCGCTCAAGGCGACGATGGACGCCGCGGGCTCGCCCTACCGGGTTGGCGCCTACGGTGTGCGGAACGTCTGCATCCAGTTGGAAGCCGCCGGGCTCGCCGTGACCAGCTTCGTCGCCGACATCGCCCACGGCTACGACGGCAACCTCGGCTACCCGCTGCCGTCGAACTGGGCGTTCGACCAGTTCGCCACCGTCACGCTCGGTGTCGACGACGCCAGGATCGAGTTCGACAAGAACGTCGCCTCCGGCCGGGATCCGGGCCAGGCGTCCGTTGAACAGGTCGCGGCGACCTGACCTTGGATCGCCGTCGTGGCCGCGGTGTGGGTGGATCCGCCGCGTGTCGTCCACTCCTGGTAGCTCCGGTCGACGAGGTCGATCAGCTCGGGCGCGGCGCCCAGCGGCGTGGCGACCGCCACCGCGCCGGCGGACCTGGCGCCGGTGGCCGCCGCCTCGTACAGCCGGCCGGGGCCGACGAAGTACGCGGCGGCGGCCACCTGGCGGCAACCGCGTCCGGCCAACGCCGCCACCGCCTCCTCGGGACGAGGCCCTGGGCCGGACGCGAAGCCGACGACCGCCGGCGCCCCCAGTCGCCGGGCCAACGCGTCGGCGACCTGGGCGACGCTGCGCCGGGCCGCCGGGTCGCGGCTGCCGGCGGCGAGCAGCGCCACCCCGTCGCAGCCGGTCGGGAGCCGCCGGACCAGGGCGTCGAGCAACGCCCGGCGCGGCGGTCGACCGGCCGCCGGCCCCCACGGCGGCGCGACCGTCACCGGGATCGTCGGCGCGGCCGCCCGGACCACCGCCGGCAGGTCGCTTCGGTGGTGGAATCCGGCGGTGAGCAGCAGCGGCGCCAGCAGCGCCCGCCGTGCCCCGGCCGCGGCGGCGCCGGCCAGCGCCGCCGCCGGGCGTTGCCCCGCGTGCTCCAGGTAGGCGGCGGTGACGAACGCCCCCGGCCGCCGCCGGCACAGCTCGGTGACGTAGGCCTCGGTGACGGCCGCGCTGGCCGGGTCAATGCTGCCGTGCGCCACGACGACCAGCGCGTCGATCCCGGTCACCCGTGCAGCCCACACTCGGTCTGCTCGAACCGCGCCCACCGGCCGGACCGGGCGGACGCCCCGACGGCGACCGGCCGGGTGCACGGCGCGCAGCCGATCGACGGATAGCCGAGGGCGACCAGCTCGTTGCGCGGCAGCCGGCGCCGGTCGACGTAGGCGTCCACATCGGCCTGCGTCCAGCGGGCCAGCGGCGCCACCTTCACCTTGAGTCGCCGGGCGTCGAGCCCTACCACCGGGGCGTCGGCCCGGGTCGGGGACTCGTCGCGGCGCAACCCGGTCGCCCAAGCGTCATAGTCGCCGAGAGCGCCGGCCAGCGGCGCCACCTTGCGTAGCGCGCAGCACCGTTGCGGTTCCCGGTCCCACAGCTCGGGCCCGTGCTCGCGGGCCTGCTCGTCAAGGGTGCGCGCAGGCCGGACCGAGCGCACCCGCAGCGGCAGAGTCCGGGCGACCTCGTCGCGCAGCGCCAAGGTCTGTGGGAAGTGCAGCCCGGTGTCCAGGAACAGCACGTCGACGCCCGGCGCGACGGTGGCAACCAGATCGGCCAGGACGGCGTCGCCGAACGAGCTGGCGAGGCAGAACCGTCCGCCGAAGGTGTCCACCGCCCAGGCGATCACCTGCTCGGCGCTGGCGTCGGCGAGCGCCCGCGCGCCGACCTCGGCCAGCTCGCCCAGTTCGAACAGCGACCGCCGGCTCACCGGTCACCGTCCGGTGACGACAACAGTCCCAGGAACCGGACGGTGAACGAGCGCGCGCAGCTGCGGCACTCCCACGGCGCCGACCGCTGGCCGGGCTCGGACGGGCCGGGGCGCAGGTCTTCCTCGCCGCAGTACGGGCAGTGTTGCGGCGGCGTCCGGCCGCTCACCGCAGGCTCATCTCGTCGGCGCGCAGCGCCCAGGCAGCGAACGGCTCGTCGTGGTGGCGCTGGTCCAGGTAGGCCGCCGCGACCCGCCGCACGTACGCCGGCAGCTCGGCGGCGGTGACCTTGAGGCCGCGCACCTTGCGCCCGAACCCGGCGGTCGCGCCGGCGGCCAGCCCGGCGCTGCCGCCGAGGTGGATCTGGAACCCCTCGACCAGCGCGCCGGACGCGTCACGCACCAACTGTCCCTTGAGCCCGATGTCGGCGACCTGGGTGCGGGCGCACGCGTTCGGGCAGCCGCTGAGGCTGATCGAGATCTCGGCCGCCGCCAGGGACGGGTGACGTTCCAGCTCGGCGACCAGCTCGGCCGCCCGCGCCTTGGTCTCGACGATGGCCAGTTTGCAGAACTCGATCCCGGTGCAGGCGAGAATGTCCCGCCGCCAGGTGGACGGGGCGACCTGCAACCCGATCGCGGCGAGCGCGGCGGTCAGCGGCGCCACGTCCGCCTCCTCGACGTCGAGGATGAGCAGCTTCTGGTCGACGGTGGTGCGGACCCGACCTGAGCCGTGCCGTTGGGCCAGCCTCGCCACCGCCGCGAGCGCCGTGCCGCTGACCCGGCCCGCGATCGGCGTCGCGCCGACGTACCACCGGCCGTCCCGCTGCCGGTGGACGCCCATGTGGTCGATCATCCTCGGGGCGGTCTGCGCCGCCGGACCGTCGACGAGTCTGCGGCCCAGGTACTCGGTTTCGAGCACCTCGCGGAACCGCGCCACACCCCAGTCCGCGAGCAGAAACTTCAGCCGGGCCCGGTGCCGCAGCCGCCGGTAGCCGTAGTCGCGGAACAGTCTGGTGACGGCCAACCAGACGTCCGGGACGTCAGCCAGCGGCACCCAGACGCCCAGCCGTCTGGCCAGCATCGGGTTCGTGGACAGCCCGCCACCGACCCACAGGTCGAACCCGGGCCCGTGCTCCGGGTGCACCGCGCCGATCATGGCGATGTCGTTGGTGAGGTACGGCACGTCCGGCAGCCAGGAGATCGAGGTCTTCCACTTCCGGGGCAGGTTCGCCAGGTCCGGGTCGCCGACGAACCGGCGGGTGATCTCGTCGATCGCCGGGCTGGGGTCGACCAGCTCGTCCGGGCTGATCCCGGCCACCGGGCTGCCGACGACCACGCGCGGGCAGTCGCCGCACGCCTCCGTGGTGGACAGGCCGACAGCCTCCAAGGTCCGCCAGATCGCCGGCACGTCCTCGATATGCACCCAGTGCAGTTGGACGTTCTGCCGGTCAGTGAGGTCGGCGGTGTCCCGGGCGTACTGCGTCGAGACCTCGGCGATGGCCCGGAGCTGATCGGCGTCCAGACGTCCGCCGTCGATCCGGATCCGCAGCATGAAGTGCTCGTCCTCCAGCTCGTGCGGCTCCAGGACTGCGGTGCGTCCGCCGTCGATGCCGGGGCGGCGCTGGGTGTACAGGCCGAACCAGCGGAACCGGCCGCGCAGGTCGTCGGAGGTGATGCTGGCGAAGCCGAGCCGGCTGTACGTCTGCTCGATCCGTTTGCGCACCTCCAACGGCCCGTCGTCCTGTTTGAACTGCTCGTTGTGGTTGAGCGGCGCGCGTTCGCCCAGCGCCCACTGGCCCTGGCCGCTGGCGACCGGCAACGCGGTGGCGGTCACGCCGACTCCTCGGGCGCGGTGAACAGCGGGGTGCTCAGGTAGCGCTCGCCGGTGTCCGGCAGGACCACGACGACGGTCTTGCCGGCGTTCTCCGGCCGGGCGGCCACCTGGGCGGCGGCGGCCAGCGCGGCGCCGCCGGAAACCCCGGCGAGGATGCCCTCGGAGCGGGCGAGCGTGCGGGCGGTGGAGCGGGCGGTCGCCACGTTCACCTGGACGATCTCGTCGTAGGCCGTGGTGTCCAGAACGTTCGGCACGAAGCCGGCGCCGATGCCCTGGATGCCGTGCGGGCCCTTCTGCCCGCCGGAGAGCACCGGCGACTCGGCCGGCTCGACGGCGACGATCCGCACGTCAGGGTTCTTGGCCCGGAGCACACGGGAAACGCCGGTGACCGTGCCGCCGGTGCCCACCCCGGCGACGACGATGTCGAGCCGGCCGTCGGTGTCATCCCAGATCTCGCGTGCGGTCGTCTCGG
This sequence comes from Pilimelia columellifera subsp. columellifera, assembly GCF_039532605.1. NCBI lineage: Bacteria > Bacillati > Actinomycetota > Actinomycetes > Micromonosporales > Micromonosporaceae > Pilimelia > Pilimelia columellifera. The sequence goes on from NZ_BAAARY010000010.1 coordinate 104,660, forward strand.
CGTGGACGTTCGGGTTGGCCGGGTTGTCGAACTGCCGTGGCTGGAACCAGCCGCGCTCGCTGGCCAGCTCGTCGGCGCGGGCGATGGCGCCCGGCATCCCGTCGGCGGCCGGGGTGAGGACCAGATCGGCCCCGTACGCGGCCAGCAGCGCCCGCCGCTCCAACGACATGCTCTCGGGCATCGTCAAGGTCAGCGGGTAGCCCTTCGCGGCGGCCACCAGGGCCAGGCCGATGCCGGTGTTGCCGCTGGTAGCCTCGACGATCGGGGCACCGGGTGCGAGGGCGCCGGTCGCCTCCGCGTCCTCGATCATCGCCAGGGCGATCCGGTCCTTGACGCTGCCGCCCGGGTTGCGGGCCTCCAACTTGACGACCACGGTCGCGCCGAGGTCGGCCGAGAATCGACGCAGGGCGACCAGCGGCGTGCGGCCGACCAGCGCCAGGACACTGTCGTGAATGGTCATGATGCTCTCCGTATTCGGGTTCGGATTCAGACGGGGGCGGCGAAGCGGGTTCAGACGGTCAGATGCCGGCGCCCGCGATGAACCGCGGACACTCCTGGGCGACGGCGTACGGCACGCGGACCCGCGCCGCCGCCGGGACGTCGCGGACCACCAGCGCGTGCGCCGAGATCTGGGCGTCGTCGCCGACAGTCACCGGGCCGAGGACGGACGCCCCGGCGCCGAGCACGACCCGGTCACCGACCCGCGGGTGCCGGCGGCCGGCGTCGGCGCCGCCCCACCAGCCCCGGCTGCCGAGGGTGACCCGGTGGAAGAGGGTGACGTCGTCGCCCACCTCGGCGGTCTCGCCGATCACCACCCCGTGGCCGTGGTCGATGAACAGCCGCCGCCCGATCCGGGCGCCGGGGTGGATTTCCACCCCGGTGGCCCAGCGGGCCAGTTGGGAGATCAGCCGGGGCAGCAGCGGCACACCGGCCCGGTGCAGCGGATGCGCCAGCCGGTGCGCCCACACCGCCCACAGGCCCGGGTAGAGCAGGACCTCGGGCAGGGCGCGGCCCCGTAGCGCGGGATCACGACGAACCGCGTGCCGGATGTCAGCGAACATCGGAAATCACCTTCGACAGCGCCACGCGTCGCCACCGGGACGCGCCTCAGCGCGGGCGTGGGGACGCGAATCGGACGGTGAGACGGTCGGACGGATGCGTCACGACCGGTCGTGAGCGGTGGAGGCGTGGCCTCAACAGCTGCTCGGACACCACTCGTCGAAGGTCTTCCGGACGTGCAGACCGGCCATGGGCGTAGCGAAGCGGCAGCCGGCGAGCGGCGCCACGATACCCACGGAAGTCATGCGGAGTAGCCTACGTGACGACCTGGCCGCCGCGCCACCACCGGCGCGTCGTCAGCCGACGGTTCGTCCGCCGGACCCAGCTGGGGGGAGTCGGCGGCAACGGTCGTCAAGCTGGACTCGATCCGTTCGGCTCCCGTACCGACCCGGGCCTACCGGGCCGGGGCTCGTCTGCCCGCGGCCGCACGCGGCGCCGCCGACGGCCCGGGCGCCTCGGCCGAAGCCGGTGCGGTGGACCATTTCAGCTCGATCTCAAGCTGGAGCTCGTCACCGTCCGCGCCGACCTCGACCTCCAGCAGCACCTCGTCGGTGATATCGAAACTGACGGTCGTGCCGGCGATCTCAACCTCGCCCGACCCGCCAGCGGCCACCGCTTTCGCCAGCCCCGACAGCCAGGCCGCGACCTCTTTGCGGCTGGCCGTCTGCTGGCGTTCCATCTTGATCGTGGCCTTCTCCGCCACCGTGATCAGCCTCCTGCGCTCGACGGTTGTCCCGGCGGGTCACGCCGGTTGGCGAACGCCTCGGCCGGCCGTCGGCGTTGCAGGCGAGCCGACCTCCTGATCCAGCTTCCTGTCCAGGTTGACGGCGGCGCTGATGAGCGCCAGGTGGCTGAACGCCTGCGGGAAGTTGCCCATCTGCTCACCGGTGGGCGCGATCTCCTCCGAGTACAGGCCGAGGTGGTTGCTGTAGGTGAGCATCTTCTCGAAGGTCAGCCGGGCGTCCTCCACCCGTCCGGAGCGGGCGAGCGCGTCGACGTACCAGAACGAGCAGATGGTGAAGGTGCCTTCGGCGCCCTGAAGCCCATCCGGTGAGGCGAACGGGTCGTACCGGTACACCAGACTGTCCGAGACGAGTTCCTCGTCCATCGCCCGTAGCGTCGACTGCCACAGCGGATCGTTCGGCGCGATGAAGTCCACCAAGGGCATGTAGAGCAGCGAAGCGTCCAGCACCTCGGTTCCATAGTGCTGGACGAAAGCCTCCCGTTTGGGGTGGTACCCGCGCTCGATGATCTGGTTGTAGACGGCGTCGCGCATCCGCGTCCAGCGGGCCACGTCGCCCGGGCGCCCGTGGTTCCCTGCCAGGCGGATGGCACGGTCGAACGCCACCCAGGACATGAGGCGACCGTAGGTGAAGTCCTGTCGGCCGCCGCGGGTCTCCCAGATGCCGTCGTCGGGTCGGTCCCAGTTGTCGCACAACCAGTCGACGAGTCGCGCGACGTGCCGCCACCCCTCGGCCGACATGCCGAGCCCGCGGGCGTCGGCCAGGTAGAGCGAGTCGAGCGCCTCGCCGTGGATGTCGAGCTGGAGCTGGCCCGCCGCTCCGTTGCCGATGCGAACCGGGCGTGAGCCGCGGTAGCCGTCCAGATGGGCGAGGGTCTCCTCCGCGAGTTCCGGCGAACCGTCGATGCGGTACATGATCTGGAGTGGCTCAGCGTGTTCGGTGGCTTCCCGGACACGGTCGCTGAGCCAGCCGAGGAACGCCGTCGCCTCGTCGGTGTAGCCGAGACTGAGCAGGGCGTGGATGGAGAAGGAGGCGTCTCGGACCCAGGTGTACCGGTAGTCCCAGTTCCGTTCGCCGCCGAGTTGTTCGGGCAGGGCGGCGGTCGGGGCCGCGATGAGGGCGCCGGTCGGCGCGTACGTCATCAACTTGAGCGTCATGGCTGAGCGTTCGACCGTCTCGCGCCAGCGACCCCGGTAGGTGGAGCGGCCGATCCAGTCGCGCCAGTAGTCGCGCGTCTGGGTGAACATGTCGAGAACCTCGTCGGCCCCGACGGCCCGGATCGGACCGACCGGGGCGGTGTCGAACACCATGCCGCCGACGTCGCCCGCTGCCAGACTGGCGTACGCGGTGACGCCGTTTCCGTTGCTGGTGATCGGCTCCTGGATCAGCCGTTGGCGGGCGCGCGAGGCGGCCAGGTGCATGGTGGCGGTCCGGCCGCGGAAGACCACACCGTCCTCGGTGATCTCGACGTCCGGTAGGTCTCGGCCGTAGTCGAAGCGTGGCTCGCATTCGAGCCGAAACCGCATCTGGCCCCGCACCACCCGCACCATCCTTACCAGGCGGTGCCGGTCGGTGGCCTTGTCACCGGCGATGGGCATGAAGTCGATGACCTCGCCGACGCCGTCGGCGCTGAGGAACCTGGTGATGAGGATCGGGGTCCCCGGCAGGTACAGCTGTTTGGTGACGTAGGTCGTGCCTTCAGGACGGACGCCGAAGTAGCCGCCCTTGGTCCGGTCCACCAGCCCGGCGAAGACGCTCGGGGAGTCGAAGCGTGGCGCGCAGAACCAGTCGATGGTCCCGTCTGTCGCGATCAGCGCGGCCGTCTGAAGATCCCCGATCAGTCCGTGGTCCTCGATTGCCGGGTACGCGTCCATTCCCACCTCCCGATCACGGCGCTACGTCGTGTGGCGCCCTCATTCGCAGCATGCGCGTCCTGGCCTGCTCGGGCTTCAGATTCGCCATTTCCGACTGTTTGCCCTGGTGGTAGGCCATTCAGCGATCGCGAAGACCTGATCGGGACTTGACCGGCGGCCACTTTCACTATTTAACTACTCAACTAGTTAAAGAGAGGGGGCGGCATGTGATCGAGTTCCATCTCGACCGCGCGTCAGGAGTCGCCAGCTACCTGCAACTCGTCCACCAGGTCAAGCGCGCGCTGCGTCTTGGCCTGTTGCAGCCGGGGGACCGGCTGCCCACCGCCAAGGAGGCTGTCGCACAGGTGGGCATCAACCCCAACACCGTGCTCAAGAGCTACCGCGAACTGGAACGCGAAGGGCTCGTCGAAGGACGACCTGGCCTCGGCACGTTCGTCCTGCCAGGCCCCCTCGTCCGGCCGGCCGCCAACACCGGGCTGCGCCGCGATCTCGACGCCTGGCTGGCCGCGGCCCGTGCAGCCGGGCTCGACCGCGAAGACATCGACGCGCTCATCGACGCCGCGCTCACCGACACCTTCCGAGAGGACCACGCCCCATGACATCCCCCGCCAACCTGGCCGCGGCGCCGCAGGCCGCGCAGCAGCCCGCCGCGTTACGCGTCACCGGCCTCGGAAAACGCTTCCGCCGCACCTGGGCCTTGCGCGACTGCGACCTCGTCGTGCCCGCCGGCAGCGTCACCGCGCTCGTCGGCCCCAACGGCGCCGGCAAGTCGACGCTGCTTCAGCTCGCCGCCTGCCTGATGCGGCCCACGACCGGCAGCGTCGAGATCTTCGGCACGCCCACCGACGCCATCGACGCCGCGCTGCCCCGCATCGCCTTCCTGCCACAGGACAAGGCGGTCTACCGCCGCTTCACTGTCGCTGAGACGCTGCGCTTTGGACGCGAACTCAACCCAGGCTGGGACGACGAGTTTGCCCACGCCCGTGTCGCGGAGCTGGGCCTGCCGCTGGACCAGCGGCTGGGAAGGCTCTCGGGCGGTCAGCGGACGCAGGTGGCGCTCACCGTGGCGCTCGGCAAGCGGCCCGATTTGCTCCTGCTCGACGAGCCGCTGGCCGACCTCGACCCGGTCGCCCGCGTGGACGTCGCCGCCAGCCTCATGACAAGCGTCCTGGAGACCGGTCTCACCGTCCTCTACTCCTCGCACCTGGTCGCCGAACTGGCCCGCGCCTGCGACCACCTCGTCGTCCTCAACGACGGTCGGGTTCAGCTCAGCGGCGACCTCGACGAGGTGATCTCCCAACACTGGCGGCTCACCGGCAGCGTCGACACCGTCGACGAGGTCGCCGCGCGGCACGAGGTCGTGAGCCGGACGAGCGCCGGTCGTCAGGCCACATTGGTGGTCCGCGCGCCGCGCCCGGAGATTGGCGCCGGCTGGGAGGCCGAGCTGCTCGGCCTCGAAGACCTGGTCATCGCGCTGCTGCGTAAGAAGACGGAGCACTGATCATGGTGTGGATCACCTGGCGCCAGCACCGCGCCTTCATCCTCTTCGGCCTCGGACTGTTTGCCCTCGGAGGCATTCTTCTGTTCTGGTCCGCCTCGGACGCTCCGCGTTACCTTGCCGCGTCCGGGAACGGTCCATGTCCTGGCCGGGACTGCGCCTGGTTCGCCAATTTCCTCCAGGGTCTCGTCCGCGGGGGCGCCGGGTTGGTCTCCTACGTCGGCCCGCTTATCGTCGGCGCCGTGCTCGGTGCGCCGCTGGTCGCCCGCGAGGTGGAGCGCGGCACCCACCGCGTCGCCTGGACGCAGTCGGTGTCGCGGAACCGTTGGCTGTGGACCAAGGTCGGACTGCTCGGCCTGCCCGTGGCCGTCGCCGGTCTCGTCACGGCCCAGATGGTGGCGCCGTGGTTCTCCACGGTGAAGGGCATGTCCGGGCGCCCATTCCAGGATGTCGGGTACTTCAACGCCACCGGGGTGCTGCCCGTCGCCTTCCTCGTGTTCGCGCTGATCGTCGGGGTCTTCTTCAGCGCCGCGATCCGGCGGGCTATCCCGGCGATGGGCGCGACCGTCGCTGTGCTGGCGTTGACCTTCGGGGTGCTCACGGAGACCCGCGACAGCCTGATGAAGCCGGTGACCGTCCCCGGGCGGGAGTACTACTCCACCGCCGGGAGTCCCGTCAACACCATCTGGGTGGCGGATTATGTCCGCGACGCGGCGGGCCGGCGGGTGACCAACACCAGCGCATGCGACGGCGCCGCGGTCGTTGTGCAGGAACGCGCCGCCACCTGGGATGCCAGTCCGACTGAGGAGTGTTACGCAAAGCACGGTTGGCAGAACCTGGTCGACTACCACCCGGCGGACCGGTACTGGCGGTTCCAGCTCATCACCGCCGGCATCCTGGCCGGACTCACCGGTCTGTTCGCCGTCGGCGCCGTGCTCGCCATGCGGAGGCGGGACTGATGCGCGGCTGGGCCGGCCCGAGCCGGCGACGTGAGGACCCGACCACGGCGTTAGAGCCCGGCCTTCGCCAGCTCCGCCAGCAGGGTCGTCTTCCGGCGATGGGCCTCCTTGACTGAGTCCAGCTCGGCGGCGAAGTCGCCGCCGGACCGCTCGTGCAGGTCGCGCAGCACGAGCAGGCGCCGCGCCGCGTCGGCGTAGCCGCGCTTGTTCTTCGCGGCGATGCTGCGTTCGGCGGCGTCGCGGTAGACCGGAATCGCGTCGGCCGGGTGGGTGGTGGCGCGCCGCTCGGCGACGCCGAGCAGCATCCCGTCGCTGCACCGGTGCTCGTGTGCGGCTACCCAGGCCGCCTCGATGTCGCCAGCGGCGACGAGGATCGACACGAGCGGGTCGGCGGCGTAGCCGCCGCGGGCGGCCAGCGTCACGAGGTGGGCCATCGCCCGATCGCTGGTGTCGGTGAGCGTGCCGGCCCGTTCGGCGGCATCGAGCAGGTCGCGGTGTCGTCGCTGGTCGGGGCGTTCGGCGAACAACGTCCACCGTTGCTCCAGGGCGTCGGCGAAGCGTCCGGCGGTGGTGTGCAGCTCGGCGAGCAGCTCGTTGACGCGTGAGTCGGGGCGCGGCGCCTCGGCCAGGCCGCGGACGAGCCAGCGGACGGCGTCGTCGACCCGACCGGCGTCCCGCAGGGCGGCGCCGATCCGGACGAACTGGTAGCCCGACGACAGGTCCTCGGCGTAGACGGCCACCAGCGCGTCGACGTCGCCCGTGACGGTGCGCAGGTACTCCTCGCGCAGGTGGGTAATGGTGAACTGGCGATGGTCCCACCGGGACTTGCCGTTGGTTGTCGTCGCCAGCTCGCTGAGCCGTCGCCAGTAGGCGTCCAGGCCGACCTCGCCGAGCGCGTCGGCGAAGTCGGCGACGGGGACCTCCGGCCACCCGGGTCCGTCGAGCTGGAAGTCGATGATCCAGTTGGCGAGATCGGCGGGTTTGGGCGGCGGCGCGGCGCGGCAGGCCGCCGCGTACCCGGCGACGGCACGGGCCGCGGCCCCGCCGATGGCCCCGCCGGAGTCGTCGGCCTGCTCTGATCGTTTGGTGATCAGCTCGATCGCGCGCCGGAACAGCGGCGCGGCCACGCCCGGGGCGTTGTCGGCGACCCGGGCGAGCGCGTCGAGCACATCACCGGCCTTGCCGGCGTACTGGTATGACGCCCGGTAGTCCAGGAAGCTGGCGCCCCGTAGTCCGGAGACTAGCCGGCGCAGCTCGGCGGTGTCCGGTTTGCCGGCCGTCGCGGCCCGCAGCGACAGCCGGCGGTAGATGGCCGGGTCGTCGGCAGCGAGGTCGAGGATGAGGTCGACCAGCTCGGCGGACGTCTGGCTGGCGAGGTGCTTCCGCAAGTCCGGTGTGCTTGCAGAACGCGCCCTCCTGCCCGTGGAGACAGGAACATTCGCCGAGGACGGTCCCGGGGCGTCCGGACAGCCGGACGGTGTAGGCGGCGCCGCCGTTGACGATGGCGACACCCCGTCGGGCAACTCGGCCACATCGACGACCGCGTCGACGTAGCCGAGGCCACGCTCGTAGGAGCGGCCGTCCGCGGTAGCGGATAGATCGTCTTCGGTGAACCAGGCCATGCCGGTATTCCATCATCCGTCAGCGCGGCTGTCGCGCCGCGCCCGCGGCGAGCGCCGTCAGGTCCGGCGACTGCCCTGCGCGGCGCAGCCGCAGTCGCCGCGCGGGTGGTACTCGCGGATCTTGCTGTAGTGGTTCATGGTGAAGCCGATCCGCCCCGAGGGATGGATGAGAATCCGGTGCTCGTTCGGCTTACCGGGCCGCTCGACCCGGAACTCCGCCGAACCGGCCCACTTACGCGCCGTGGTCCGCGGCTCCTTGCCGCGTCCCTGCCAGATGACTACGTCGCGGTTTCGCACCTCCGGCGCCAGCGTGCCGTCGGAGATCTGCCGCAACGCGTCCAGCATGTGCGTCGGGATGTAGCACGCCCGCTGCGCCGCGCGACGGGCGGCGACCGCCCCGTCCCAGATCGTGCGGACGTCGCTGGGCGCCAGGTCGTCGGGCGCGGAGTCCGTACCTCCCGTCGCCCACTGCATCACCCGCGCCGTGGGCCCGTGGTCGGGCTCGCTCGCCGGCTGCGGCCGTGGCCGATCATCGACGACCACATGCTGCGCGTGCGAGGCGGCGGCCCGGGCGGACGTCGGCGCGGCCACGACGCCGGCGCCCAGGACGCTGGCCAGGGACATCATCAGCCAGGCGCGAGGTCTGCTGATATCCATGCTGAGGTCCCCTCATGCGGCGGCGTCACGGCGGCGTCGGCGCGAGCCTTGCTCGCCGCGAGCCCCGGTCGCCGTGCGTTTCGTCCGCTCAACCGGGGCGTCCTTGTACACGACGCTCTGACGGCCACCAGTATTCCCCGCCGCTGGGGTTCGCCCGGCGGCCGGCGTGAAAGTGCCCGAGCCCCGGGAGGGATGGGCGGCCGCTGAGGGGGTAGTCGGCCGCGACCGCAGAGGTTCCTTAGCGAAAAAGAGGACAGCATGACGCAGACCGCAACGAACGAGACGCGCACTCTGGAGACCATCCGCGAGCTGGTCGACAGCGCCAAGGCTGACAACGTCTTCGGGGCGCCGATCACCCGGGACGAGATGACGGTCCTGCCGGTGGCGAAGGTGAGCGGCGGCGGTGGCGGCGGCACCGGCGCCGTCCCGACCACGCCCGGCCGTGAGGGCACCGGGACCGGCGCCGGTCTGGGACTGTCGGCCAAGCCGCTCGGTGTCTACGTGATCAAGGAGGGCCGGGTGGCGTGGCGGCCAGCCGTGGACGTCAACAAGGTGGTCATGGGCGTTCAGGCGGTCGCCATCGTCGGACTGCTCGTCGTCCGGACACTGCTCAAGGGGCGACGCGCGCCGTTCCGCTACCGCCGTTTCGGCAAGCGCTGAACGCGCGTCTCGCCACGCCCGCGGCGGGTGTTTGGTGGCGCGCCCCACGGCGTGCGTTCCGTCGCGCACAGCGGCCCGGCCGGGAGAATCAGACTGACGACCGGTGATTCCGATTCTCCCTGGCCACGGTCGGCGACATGGCAGGCTCATCAACCATGACGACAATGCCCCGCCGCCTCGGCGCGGAATTCCTCGGCACGTTCTGGCTGGTGTTCGGCGGCTGTGGCAGCGCCGTCCTGGCCGCGACGTTCCCGGAGACCGGCATCGGCTTCCTCGGCGTCGCCCTCGCCTTCGGCCTCACCGTGCTCACCATGGCCTACGCGTTCGGGCACCTGTCCGGCGGCCACTTCAACCCCGCGGTCACCGTCGGGTTGTGGCTCGGTCGCCGCGCCGCCGCCCGGGACGTCCTGCCCTACATCGCCACCCAGGTGCTGGCCGGGATCGTCGCCGCCGGGGTCCTGTACGTGATCGTCTCCGGGAAGTCCGGCTTCGACGTCTCGGCCGGCGGCTTCGCCGCCAACGGTTACGGCGAACACTCGCCCGGCGGGTACGGGCTGGCCGCGGCGCTCGTCGCGGAGCTGGTCCTCACCGGGTTCTTCCTGCTGGTCATCCTCGGCGCCACCGACCGTCGCGCCCCCAAAGGGATGGGGCCGTTGGCGATCGGCCTGTGTCTGACCCTCATCCACCTCATCAGCATTCCGGTGACCAACACCTCGGTGAACCCGGCCCGCTCCACCGGCCCGGCGCTGTTCGTCGGCGGGTGGGCGGTGTCGCAGCTGTGGCTGTTCTGGGTGGCCCCGCTCGTCGGCGGCGCCATCGCCGGCGTGGCGTACCGGTTCATCGCCGGCGGCGAGGGCGTCGAGCCGGTCGCGGGGGAGGCGCAGGACACCGAGACGGCGACGGTGTCGGTCGGCGAGCTGAGCACCGCCGCCCCGCCGGACCCGCCGCCGTCCCGCTGACCCCTGCGCGACCAGCACCATCTCAGGCGCTCGCCGCCGGATACGATCGCCGCGATGCCGATCACCGCCATGTTCCGAGTTCGCGCCGCCGCGGGGCGGCGCTGGCCGCGATCCTCGTCCACCCTGAGCACCCGGCCCCGGCGCCAGCGCTGTCACCGTGACGGCCGCCGACAGCTACGGAGACCGCAATGAACCGACAGAACACGCGTCGTCTCGCCGTGCTCGGCGTCAACGGGGCGCTGGCCGTCGCGTTGGCCGCCTGCGGCGGCGCCGAGCCAGCCACCGACGCCGGAGTGACGTCGCCGACGCCGACCGCGGCCCCGAGCTCCCAGGCGGCGTTCAACGACGCTGACGTCACCTTCGCCACCGGCATGATCCCGCACCACCAGCAGGCCGTCGAGATGGCCGACATGGCGCTCAAGCGCGCTCAGAGTCCGCAGGTCAAGGAGCTCGCCACCAAGATCAAATCAGCGCAGGACCCGGAGATCGCCGTGATGTCCGACTGGCTGCGCGCCTGGGGCAAGCCCGTTCCGACGACAGCGCCCGGCCAGGGGCACAGCGCCCACGCCGGGCCCGGGATGATGACCGACGCGGACATGGCCAAGCTCGGCAAGGCGTCCGGCGACGCCTTCGACACCATGTTCCTCACCATGATGATCGAGCACCACGAGGGCGCGATCGTCATGGCCAGGGCCGAACAGAACGACGGCGCGAACGCCGACGCCAAGGCGCTCGCCGTCAAGATCCAGGGCGATCAGGCCGCCGAGATCGCGACGATGCGCACCATGCTGACGGCCCAGTGAGCTGAGGCGGTGGGCGGTCCGCGGGGAGCGGGCGCCCACCGCGTCGTGCCGGCTCACGCCTCGGCGGCGAGGACGTCGAGGATCTGCTGGCCGTAGCGTTCGAGCTTGGTCTCGCCGACACCGCTCACCTGGCTCAGGGCGTCCAGGCTGCTTGGGGCGTCGGTGGCGATCTGCCGCAGCGTAGCGTCGTGGAAGATCACATAGGCGGGCACGCCCTGCTCCTTCGCCGCCGCCGCCCGCCACGCGCGCAGCCCCTCGAACACCGGAATGGCCTGAACGGGCAGGTCCACCGGCGCGGAGGCGGCCTTGCGACGGCTTCGCGACGTCGTCGTGCGGGCGGGCTCGCGTCGCAGCATCACCGGCAGCTCCCGGCTCAGCACCGCGCCGCTGCGTTCGGTGAGGGTCAGCGTCCCGTACTCGCCCTGGACCGCCAGCAGACCCTGGGCCAGCAGCTGACGCACGATGCCGCGCCACTCGGCGTCGCCCAGGTCGGCGCCGATGCCGAACACCGTCAGCTCGTCGTGCTTGTGCGCCACCACCTTGTCGGTGCGCCGGCCGAGGAGGATGTCGATGGACTGCCCGGCGCCGAACGACTGGCCGCGCTCGCGGTGCAGGCGCAGCACTGTGGACAGCAGCTTCTGGGCCGGGATGGTGCCGTCCCAGGACTGCGGCGGGTTGAGACAGGTGTCGCAGTTGCCACACGCCTGACTGGTTTGACCGAAGTAGGCCAGCAGTTGCTCGCGGCGGCACTGGACCGTTTCGCAGAGCGCCAGCATGGCGTCCAGGTGGGCGGCCAGCCCACGCCGGTGGGCCAGGTCGCCCTCGGAGCTGTCGATCATCTTGCGTTGCTGGACGACGTCCGCGAGCCCGTACGCCAGCCACGCCGTCGACGGCAGCCCGTCCCGGCCGGCGCGGCCGGTCTCCTGGTAGTACCCCTCGACGGACTTGGGCAGGTCGAGGTGGGCGACGAACCGCACGTCCGGTTTGTCGATGCCCATGCCGAAGGCGATCGTGGCGACCATGACTAGGCCGTCCTCGCGCAGGAACCTGGCCTGGTTCCGTTGCCTGGTCCGGGCGTCGAGGCCGGCGTGATACGGCAGCGCCGCGATGCCCTGCTCGACCAGGAACGCCGCGGTCTTGTCGACGCTGGCCCGCGACAGGCAGTAGACGATCCCGGCGTCACCGGGGTGCTCGGCGCGCAGCAGCTCCAGCAGCTGTTTGCGGGGCTCGTTCTTCGGCACGATCCGGTACTGGATGTTGGGCCGGTCGAAGCTGGAGACGAACTGGTGGGCGTCGGTGAGCTGAAGCCGGGTGGCGATCTCGTCCCGGGTTCTGGTGGTGGCGGTGGCCGTCAGAGCGATTCGGGGGACGTCCGGCCAGCGTTCGTGCAGCACCGACAGGGCCAGGTAGTCGGGACGGAAGTCGTGACCCCACTGGGAGACGCAGTGCGCCTCGTCAATGGCGAACAGGCTGATCCGACCCTGCTCCAGCAGCCGCATCGCCGAGCCGGTGCTGAGCCCTTCCGGCGCCAGGTAGAGCAGGTCGAGGGCGCCGTCGCGGAACGCGGTTTCGACCCGGCGGCGCTCCTCCAGGCTCTGTGAGGAGTTGAGGAACCCGGCCCGGACGCCCAGCGCGGTGAGCGCGTCCACCTGGTCCTGCATGAGGGCGATGAGCGGCGAGATGACGACGCCGACGCCGTCGCGCAGCAGCGCGGGGATCTGGTAGCACAGCGACTTGCCGCCGCCGGTGGGCATGAGGACGAGCGCGTCGCCCCCGCTTACGACGTGATCGATGATCTCCTGTTGGCTGCCCCGGAAGGCGTCGTAGCCGAAGACCCGACGGAGTACCTGCGCTGCGTCCTGCACCCGGCGATTCTCCGGTGCCGGGACCGCGGCCGGCAACCCGGCCGGCGCCACCCTGGTCGCAGGCCCGGAGCGCCCGTCCTATGCAGGGTCCGCCCGGACCAGCGGGGCCACGATCGAAGTCTCATTCGCCGATAACGGCACCGAGATCCTGGCCGCTCGCACTCGCCACACCTGCGGCGACAAGATACTGCGGCGCAGCATCCCGACCACAGCCCGCAGCCGAATCGGCTTCTCCGCCACCACGCAGACAACGGCGACCGGCGGCTACGCCTTCGCCTATCTGCCAGAAAAGTCCACGCCCTGAGGCCTATCTGGTGGATATTGCGTTGGTTGCGAACAGCAGGCGTAGGGCAGCAGCATCGCCCGGGCGTCGTGCTGGGGGGCAGGTAGCGCCGGACGGTGGCTCGTCGTGGTCATGGCCGGTCCGCGCTGGCGGGCAGGCGGACGACGCACGCGGTCGGCGCCCCGAACGGTGCGAGCGCGGTGTCGCCGTCCGGGCCGCCGACGGCCAGCCACGCCCCTTGGACGACGCCCAGGTGCAGCCCGCACATGGCGTCCGGGTGGGCGCTGACGAGTTCGAGGAACGGGCAGCTGCGTAGGTGCAGGACCGCGGCGGGCGCGGTTTCCGCGAGGTCGGGAGCGAAGCCCAGCGCCGTGAGGACCCGGGCCACTGTCGTCACCGGCCCGGCGGCGTCGGTGGCGTCATCGGCTGGGATGGCGGCGGCGAGCTGGCGGCCCCACTGCCGACCGACTATGGCGGCCCGTCCGCGCACGTCCCCGTCATGCTCGCGTTCGGTGAGGTGGGCGAGCAGCGCGGCGGCGAGCGCGCGGTACGGGGCCGGGGCGGGCGTCGTCCCGGTGGCGGCGGTGCGGTACCGCCAGGCTGGTCGGCCCGGCTGGCCGTTGCTGGCGCGGGCCCGTACGAGCAGGCCGGCGGTGGTGAGGCGGTCCAGGTGCGCCCGCACGGTGGAGGGGTGCAGGTCAGTTTCCTGGACGATTTCGGCCGCGGTGCTGCCGGTCGCCGCCGCACGGACGATGCTGAGAATGTCGACCCGGCTCGACGAGCTGAGCGCTTGATGGCGCGGAGTGTCGATCATCTCGTCGACCGGCCGTGGACCAGAGGTTTTCACGGTGCACAACGTTATAACGTTGAGTGAGGTCAAAAAAGGGGAGCGTGTCATGTCACAGCAGGGAACCGCCGTCCGCGACGCGGACCAGCACGCGGCCGACGCCGTCGTCGCCCACCACGCCGAGATGCGGGAGCGGCTCGCCGAGCTGGTCGCCCACCTGCTGCTCGCCGCCGAACGCGACGACGAGCCAGGCGTCTGGCGGACCCGCGCCGACCTCGTCGCCTGGATCGACGACGAGCTGATGCCGCACGCCCAGGCCGAGGAGACCACCCTCTACTCCGCGGCCGTGGTCACGCCAGAAGGCAACCTGCTCGTCGAGGCCATGCTCGACGAGCATCGGGCGATCGGGGCGCTGGCCCAGGAGTTGGAGGGCGCTGCCGTCGCCATCCAGGCCGCCGCCACAGCGCGGGCGCTGGAAGCGCTGTTCGCCGTCCACCTCGCGAAGGAGAACGACCTGATCATCCCGCTGCTGCTGCGGACCCCGGACGTGTCCCTGGCGCACCTGCTGCACGGAATGCGCCAGGTGCTCGGTGAGCCCGACGAGCCGGGCGACCGGACCTGAGCGCGGCTGACCAGACATGTGCAACTACTGCGGCTGTCGCCAGTTCCCGCTCATCGCGCGATTCACCGCCGAACACGAGGTGATCAGCAACGCGGCAGGCGCCCTGCGTGAAGCCGTCGAACAGCGTCGGCCGGACGTCCCGGCGCTCCTGCGCGCCCTCGTCGGCCTGGTCACGCCGCACACCGCAGCCGAGGAGAGCGGCCTGTTCCGGGAACTGCTGGCCGAGGGCAGCCTCGCCGAGGCGGTCGAGCGGCTGTGCGCCGAGCACACCCACATCCACGGCGTGCTCGCCACCGTGGACCCGGACGCCCCCGACCCCGCCACCGTCCTCGCGGCGCTCGACCGGCTCCGTGAGCACATCGACCATGAGGAGCACGGCCTGTTCCCAGCCGCCGTCATCGCCCTGCCGTTCGACGCCTGGGACCGGGTCAGCCCTTGACGCAGAGGACCTGCTCGATGTGGGCGACGACATCGACCAGGTCTGCCTGCTGGCGCATCACCTCGTCGATGTCCTTGTAGGCGCTCGGGATCTCGTCGAGGACCCCGACGTCCTTGCGGCACTCGACCCGGGACGTCTGGGACTCCAGATCCGCCAGGGTGTACCGGCGTTTGGCGGCGGCGCGGCTCATCCGCCGGCCGGCCCCGTGCGAGGCCGAGTGGTAGGAGTCCGGGTTCCCCCGGCCACGGACGATGTAGCTGCCGGTCCCCATCGAGCCGGGGATGATGCCCAGGTCCCCGTCGCCGGCCCGGATCGCCCCCTTGCGGGTGACGAGCACGTCCTGGCCGTCGTGGCGCTCGCGGGCGACGTAGTTGTGGTGGCACGAGATCGTGTCGTCGTAGCGGACCCGGGCGCCGACCGCCGCGCCGAACGCCTGCTTGAGCAGGCCCATCATGACGGCGCGGTTGCGCCGGGCGTACTCCTGCGCCCAGAACAGGTCGTCGGCGTAGGCGTCCATCTCGGGGGTGCCGGCCAGGAAGACGGCCAGGTCGCGGTCGGGTAGCCCGACGTTGTGGGCGAGCTTGCCCGCGGCGTGGGTGTGGTGCTCGGCGAGCATTTTGCCGATGTTGCGGGAACCGGAGTGCAGCATCAGCCACACCCGTCCCGGGTCGTCGCCGCCGTTCTGCACGCAGACCTCGATGAAGTGGTTGCCGCCGCCGAGGGTGCCCAGCTGCGACGCGGCCCGACGGGAGAGTTTGCCGTCGACGGGGGCGTGCACGTCCTCGAAGCGCCGCCAGAAGTCTGGCCAGCCGCGCTCGTCGACGAGCGGTTTGCCGCCGGGGTCGCGCAGCTTGTTGGTGTCGACGGGCTTGTCGTGGCCGTGGTAGCCGGTGGGGATGGCCCGTTCGATGAGGCCGCGCATCCGGCGCAGGTCGTCGGGCAGGTCGCCGGCGCGCAGCGAGGTGCGCACGGCGCTCATCCCGCAACCGATGTCGACGCCGACTGCGGCCGGGGAGATCGCGTCCCGGAGCGCGATGACCGAGCCGACGGTCGCGCCCTTGCCGACGTGCACGTCGGGCATGACCCGCACCCCGACGGCCCAGGGCAGCGCGGCGATGTTGCGCAGCTGCTGGAGGGCGGCCGGCTCGACGGTGTCGGGGTCGGTCCACATGAGCACGGGCACACGGGCGCCCGGAAGAGTGAAAGGCATGATCAGCTCCCGAGGTAGGGCCGGAGAAGGTTAAGCCGACCGGGCCGGCCTCCGCGACCGGGTTTCGCGCTCAGCCGGGCGGCGACCAGTCGGTGACCGCGGCGATGCCGCGCAACGACGACCGCCGCGGCGTGAGCCGCATCGCCGTGTCGCGCAGCGCGACCGCGACCCGGGACCGGCTGGCTGTGGTGGCCCGGAAGATCCGGTACGACGAGCGGGCGATCCGCTGGCTGCGCGGCCGGCGCAGCCGGTCGTACTCGGCCAGCGCCCGCGGCACATCGTCGTGCCGGGCGGCGTGGGCCAGGACCGCGGCGTCCTCGATCGCCTGGCAGGCGCCCTGGCCCAGGTTCGGCATCATCGCGTGGGCGGCGTCGCCGAGCAGCGCCACCCGTCCGCGCACATAGGACGGCAGCGGCGTGCCCAGGTGACGGATGTCGTGGCGGATGATCTCCTCGGTGGCGGCCATCATCTGCGGCAGCGGCTGGTGCCAGTGACCGAAGTGGCGCAGCAGGAACTCCCGCTCGTCGTCGTTGCGGGCGCCCTGGGGGGCGCTGGTCGCGGCGTACCAGTACGACCGGCCGTCGACCATCGGTATCGTCCCGCATTCCTCACCCCGGCCCCAGCTGCCGGCCGGCGCCAGGTCCGGCGGGCTGGCGCAGACGCCGCGCCAGGCGGTCACGCCGCTGTAGACCGGGCCGGGGTGCTCGGGCCACAGCTGGCGGCGGATCGGGCTGTCGATGCCGTCGGCGGCGACGATGAGATCGGCCGGCGGCAGATCGATGGGGCCTCCGTGCTGGTCGAGCACGGCACGGTCGGCGACGCCGCTGACGGTGACGCCGGAGCGCAGCGACTCCGCTGGAAGGGCGTCGAGCAGGATGCGGTGCAGCTGTGCCCGGTGGATGCCCAGCAACGGCCCACCGAGCGCCTCCTCAAGGTCGTCGGACCGCCAACGGGAGAGCCATCGGCCGTCGCTGGTGCGGATGCCGCCGCTGCGTTGCGGGACGGTGATCGTCCGGACCTTGTCGGCCAGTCCGATTGCGGCGAGCGCCCGTTGCGCGTTGGGCCACAGCCCGAAGCCGGCGCCGATCTCGCGGAACTGGGCGGCCCGTTCCACCACGGTGACGTCCCAGCCAGCGCGGCGCAGGCCGACAGCCGCGCTCAGCCCGCCGATGCCGCCGCCGACCACGATCGCGTGCCTGCCCATGACGCCTCCCTCTACGGATGTAGTGACTGACTCTACGTCGGTAGAGGGTCGGTAGGGTGTGTGAGTGCAGTCACCCGCCCGCCGCGACCTCATCGCCGACGCCGCGATCACCGTCATCGCCGGGCACGGCCTGCGCGGCCTCACCCACCGCGCCGTCGACGCCGCAGCCGGGCTGCCCGCCGGATCCACCTCCTACTACGCGCGCACCCGGGCCGCGCTCATCGAGCTGGTCCTGAGTCGGCTGCTCGCCCTGGACCTGCACGACGCCGCCGTCGCCGACAACAGGCCGCCGTCGCTGGACGGCCCGGACGACGTGGTCGCGCTCGGCGTCGGCTACGTGCTGAACGCGATCGGTCCCCAACGGTCCCGCGCCCTGGCCCGCTTCGAGTTGGCGTTGGAGGCCACCCGCCGGCCCGAGCTGCGGGCCACCTACGACCGGATGGGCGCCCAGCTCCGGGAGATGCTCACCGCTGTCATGGCCGGGGTCGGCTCGGCGGACCCGCCCCGGCACGCCTGGGCGCTCGCCGCCTGGCTGGAGGGAGCGGTCTTCGAGGCCACCGCCGGCGCCGGCGGCGCCAACCCGCCCGACGCCACAGAGCTGACCGCCTCGCTCGGCGACGTGCTGCGGGGCCTGCTGGCCACCGTCACCGCCCGCCACTGATCCGCGCGGTTCAGCCGTCCAGGTCCCCGGCGTCGACCCGGCCCAATCGGGTGACCTCCTCAGGCTGCCCGACGACGACGAGGGTGTCGCCGTGTCGCAGCAGCAGGCCGTCGGTGGCGTCGACGACCCGGTGGCCGTCGCGCAGGACCGCGACCACCGCCGCCGACGCGGTGACCACGCCGAGCCGCCGCCCGTCGTAAGGGCCGCCCGCGACCACTGGAAGTCGCGCCACGGTCGTGGCGGCTCCGTCGCCATCGGCCGCGGGGGAGTGGCCAACCGCGGCCCCGGCCCCGGCCTCTGGTGTCGTGACCGGCGGGGCGGGCACGTGATCGACGGTCGCGACCGTTTGGAGGAGGTCGGCCAGGTGGTGCGCCTCCAGCGCGGACAGGGTCACGCTGGCGTGGACTGTCGTGGGGTCGTCACGTCGGTAGAGGGCGAGGTCGCGGCTGCCGTCAGGCCCGCAGACGACGCCGATCCGGGCGCCGTCGCCGGTGGCGACGCGGTAGCTGACTCCGATGCCGGGCAGGGGGACTCGTTCGATCTCCATCGTGGCCTCCTCGTCGTCGTGCGGGCCGGTTCCTGGTCTCCGTGATCGCCATGCCACCGCGCCAGCCGGCCGGCGCGGTCGACGGCCCGGAGCCGTCGTTCGGTCTCGTCCCGCACGGTCGGGGTGGTCAACACCAGCAGCTCGTCGCCAGCGCGGAGCCGGGTCTCGGGACTGGGCACCAGCGTCGACCGGGCGTTGACCACCAGCATGACCGCGGCCGGCGGGGGTAGCCGCAGCTCCGCCAGGTAGACGCCGCGTAGCCGGGAGCGCGGACCGACGGTGAGGTGGACCAGGTCGGCGTCCATGGTGTCCAGCGGAGCGACCTCCACCCGCAGCTCCGCGCCGGGCGGACGCGGGCCAAGTCGCAGGCGCCGGGACAGCCACGGCAGCGGCGGCGCCTGGATCGCGGTGAACACCACCACGAGCACGAAAACGATGTTGAACACCCGCTGGGCGCCCGGGGTGGCGGCCACGATCGGGATGGTGGCCAGGACGATCGGCACCGCGCCCCGTAACCCTGCCCAGGACAGGAACGCCTGCTCCCGCAGCGGGACGCGGAACGGCGTCAGCGTCACCAGCACCGAGATCGGTCGGGCTACCAGCAGCAGTGCCGCCCCGACGGCCAACGCCGGCAGAACCGCGCCCGGCAACTCCGCCGGCGACACCAACAGGCCGAGCATGACGAACAGCCCGATCTGGGCGATCCACCCCAGTCCCTCGGCTACCGACTGGGTGGCCCGCCGGTGCGGCAGGCCGGAGTTGCCGAGCACCAGCCCGGCCAGGTAGGCGGCGATGAACCCGCTGGACTGGGCCAGCCCCGCCGCCGCGAAGGCGAGCACCCCACACGCGACGGTCGCGATCGGGTAGAGGCCGGAGGTCGGCAGGGTCAGCCGTTTCATCAGCCAGACGCCGGCGACGCCGATCGTCCCGCCGACCACCGCGCCGGCCGCCAGCTGGTACGCCATCTGCGCCAGCATCGCCGGTGGCGACACCGCGTCCAGGGACACCGCGCTGAACGCCAACACGAGGATGAACGTCGGCGCGTCGTTGAGGCCCGACTCCGCCTCCAGCAGGTTGCTGAGCCGGCGTGGCAGCGGCACCGACCGCAGCACGGAGAACACCGCCGCGGCGTCTGTGGAGGACACGATCGCCCCGAGCAGCAACGACAACTGCCAGTTCAACCCGACCAGGTAGTGCGCGGCGACGGCGGTGAGCCCGACGCTGACGAACACCCCGACGGTCGCCAACGCGGACGCCGGGCCCAGCACCCGTCGCACGTCCGAGAGCCGGGTGGAGAGCCCGCCGTCGACCAGGATCACCGCGAGCGCGGCGAGCCCGAGGGACTGCGCCAGGGCCGCGTCGTCGAAGGGCAATCCCAGCCCACCCTCACCGAGCAGCACCCCGACGCCGAGGTAGGCCAGCAGCACCGGCATCCCCGCCTTGGCCGCCAGCCGGGCCGCCCCGACGCTGACCAGGGCCACCAACGTCCCCACGGCCAGCAGCAGGTAGAGCGACGGGAGCGTCATGACCCCACCGGCACGCTGTGGCGCCATTCCGCGACGTTCATCAGCCATCCTTCCGACGGCCCCGGTCGGCCGTCCGCGTTGGTCAACCATCGCCTGGCGACAATGCTCGGGGCAATCCGGGCGGACCCTCATTCGACGTCGGATGATGTGCCCAAAGATGGGGGTCAGCCCCGATGTCGGCCCGGTGTGCGGCGGGCGACGCTGGGTGAACTGGCGGGCCGGTCGGTCCGACCGGCCCGCCAGTCCACCGTCGGGCGGAGATAGTGGGAGGCGCGACGGGAAGGAGGTCGGCGTCCGGTGTCCCTGTTCTGGCGGGTGTTCCTCATCAACGCCGCTGTGCTCACCGCGGCCACCGCGCTGGTCCTCCTCGGCCCGGTGTCCGTGTCGACACGGTTCGTCCTGACGGAGGCGCTCATCCTCGGCGGCGGCCTCGTCGCCATGCTGGTCGCCAACGCCCTGCTGCTACGGGTCGGCCTGGCGCCGTTGCAGCGACTCACCCGGGCCATGGGCACCATCGACCTGCTCAAACCCGGCCCCCGGCCGACGGTCGCCGGTCACGCCGGCATCGCCGACCTGATCGCGACCTTCAACGCCATGCTCGACCGGCTGGAGTCCGAGCGGGCGACCAGCAACGCGCGGGCGTTGTCGGCGCAGGAGGACGAACGTCGTCGGATCGCCCAGGAGTTGCACGATGAGGTCGGGCAGACCCTCACCGCGGTGCTCCTGGAGCTCAGACGGGTCTCCGACCATGCGCCGCCGCAGCTTCGCGACGACCTGCGCCAGGTGCGGGAGATCACCCGGGAGAGCCTCGACGAGATCCGCCGGATCGCCCGCCGACTGCGGCCGGGGGTGTTGGAGGAGCTGGGTCTGCTGGCGGCGCTGCGCTCGCTGTTCGGTGAGGTGTCCCACCACAACGGCCTGACCCTGCGACGCGATTTGGCCACCGACCTCCCAGCGCTGGACGACGCCGCCGAGCTGGTCATCTACCGGGTCGCTCAGGAAGGGCTCACCAACGTGGCCCGGCACGCCGGAGCCAGCCGCGTCGACTTCTCGCTCCAACCGGTCGGCGGCGGCGTCCAGCTCCGCATTCGCGACAACGGCAGGGGAACCGGTGATGCCCCCGAGGGCGCCGGTATCCGCGGCATGCGCGAACGCGCGCTGCTGGTGGGCGCCCGGCTCAGCGTCGGACCGGCCGACGGCGGCGGGACGCTGGTCCAGTTGGACGTCCCCGGCCGACCGGGGAGGGCCGCGTGAGCGCACCCACCCGGATCCTGCTCGCCGACGACCACGCGCTGGTCCGCCGGGGCGTCCGGCTGATCCTCGACAACGAGCCGGACCTTGTCGTCGTGGCTGAGGCCGGCGACGGCGCCGAGGCCATCGACCAGGCCGGCGAGCACCAGCCCGATCTGGCGATCCTGGACATCGCGATGCCCCGGCTCACCGGGCTCCAGGCCGCCCGGGAGATGATCCGCCGGCAACCGTCGCTGCGGGTGCTCCTGCTCACCATGTACGACAACGAGCAGTTCTTCTTCGAGGGGCTGCGCGTGGGCGCCAGCGGATACGTGCTCAAGTCG
The DNA here is from genome assembly GCF_039532605.1 of Pilimelia columellifera subsp. columellifera. Lineage (NCBI taxonomy): Bacteria > Bacillati > Actinomycetota > Actinomycetes > Micromonosporales > Micromonosporaceae > Pilimelia > Pilimelia columellifera. The sequence goes on from NZ_BAAARY010000010.1 coordinate 126,212, forward strand.
GTCGCGGACCGGGACCTCGTCCAGGCATGTCGGGCGGCGATGCGGGACGAGCCGTTCCTGTACCCGGGGGCGGTCACCGCACTGGTGCACGACTACCTCGACCGCGTCGCCCGGGGTGAGTCGGTGCCCGAGCGAACGATCACCGTACGGGAGGAGGAGGTGCTCAAACTCGTCGCCGAGGGCCATTCCTCCCGCGAGATCGCCGAGCTGTTGTTCATCAGCGTCAAGACGGTGGAGCGGCACCGCACCAACCTGCTCCAGAAGTTGGGCCTGCGGGACCGGCTCGGTCTCGCCCGATACGCCATCCGGGTCGGCCTCATCGAGCCCTGAGCTGGCCGTCCGGGGAGTGAACCCTTTCGATGGGGCGCCCGTGGTGTTGGGGGTGAACCGCCCGCAACTCTCGGAGGACCCATGAGACGCAGCCATGTGCTGATGCTCTGTGCGACCGCGACAGCCGTGACACTCGTCGCGTCGGCGGTGACCGCCTACGCTGACACGGCGGCCGCGCCGCCCGACCCGGGGGCCCCGGCGATCGTCGGGGGCACACCGGCGGCCGAGGGCGCCTACCCGTGGATGGCGCACCTGAGCATGGGGTGCGGCGGAAGTCTCATCTCCCCGGACATTGTGCTCACCGCCGCGCACTGCTTCAGCGGTACGTCGGTGAATGTCACCGCGTCGATAGGCAAGGTCCGGCACACCGCCGGCGAGAAGATCACCGCGACGCAGGTCCGCAAGGGCGCCGGCCCTGAGGAGTCCGACTGGGCGGTGCTCAAACTGAGCAAGGCGTCGACGGCGACGAGTTTCGCCAAACTGCCGGCTGACGGCAGCCTCGACGCCTCGCCCAAGTTCCGGGCCATCGGCTGGGGCGCGACGTCCGAGGGCGGCCGCCCCTCGGAGGCCCTGTTGCAGGTCGACGTGCCGCTGGTGCCCGACGCCCAGTGCGGCGCGGCCGCCGCTGTGGAGATCTGCGCCGGCGACCTGACCAACGGCGGCATCGACACCTGCCAGGGCGACTCGGGCGGCCCGCTGCTCGTCGGCGACGTGTTGGTCGGGCTGACCAGCTGGGGTGAGGGCTGCGCGCGTCCGGGCCAGCCTGGCCACTACGCCCAGGTCAGCGTCATGCTCACCGATATCAGGGCGGCGATCGCCGAGTTGGGTGGCCAGCAGCCGTCCGGCGACGATACGCCGGCGCCAGCGCCGACTCCCACGCCGACCCCGGACGGGCCGCCGAGCCCGTCGGCGCCGGGTCAGCCGAGCCCGTCCGAACCGAGCCCGTCCGAGTCTGACCAGACCTCGCAGCCAGCCTCGGAGTGACCTGGCCTGTCCGTGGCCGTGGGAGCGGCGCCGGGGCGCAGGCGACGCGCCCCGGCGCCGGCCGGTCACTCGTTCGGGACGATGATCCACATCGCGATGTAGAGGACGAACTGCGGTCCGGGCAGCAGGCAGGACAGTAGGAACAGCAGCCGCATCACCGTCGGGGGCATGCCGAACCGGCGGGCCAGGCCGGCGCAGACGCCGGCGATCATGCGGCCCTGACGGGGCCGCGTCAATGGCGGTCTCGTGCTCATCTGTTGCCTCCTTCATCGGCGAGCGCAGCTCAGGCGCGTCGCTGTCGGTAACACTAGGCTGGGCCCGCCATGCCCGCAGCGGGCGGCTAATTCATCGACAGTCATCTCTTTCGTTCGCGGCGGTCCGGGCGTACGGTCAGGGCGCGGCCGGCGCCCTCCGCGCCAGCCGCTCCACATCCCCCAGCTGCGGAGTGAACCCAGATGCGGTATCGCGCGCTCGCCACGCTCACCTTCACCGTCGCGCTGGGCGCGACCACCGTCCTCTCCGCGTCGCAGGCCAGCGCCGATGCCCCGCGGCCGGACGTTTCCACCGCCACTGGCCGCGTTGTCGACCCTCCGGTCATCGTCGACGACGCCGCCATGGCGCACATCCGTGCCCTGCAGAAGATCTCCGACGAGAGCGGGGGCAACCGGGCCCACGGCCGCCCCGGTTTCAAAGCGTCGGCCGACTACGTCAAGAGCACCCTGGACGCCGCCGGCTTCCAGACCACCCTGCAACCGTTCACCCACGCCGGCGCCCAGGGCTGGAACGTCGTCGCCGAGTGGCCGCACGGCGACGCGAACAACGTCATGATGATCGGCGCCCACCTGGACAGCGTTCCGCAGGGCCCGGGTATGAACGACAACGGCTCGGGGACCGCCGCCGTGCTGGAGAACGCGCTGACGGTCGCCAAGAGCAACCTTCGCCCGGAGAAGCGGATGCGCTTCGGTTTCTGGGGCGCCGAGGAGGTCGGGCTGGTCGGCTCCAAGTTCTATGTGCAGAGCCTGGCCGCGGCGGACAAGCAGAAGATCAAGGCATACCTGAACTTCGACATGGCTGGCACCCCGAACACCAAGGCGTGGGGGATCTACCAGGAAGGCCCGGACCTCAGCGCGGGTTTCAAGGCCTTCTTCTCGTCGAAGGCTGTCAAGACCACCACGATCAACCCGGCCGGCAGGTCCGACCACAGCTCGTTCAGCGCTGCCGGCGTCAAGGTGACCGGGATCAGCTCCGAGTCGAATCTCAGTAACCTGGAACCCTGCTACCACGCCGCCTGCGACCGGGCCGCCAACGTCGACCCGAAGGTCCTCGGCCTGGGCGCCAACGCCATCGCCACCGTGTTCTGGAAGCTCGCCGGCGCCAAGACCGTCAGCTGATGGTCTTCTGACCTCACCTACCCGGTTCCGGAGTGTTGGCGAAGCGTCTGCGCCACCCGGTAGGTCGCCGCGGTGAGCGGGACCGCCACCACAGCGCCGGCGATCCCGGCCAGGACGGTGCCGGTCGCGATCGCGATCAGGATGACCGCCGGGTGCAGGCGCACCGCCTTGCCCATGACCAGCGGTTCCAGCAGGTAGCCTTCGGTCTGTTGGACGGCGATGGTCGCCGCGAGCACCAACAGGGCGTCGGTGGGGCCGTTGGCCACCAGCGCCACCAGCACGGCGGCCGCCCCCGCCAGCGTCGCTCCGAGGATCGGCACGAATGCGGCAGTGAACGTCAGCAGCGCCAACGGCAGTGCCAGCGGCACGTCCAGCAGCACCAACGCCAGCCCGATGCCGAGGGCATCGACGGTGGCGATGATGACGGTGCCGCGGATGTAGCCGGTGAGCACCTCCCAACCGGACGTCGCGGCGCGGTCGAACGCCTGCTGGCGGTGGCGCGGCGCCCGGTCCAGCAGCCAGGCCCACATCTGCGGGCCGTCCTTGAGCAGGAAGAAGAGCAGCACCAGGGCGAGCAGTGCCGTGCCGAGCGCCTCAGCGGCGACCAGGGCGCCGCTGGCCAGGCCAGGGACGGTGGCCGTGGCCGCCTCGCCGAGCTGGCGACTGAGTTCGTCGAGCTGACGTTCGGAGATCGGAAACGGGCCGGTGAGCAGCATCCGGCGCACCTCGCCGAGGCCCTGCTGGAGCTGGCGCCGTAGGTCGCCGAACTGTCCGGCCGCCTGCCGCCCGATGAGGATCAGCGGGGCCAGGAACACCACGAGCAGCACCAGCACCGAGGTGAGCGCCGCCAGACCCGCCGGCACACGCATCCGCTCCAGCCTGACCGTCAGCGGTTGCAGCAGGGCCGCGAGCAGCAGCGCCGCCACCACCGCCACCGTCACCGGCGCCAGTCGCGCCAACGCCCAGCCGACCAGGAGCACGCAGCCGGCGATGAGCAGCGCGGATCCGGCGGTGAGGGCGGCTACCATCAGCCCATGGGGGACGCGCGCGGCGACCGCCCGGGCAGCCGTCGCCTCGTGCTCGTCGTCGGCCATCGACCTGGACTACCCTGCTGGAAACTGCCCAAACCATCATAATCATGGCCGCATCACCGGTATGGGACCACGCGACGACGTCCCGCGCTTCTACAGTGGTCCGATAGCAGGGGCTCATGGATCACCGGCGGCATGCATAACTCCCTGACGGGACGGGTATCGCGACGGTCGAGGTCGTCGGCGCACGCCGGCGCCTCGAAGGGCGAGGCCAATCAGGGAGGTTCACATCATGGACGGCATCGTGCTGCTCAAGGAAGACCACAAGCTGGTCGAAAGCCTGTTCAAGGAGTTCGAGAAGAAGAAGGACTCCGCGACGCCGGACCAGAAGAAGAAGCTGGTCGACCAGATCTGCGCCGAGCTGACCACCCACGCGTACATCGAGGAGACAGTCTTCTACCCGGCTGCCCGGTCGGAGATCCCAGACACCACCGAGCATGTTCTCGAATCGGTCGAGGAGCACCACGTCGTCGCCTGGCTGATGTCCGAGCTGCGGACCCTGGACCCCTCGGACGAGTCCTACGACGCCAAGGTGACGGTGCTCATCGAGAACGTCCGGCACCACGTCGAGGAGGAGGAGAAAGAGTGGTTCCCGGAGGTCCGCAAGGCCCTCGGCCGCAACGCCCTGGTGGAGCTGGGCGAGCAGATGGCCAAGGCCAAGCCGGACGCCCCGAGCGACCCGCTGGCGCTCCAGTCGGCCAGGTCCTGACCCGCGTCCGGCCCAGGTCCCGCCGGCCGCCCCCCGCCGAAGCCGTCGCGCTCGGCGGGGGGCGGCCGGCCGTAGGCTCAGGCGCCGTCGTCCTCCAGGTCGCCCTCGGTGGACAGGTACAGCTCCTGCAACGCCGCCAGCGTCTCCGGCTCCGGGTGCTCCCACATGCCGCGGTTCGCGGCCTCGATGAGCCGTTCGGTGATGCCGTGCAGCGCCCACGGGTTCGACTCGCCGAAGAACTTCTGCATCGCCGGGTCCAGCGCGTACGTCGCGGACAGCTTCTCGTACATCCAGTCCGCGACGACGCCGGCGGTGGCGTCGTACCCGAACAGGTAGTCGACGGTGGCCGCCATCTCGAAGGCGCCCTTGTAGCCGTGCCGCTGCATGGCTTCCAACCAGCGCGGGTTGACCACGCGGGCCCGGAACACCCGGGCGGTCTCCTCGTGCAGGCTGCGGGTGCGCACGGCGTCGGGGCGGGTGGAGTCGCCGATGTACGCCGCCGGCGCCCGGCCGGTGAGCGCCCGCACGGTGGCGATCATGCCGCCGTGGTACTGGAAGTAGTCGTCGGAGTCGGCGATGTCGTGCTCGGCGGTGTCGATGTTCTTGGCGGCGATGGCGATGCGCTTGTACGCGGTCTCCATGTCGTCGCGGGCCGGGACGCCGTCGAGGCCACGACCGTAGGCGTAGCCGCCCCAGACCGCGTACACCTCGGCCAGGTCGGCGTCGTCGCGCCAGTTGCGTGAGTCGATGAGCGGCAGGATGCCTGCCCCGTACGCGCCGGGCTTCGAGCCGAAGATCCGCATGCTGGCCCGTCGGGCGTCGCCGTGCTCGGCGACGTCGGCGGCGATGTGCGCCCGGACGTAGTTGTCCTCGGCCGGCTCGTCCAGTCCGGCGACGAGCTGCACCGCGTCGTCGAGCAACGCCACGACGTGCGGGAACGCGTCGCGGAAGAAGCCGGAGATCCGCATGGTGACGTCGATCCGCGGCCGGCCCAGCTCCGCCAGCGGTACCGGGTCCAAGCCAGTGACCCGGCGGGACGCCTCGTCCCACACCGGCCGCACGCCCAGCAGCGCCAACACCTCGGCGACGTCGTCGCCGGCGGTGCGCATCGCCGAGGTCCCCCACACCGACAGGCCCACCGAGCTGGGCCACTCGCCGTTCTCGGAGCGGTAGCGGTTCAGCAGCGACTCCGCCATCGCCTGCCCGGTCTCCCAGGCCAGCCGGCTCGGCACCGCCTTCGGGTCGACGGAGTAGAAGTTGCGGCCGGTCGGCAGCACGTTGATGAGGCCACGCAGCGGCGACCCGGACGGGCCGGCCGGCACGTACCCGCCGTCGAGCGCGTGCAGGATGTGGGTGATCTCGTCGGTGGTCCTCGCCAGCCGGGGCACGACCTCGTCGCAGGCGAACCGCAGCACCGCGGCGACCTTCTCGTCGCCGATCGCCAGCACTGAGCGGACCACGTCGTCGACGGCGTCGGTAGACCAGGCGCGTTCCTCCATGGCGACGACCAGCTCACGGGCGGTGGCTTCCACGTCGTCTGTCTCGGCCCGGCCAGCTGAGCCGTCCTCGACCAGGCCCAGGGCCTCGCGGAGGCCCGGCAGCGCGGCGACCTTGCCCGCCCACATCTGCTTGGCCCGCAGCATCGCCATGACCAGGTTGATCCGGGCCTCGCCGACCGGCGCCGCGCCGAGGATGTGCAGGCCGTCGCGGATCTGCACGTCCTTGACCTCGCACAGCCACCCGTCGACGTGCAGCAGGAAGTCGTCGAAGCCGTCGTCGTCGGGCCGGTCGGTGATGCCCAGGTCGTGGTCCAGTTTGGCGGCCTGGAGCAGGGTCCAGATCTGGGCCCGGATCGCCGGCAGCTTCGCCGGGTCCATCGCCGCGATCGACGAGTACTCGTCGAGCAGCTGTTCCAGGCGGGCGATGTCGCCGTAGCCGTCGGCGCGGGCCATCGGCGGCACCAGGTGGTCCACCAGGGTGGCGTGCGCCCGGCGCTTGGCCTGGGTGCCCTCGCCCGGGTCGTTGACCAGGAATGGGTAGATCAGCGGCAGGACGCCGAGGGCGGCGTCGGGGCCGCAGCCGGCGGACATGCCGACGGACTTGCCGGGCAGCCACTCCAGGTTTCCGTGCTTGCCGACGTGGACGACGGCGTGCGCCCCGAACTCGGCCTCCAACCACCGGTAGGCGGCCAGATAGTGATGGCTGGGCGGCAGCTCCGGGTCGTGGTAGATCGCCACGGGCTTATCCCCGAACCCACGTGGCGGCTGGATCATGATGACGACGTTGCCGCAGCGCAGCGCGGCCAGCACGATGTCCCCGTCCGGGTTGACCGACCGGTCGACGTACAGCTCGCCGGGCGGCTCGCCCCAGGTGTCGAGCATCTGCTGGCGCAGGTCGGCGTCCAGAGTGTCGAAGAACGCCCGGTACTGCGCTGCCGGGATCCGGACCGGGTTCGCCGCCAGCTGCTCCTCGGTGAGCCAGGCCAGGTCGTGCCCGCCCGCGGCGATGAGCGCGTGGATGAGCGCGTCGCCGTCCTCAGCCTCGACGCCGGGGAATCCACCCAGGCCGCCGATGTCGTAGCCGTGCCCGTGCATCGCCCGCAGCAGCGCCACCGCCGACTTGGGGGTGTCCAGCCCGACGGCGTTGCCGACCCGGGAGTGCTTGGTCGGGTACGCCGACAGCATCAGCGCGATCTTCTTCTCGCCGGTGGGGACGTGCCGCAGCTCGGCGTGCCGTACCGCGATGCCGGCCACCCGGGCGGCCCGCTCCGGGTCGGCCACGTAGACGGTGAGCCCGTCGGCGTCGATCTCCTTGAACGAGAACGGGACGGTGATGATCCGGCCGTCGAACTCCGGGATCGCCACCTGGGTGGCGGTGTCCAGCGGCGACAGCCCGTCGTCGTTGGCGTCCCATGCCTCCCGGCTCGCCGTCAGGCACAGGCCCTGGAGGATCGGAATGTCCAGCCTGGCCAGCTCGCCGACGTCCCAGGCGTCGTCGTCGCCGCCGGCGCCGGCGGTGGCCGGCTTGGTGCCGCCGGCGGCCAGGACCGTGACGACCAGCGCATCAGCGCGGCGCAGCGTGGCGAACAGGTCGTCCGGGGCGGTGCGTAGCGAGGCGCAGTAGACCGGCAGCGGACGCGCCCCGCGCGCCTCGACCGCCTGGCACAGCGACTCGACGAACGCGGTGTTCCCGGCGACGTGATGGGCCCGGTAGTACAGGACGGCCACCGTCGGCGCGTCCTCGGCGACCTCGGCGCCGTCGCGCTCCAGCAGGCCCCACTCCGGCGCCTGCGCCGGCGGGGCGAAGCCGAAGCCGGTCAGCAGGACGGTGTCGGACAGGAACCTGTGCAACTCGGCCAGGTTCTCGGAGCCGCCCTGGGCCAGGTACAGGTGCGCTTCGGCTGCCACGCCGGCTGGCACCGTCGAGTGGGCCATCAGCTGGGCGTCGGGCGCCTGCTCGCCGCCGAGGACGACCACCGGCCGTCCGCCGGCCAGCAGCGCGTCCAGGCCCTCCTCCCACATCCGGTAACCACCGAGGATGCGGACCACGACCAGGTCGACGCCCTCGGTGAGGTCCGGCAGGTCGTCGACGGCGACCCGGTTCGGGTTCGCCAGCCGGTATCCGGCGCCGCTGGCGCGGGCGGACAGTAGGTCGGTGTCCGATGTCGACAGCAACAGGATCGTCCGCTGGTCATCGGCGTGCTGGTGGTCAGCGTGCTGGTCGGCGTCGGGTGCGGGCGCGTCGATGCTCATGGCGGCGTTCCTGTCTCGGGGTCCGCGCCCCGGCTCGGTGAGGCGACATGGGCGAGTCTCCTGGCTCCCGGATCGCCGCTCGCCCCGGCCTTCCCGCGCTGGCGCGCCGTGGCCGTCACGCGGGGCTTGCTCCCCGGTCACAGTGGCGGGACCGCGCCGGTCTCACACCGGCTTCCTCCGCCTCATGTCGTGTTGCGGTCTCTACTCTGGTGAACCTGCCCGGCCGAGTCAAGCCAGCTCACGGCGCCGACCGTGTCGGGGCCGTAACCAGTCCGTCCGGTGAACTTCCCGCGGAACCGCCGCGCGATGTCATACCGGCAGGCGAGGATCGGCGGCATGACTTCAACCTTCAAAACCGGCGTCCCGTGCTGGCTCGATCTGGGCGCCACCGACGTTGACGCTGCGGTCGGTTTCTACAGCTCGCTCTTCGGCTGGCAGGCCGAGGACATGGGTCCTGAGAGCGGTCATTACCGCCTCCTGCGCAAGGACGGTAAGCAGGTCGCCGGCCTCGGCCAGGCCACCGATGCCGCCCGGGGCTCATCCTGGGCGATCTACCTCAAGACCGACGATGTGGACGCCACGCTCAACCTGATCGGCAAGCATGGTGGCACGACCGTCGTCGGCGCGACGGACGTCATGGACCTGGGCCGGATGGCGGTCTGCCAGGACCCGGCAGGCGCCTACTTCTCGCTGTGGCAGCCGGCGGCCCACCCCGGCGTCGAACTGGTCGCCAAGCCCGGCTCGCTGGTCTGGACGGAGGTCTACTCGACGGACCGCGAGGCCGTCACTCCCTTCTACGAGGAGGTCTTCGGCCTCCGGCACACCGACAGCGAGCTGCCCGGCGGCATGGTCTACCGGGTCTTCACCCAGGGCGAGGACGGCGTCATCGGCTGCATGCAGATCACCCCGGACATGGGCGGGATGCCCTCGGCCTGGGTGCCCTACTTCGAGGTCGAGGACGTCGACGTGGTCGGTGACGCGGCGATCGCCGCCGGCGCCACCGAGCTGATGCGTGACACGGTGCCCGCCGGGCGCATCGCCTGGCTCGTCGACCCGCAGGGGGCCACCTTCTGCATCATGAAGCCGGACCCGACCTTCGCCATGTGAGCGTTGGCCGGCTCGGACGCCGTCGGGTCCACCGGCGGCGCCCGAGCCGGACCGCGCCCAGCGCCCGACCGCGGCCCGCGCGGCCAGCCGTAGGATTCGTCCGTGATCCTCGAGCCGACCCCGCGCGCCGAGCGGGACAGCTGCCCGGGCGCCCTTCGGGTGCACCCGGCGGCCGACGGGGGACTGGCCCGGGTACGTGTTCCTGGTGGCTGGCTCACCGCAGTCCAGTGGCGGACGCTTGCCGACGCCGCCGCACGGCTCGGCGACGGCCAGCTTGAGCTGACCTCGCGCGGGAACGTGCAACTGCGCGGCCTGAGCGCGGACGCGCCGGCCCGCCTCGCCGTCGCGCTCGTCGACGCCGGTCTGCTGCCGTCCGCCACCCACGAGAACGTCCGCAACCTCCTCGCCTCGCCGATGTCGGGGATCGACAGCGCCGGCGCCGCCGATGTACGCCCAGCCGTGGCAGCGTTCGACGCGGCGCTCCGCGCCGACCCGGCGCTGGCGCAGCTCTCCGGCAGGTTCCTCTTCGCGCTCGACGACGGGCGCGGTGATGTGCTGAGCCTCCGCCCGGATGTCGCCGTCCGGGCGCTCCCCGACGGGACCGTCGCCCTCCACCTCGCCGGCTGGCCAGCGGGAGTGTCCGCGCAGCTGGCCGGCGCCCCGGCGCTCATGCTCGCCGCCGCACACGCGTTCCTCGCCGAACGGGGCGCTCAGGCGGCTGGGGCCTGGCGCCTGGCCGAGCTGACGGACGGGCCGGCGCGGGTGGCGGGACGACTCGCCGCGTCCGGCCGGTGGCAGCGCGGTCCCGCCGACCGACCCGACGCGGCGACGAAACCACCCCGGGCCGTTCCGCCGCGTCCGGCCGCGCCGGCGCTCGGGTCACACCGGCGCAGCGGCGGGGGCCGTGTTGTCGTGGTCGGCGCGCCGCTCGGCCGGCTCACCGCCGCCCAGGTCGCCGCGATCGCCGACCTGCTGTCCGACGATGGTGTGTGCGTGACCGCGTGGCGCTCGGTGATCCTTCCGGCGTCGGCCGACGGCGCGCTGGCGGCGCTCGCCGCGGTCGGTCTCGTCACCGACCAGGCCGACCCGGCCGGTCTGGTCACCGCCTGCGCCGGCATGCCCGGCTGCGCCAGGTCGCTCGCGGACGTGCGCGCCGACGCCACCGCCTGGCTCGCCGGCGCCCCCACCCTGACCGTCCCGGCGCACTGGTCCGGCTGCGCCCGCCGCTGCGGCCACCCGGCCGACGACCACCTCGACATCGTCGCAACCGGCGCCGGATATCGGGTCAACGCGGAGGGGCGGTCAGTCGACGTGGCGGACGCCGGTATGGTCGCCGCGGTGATCGCGCGGGTCAGCGCAGCGCCAGAGCCACAGCCAGCCCGGAGCCAGCCCGGAGGATGTCCTGTATGACTGATTATGTCCGCGACGGCGCGGAGATTTACCGGCAGTCCTTCGCGACGATCCGGGCCGAGGCGGACCTGACCGGACTCCCGGCCGACGTGGCCCGGGTCGCGGTGCGGATGATCCACGCCTGCGGCATGACCGACCTGGTCCGCGACCTCGCCTACTCCCCGGACGTCGCGGCTGCCGCGACCAAGGCCCTGCGCGCCGGCGCCCCGATCCTGTGTGACGCCCAGATGGTCGCCTCCGGGGTCACCCGCCGCCGGCTGCCGGCCGGCAACGAGGTCGTCTGCACGCTGACCGACCCACGGACCCCGGGGCTGGCCGCCCAACTCGGCAACACCCGGTCGGCCGCCGCGCTGGAGCTGTGGCGGGACCGGCTCGACGGCGCCGTCGTGGCCATCGGCAACGCGCCCACTGCGCTGTTCCACCTGCTCGACATGATCGCCGCCGGGGCGCCCCGGCCGGCGGCCGTGCTGGGCATCCCGGTCGGCTTCATCGGCGCGGCCGAGTCCAAGGAGGCCCTGGCCGGCAACGACCTTGGCCTGGAGCACCTGGTCGTGCGGGGTCGGCGGGGCGGCAGCGCCATGACCGCGGCCGCGATCAACGCGCTCGCCAGCGAGGAGGAGTGATGACCGCCGGTCGACTGTGGGGGGTCGGGGTCGGCCCCGGTGACCCGGAGCTGGTCACCGTCAAAGCCGCCCGGCTCATCGCCGCCGCGGACGTCGTCGCGTTCCACAGCGCCCGGCACGGCCGCAGCGTCGCCCGCGGCATCGCCGGACCGTACCTGCGGGCCGGTCAGATCGAGGAGCTGCTGGTCTACCCGGTCACCACCGAGAACACCGATCACCCCGGCGGTTACGCCGGCGCCATGGACGACTTCTACGCCGCCGCCGCCGCCCGGCTCGCCGCCCACCTGGACGCCGGCCGCGATGTCGTCGTTCTGGCTGAGGGCGACCCGCTGTTCTACGGCTCGTACATGCACCTGCACAAGCGGCTCGCCGACCGGTACGCCACCGAGGTCGTTCCCGGGGTCACCTCCGTCGCCGGCGCCGCCGCGGCGGTCGGTCGTCCGCTGGTGGAGCGCGACGAGGCGCTCACCGTCCTGCCCGGCACCCTCCCGGTGGCCGATCTCACCGCCCGGCTCGCCGCCGGGGGACCGGTTGCGGTGATGAAGCTGGGCCGCACCTTCGGCGCGGTGCGTCAGGCGCTCGCCGACGCCGGCCGACTCGACGAGGCGTGGTACGTGGAACGGGCCAGCACCGACCGGCAGCGGGTGGCCCCGCTGGCGGGGGTGGACCCGGACACTGTCCCGTACTTCTCGCTGGCGTTGCTGCCCAGCGCCCTGAGCCCGCTCCTGGCCACGCCCGCCGAAGCCGCCACGCCCGCGAGGGACGGTGTCATGACGGCCGCTCCGGCCACGACTGGTCCCGCCGCCAGTCCCGCCACGGGCGTCGAACGTCGGGGCGAGGTCGTTGTCGTGGGGCTCGGGCCGGGCGACCGGGACTGGCTCACCCCGCAGGCGCAGACCGCGCTGGCCAGGGCCGACGATCTGGTCGGCTATGGGCCGTATGTGGCCCGGGCGCCGGCGAACCCCCGCCAGCGGCGGCACTCCTCGGACAACCAGGTCGAGTCGGAGCGGGCGGAGTTCGCGCTGGACCTGGCCTCGCGGGGGCGCCGGGTGGCGGTGGTGTCGTCCGGTGACCCCGGGGTCTTCGCGATGGCCAGCGCGGTGCTGGAGGTGGCGGCCGAGGCCCGGTGGAAGGACGTGCCGGTGCGGGTGCTCCCCGGCATCACCGCCGCCCAGGCCGTGGCCAGCCGGATCGGCGCGCCGCTGGGGCACGACTTCTGCGTCGTCTCGTTGTCGGACCGGCTCAAGCCGTGGGAGGTCATCGCCGGCCGGCTTTCCGCCGCCGCGGGGGCGGACCTGGTCATCGCCCTGTACAACCCGGCGTCGAGCGTGCGCAAGACGCAGATCGTGCGGGCGAAGGAGTTGCTGCTGGAGCACCGTGCGCCGAGCACGCCGGTGGTCGTCGGCCGGGACGTCGGCGGGCCCACCGAGTCGGTGCGGGTGGTGACCCTGGCCGAGCTGGACCCGGCCACAGTCGACATGCGGACGCTGCTCATCATCGGCTCGTCGCAGACCCGGGTCGAGCGCCGCGGCGACGGGGAGGTCGTCTTCACGCCGCGGCGCTACCCCGCTCAGAGCGACGTGCGGAACGGGCCGGAGATCTCGTAGGTGATGCCGCCGCTGCCGGACCCGGTCGTGCCGCGCTGCGACGAGAAGTACAGCTTGGTGCCGGCGGGGTTGAACGCCACCCCGCACAGCTCCGACGACGCCTGGCCGGTGACCTGTAGGAACGGGGCCACGACGTCGCCGGGAGTGATGATGCAGATCTCCATGTTGCCGCCGTCCTCGGCGACGTAGAGGTCACCGACGTGGGCGTCGCCGACGAGGTTGTCGACGCCGGTCAACAGAGCTCCGGGCACGTTGTCGTCGTAGACGACGGCGAGGGTGTTGGCGGCCGCGTCGTAGGCCCAGACCTTGTTGTCGCCTTTTGTCGTGAAGTAACACACGTTGTTGCGGTAGTAGGCGCCCTCGCCGCCGTTGAAGATCTTCATGTTGGCGACCTGGTCGCGGGTGGGGGTCGGCGAGCCGTCGACGTCGGGGACGTTGGCCCAGGACAACGCCCCGCCGATCTCCCTCAGCACCTGGAGCGTGCCGCTGGCCAGGGCGGTGTTGCTGCCCCAGGCGTTCGGGACGTAGCGGTAGAAGCCGCCGTCCGGCTTGTCCTCGGTGAGGTAGACGACCTGGCGCACCGGGTCGCACGCGGCGGCCTCGTGGTTGAACCGGCCCATCGCCGACCGTCGGACCTTCGCGTTGACGCCCCACGGGTCCGTCTCGTACACGTAGCCGGTGTCGACCTCCTCGCAGGTCAGCCAGGTGTTCCACGGCGTCGGGCCGCCTGAGCAGTTGCGGGCCATGCCGGTGCCGATGGCGTAGGCGGAGGTGATCGTGGCGGAGCTGTTGAACCTGATCGCGCTGACCTTGCCGTTCGGGCTGTTGTTCTCGGCGTTGCTGACGTAGATCCAACCCGACCCGTCGGCGAAGCAGGCCCCGCCGTCGGGGCTGTTGTGCCAGGTGTACCCGGTGCCGGTGACGGTCTGGCCGGAGCGGGCCACGATCCGGGAGGTGAAACCGGCGGGCAGCTTGATGCCGTTGCCGTTGGCGGCCCCGAGCGCGCCGTACGGGCTGGCGCCAGGCATCGCCGGGTAGGCGAGGGCGTGACGCGGGAACGTGAATCCGAGGGTGACGGCGCCGGCGCCGATGACGGCGGCGCGCAGAAGGTGACGACGGTCCACAGAAGCTCCTATCGGGGGCGGTGCGCGTCGAGCCCAGCCTCGGAAAGGCCCGCTGGGCTCACTGTGGGTAGCAGTGAAGGCCCCGGGAGTGACGCTCTGGTCGGCATTGGGAGAACGCGTCGAGAATGGACGATGACCCGGAGTGACTCCCACCCGAACAGGGTCAACCGTCCAGCCGGCGGTGGGGGCTGCGTCGGAAATCCGACAAGGGCTTCCCCGGCCGGGGCTCATGTCGCTAACGTACGCCGGCCAGCGACCGACAACCCGGCGGTCGCGCGCTGAAGGGGAGCCATCGCGGTGCTGTTGAAGTATGTGTGGAACCGTTACGGCGCGGTGGCGATCGGGGTGCTGTTCATCGCGCTCGGCGTCATGGCCGCGGCGAACCCGGCGCCCGAATGTGACGGCGTCCTGATGCGGCCGGGCGACTCGTGTATCGAGCGCGGCAAGTACGGGCGCGAGCGGATCAACTCCTACGACGACAAGCAGCGCCACACCAAGATCTTGAGGGTGGCCGCGCCCGCGGCGGGCGGCGTGCTCATCGTTGTCGGCGTGACGGGCATCGTCCGCCAACGACGCAAGACCTCAAAACTGGTCGACGCCTGAGGCTGCCAGGCCGTTCACCACGCGGTGTGACTGCTGCGCCCGACCCAGGCGGCCGCTTCGTCCACAGTCGCGACAGCCAGGACGTCCGGCGCCGGTGGTCGGTCGACCATGATCACCAATGTCCCCAGCTCACGCGCGGCGACCAGCTTCGACGCGGTCGCCGCGCCACCGCTGTCCTTAGTCACCACCGCATCGACCCGGTGCGAGCGCAGCAGTTCCCGCTCGCCGTCGACGGTGAACGGGCCACGGGCCAGCAGCAGCTCAGCGCGCCTCGGCAGCGGGCCATCGGGCGGGTCCACGCTCCGGATGACGAACCACTGACGGCACCCGGCGAACGCCCCCAAACCCTGCCGCCCGGTGGTCAACAGGACCCGCCGGTCCGCGCTCATCGCGTCCAGCGCCGCCGCCGCCGCCTCCAACGACGGCGTGCGCCTCCACCGGTCGCCCGGCTGCTCGTGCCAGCCGGGGCGGCGCAGAACCAGCAGCGGCGTGCCGGTCGCCCCGGTCGCGGCGACCGCGTTGGCCGTCATCCGCGCGGCGAACGGGTGGGTGGCGTCGACAACGGCGTCGATACCCTCGGCGAGCAGCCAGGCGGCCAGGCCGTCCGGGCCGCCGAAGCCACCGACCCGCACCTGGCCCGGCGGCAGCAGCGGCGCCCGCACCCGACCCGCCAGCGAGCTGACCACCGACACCCCGGCGCGTCCGTGCAGCGCCTCGGCCAGCCGACGGGCGTCGCCCGTGCCGCCGAGAACAAGAACTCGCCGCACCGTCCCCGCTCCCTCCTTCCCGGGTCCGGGCCCGGCTCAGGCATGCTGACGACGTGAGCGCGCCTGATCCCAGGTCCCCGGCGGACCCTACGCCTGACCCCGGGCTGCCCGCCGACGAGCCGGCCGACGACGACCGGCCCGCCGCCGACCGCCCGCTGCGCTACGGCTGGACCACCGGCGCCTGCGCCACCGCCGCGACCGCCGCCGCCTACACGGCGCTGCTCACCGGGACGTTCCCCGACCCGGTGACGATCACCCTGCCGAAGGGTCAGACCCCGGCGTTCGCACTCGCCGTCGAGAACCTCAGCGTCGGCGCCGCCATGGCCGGCATCATCAAGGACGCCGGCGACGATCCGGACGTCACCCACGGCGCCCTCATCCGCTCGACGGTCCGCCGCGCCGACCCTGGCGCCGGTGTGGTCTTCGTCGCCGGACCCGGTGTCGGCACCGTCACCAAACCCGGGCTGCCGTTGGCCGTCGGCGAGCCGGCGATCAACCCGGTGCCACGGCAGCTGATGCGTGAGGTGGTCGCGGCGCTCGCCGCCGCGCACGGCGACCCCGGGGACGTCGTCGTGGAGATCTCCGTCGACCACGGCGCCGAGCTGGCCGAACGGACCTGGAACCCACGTCTGGGCATCCTCGGCGGCCTCTCCATCCTCGGCACCACCGGCATCGTGGTGCCGTACTCCTGCTCAGCCTGGATCGACAGCATCCGTCGCGGCATCGACGTCGCCCGTGCGACCGGCCACCAGCACGTCGCCGGCTGCACCGGCAGCACTTCCGAACGGGTGGCGATGGAGCTGTACGGCCTGCCCGCCGACGCGATGCTCGACATGGGCGACTTCGCCGGCGCCGTCCTCAAATACCTGCGGCGGCACCCCGTCCCGCGGCTCACCATCGCCGGCGGCGTCGGCAAGCTCGCCAAACTCGCCGACGGTCATCTCGACCTGCACTCCAAAAGGTCGCAGGTGGACTTCTGCTTCCTGGCCGGCCTGGTCGCCGGCGCCGGCGGGAACGACGCCCTGGTCGACCGGGTGCGGACGGCCAACACTGCGCTTGACGCGCTGACGGTGTGTCAGGCCGTAGGGCTGCCGCTCGGCGATCTCATCGCCAACGGGGCACTCCGGACAGCTGTCGACACCCTCGGGGACGCGCCAGTGGCCATTGACATCGTGGTCATCGACCGTGCCGGCGCCGTGGTCGGCCGCGCCTGACCGGCGTCCGAACCGAGGCCCGATTCTCTACCGACCACCCGCGGTGAGAAGGTCAGCCGGAAATATCGCCGGCCGGGCCTTCTCATCGCGGCGTACGTAGGTCAGCCGCGCCCGGCAGGGATCCGGAACTTTCTTCCCTCGAACGGCTTTCCGCCGCGGAGTCCCGCGCCGGAGGCCTTGTACCACAGTCGCAGGTCGTTGTCGGTGGTGAGGAACAGCACGCCCCAGCTCTCGACGCCGTTGACGGCGAGGTTGCTGAGAGTGACGTCCGTCGCTGCGCGTTCGCCCGCCGGGTTCACTCGCGCCCACGCCTTCCACTGCCCGGATCCGGCCGCGGTCTCCGTGGCTTGAAACACCCCGCCGTCCTCGGTCCGCGCGACCACCGTCACCGTGCTGTCGGAGCCATCGATCACCGCCGCGGGCGACCCGACCGTTGTCAGGTTCCCCAACGGCTCCCACTTCTGGGGGAAGGCGCCATCCTGGTGCTGCAACTGGGAGACGATCGATCCGCCGGCCGTCCGGGCGAACACGCGCAGGCGTGGCCCGGGCATGCTGACCGCTGCCGGCCGCCCGGTGAACCCGTCGCCGCCGAGGCTGGACCAGGCGCCGATCGACTGGCTCTGGTAGCGGGCGCTGTGCACAGTGCCCGTAACGTCGATCCCGACCAGTTCCACCGAACCGTCGGCCCGGGCCACCGCCTGCGGCGTCACCGCCAGTTTCGGCGAGTCAAGCTCGATCCACGGCAGGAGCATCCCGTCGGGGCTGCCTTCCTGCTCACGAGCCCGGAGCCGACCGTTCTCGCCGACGCCGAACATCGCAAGACGACCGTCAACCAGTCGCACCGACGCCGTGGCCGAGGCCAGTTCGCCTCCCATCGACGTCGGCGCCTTGAACTGCGGGCTGCCCTCGGCTGTCTGTGTCATCTCGTAGACGTTGCCGTTGCGGCTGTGCCCGTAGACCGACAGGATGCCCTTGGCGTCCGGCACGATCGCCGGAGTGTCAGCGAAAGCCTGCTCGCCGGAGATGGTGCTCCACTGCGCCGCGGAGCCGCTGATCTTCGCGTGCCGGATGAAGCCCGCGTTGTCAGTCACGGCGATGTCGAGTTCGCTGGCCTTCGGCGCCCGGTAGGCGGCGATCCTGCTCCCCACGCGTTGGGGCACGTTAACATCTGGAACGTTGGGAAGATCATCGGAGCAGGTGTCGGTCACTGCGGCAATATCCGAATGCTCGACTCCGAAGCCGCTGCCGACCACCACCTTGGCCACCGGCCAGCCTTGTTTAACTGGATCATACCGGTAATGCATTACTCGTCCGTTGTCTTCAAGGCCGAAAAGTGTGCCGCCTCCGGCGCTCACCAGCCCGCGTTTGAAGACCCCCCAGCCCGAGCCGACGGTGCGGTCGCGAACCAGCCACCGCTGCCCATCGATGTCGTAACGGTGCCACGAAGTCACACCTTCCGGCGTCCGGGCCACTAAGACCCCCGGGGCAACCGCCGTCACCGCGTCGTACTTGTCCCACCCTGTCGCGAGCACCTGGCCGTAGATCGTCCACTTCTTGGCCGCCTCGTCATACCGGTAGTGCCGGAGCGGACCTTTGGTGTCGATCAGGTAGATGTCCCCGCGAGAATCCACAGTGATCCGGTTACGGTGCGCCTCTTTCGCGTAGGTTTGGAAGCTCGCGGACATGTTGACCCGCTGCTCGGTCCACTGCGTGCCAGACCACCGGTAGCGGAACAGGCCATCGGTCGGATGCACCGCATAGAGTCGACCACCCGGCCCGCCGAACAGGTTTCCGAACTTGTCCCAACCGACGCCGCTCAGCGTGAATGAGCCCATCGCAGCTTCGGTGGTCCCCGGCGCGGACACTGAATAGACACGGAGCCGGGTGGCGCCGTCAGCTTCCTTGACCGGAAGAAAGATCGTCCCAGAACCAGTGCACTTGACCGCCGCCTGGCTTCCCGCCCGCTCCGACGCGACCGCCGCCGGGACGCTCAATGACCCGGTGACCACTGCCGTGGCGGCGACCACCGCGACCGCCCCACGAGAACTTGCCCTCTTCAGCAACTTTCCTCCCCGACTCCACAACAGCCCAGCCGGGTCACACCTGAGCCGGCCGGTCCTCAACCTACGTAAGTACACTCCACAGAGCCGGTTCAGCGCAGCCCCTGATCCACTGTGCCTGATTTGCCCGACAATGACTAGCCTCGATGGATGTCCATAATCCGCGTCTTCGCGGGCCATCAAGATTGTGATGGTTCGGGCGGGCTCGGCTGTGATGGGTTGGGTTGCGGGTATTGACGGTTGCTTTTCTCGTCTGAGACCCTGCCCGGTGTCGCTGGTCCACAGGAGAGACACGGGGGTGTGCTGGTGCCTGGATCCTCGCGCCTGCGTCTGGATCGTTTCCTTGCTATGCCTCCCGGCGCGAGCGCCCTACGCCGCCATGCTCTGGCGGCGCTGGCGTTGATCCTGGTGGTCAACCTTGGCACGCCTGGTGTCGCTGTCGCGTCCGCGGCGGTCCGGCCGGAGGTCGGCGAGCGGTTGCATCGGCCGAATGCGAAGCCGGTGCAGCGATGGGGGTCGGCTGAGGGGTTGAGCCATCTCACCGGGACGGGCGCCAACGGGCATCTGCCGCGTTCGACTCGTTCGCGGTTCCCCCTGCGGCCGGGCAAGGCGGTGCGGGGTGCGAACGGCGCGAGTTTCGTGACGGTTGGCGAGCAGCCGGTGGCAGGGTATGTGGAGGGTGCCAGCGTCGAGTTGCCGCAGGGGCGGGCTCCGGGTCTTCGGTTGTTCCAGAATCCGGACGGGACGCTGACCAGCGAGTTCGCCGTCGATCCGGATGTGGCCGGGGCCGGACCGAGCGAGGCGATGTACGTCCATGGCGAGTCTTCGGTCGCCGGTGGCGACTATCTGTATGTCGGCCGTGGGCCCAAAGACCGCGACCGTCCGAGTGAGGTCGGTCCCGGTTCGGCTGCGACGTATCTGAAGTTCGGCACGATCGGCAGTTCCTTGAAGGACCACACCATTCTGGGCGCGCAGTTGGCGGCGGTGCAGGCGTTCGGGCCGAGCTGCCAGGCCCGCCCGATGACTGTCCATCCGGTGACAGCCGCGTGGTCGGCCGGTGGCGGCTACGCGTGGCCCGGGCCGGCGGTCGGCAGATCGCTGGCGAGTAGATCGTTCAACCGCGGTTTCGTCGGGCACGGTCAGAGCCAGTCGTCGTGTCCGGCCGGGATGGAGGCGATCAACCTCGGAGCCGCCGGCACGAAGTTGGTGCAGGGCTGGGCGAACGGCGGGGCGAACAACGGCCTGTCGCTGCGGGCCGCGACCGATGCCGCCAGTTGGAAGGTGCTGGCTGGGTCGGGCACGGCCAACAGGCCGAAGCTGTATGTGACCCACTCGCCCTACAACGCCGGGTACGCGATCCCGGACCCGCGACCGAACCCGGAGGTGACCCAGGCCAAGGCCGGCAAGGTCAAGGTGACGGTCACCAACCGCAGCGCGGCGGAGTGGACGGTCGGCGCCTACTACCTGGCGTACCGGATATTTGACGCCAAGTCGCACAAGCCGGTTGGGCAGCAGCGTTCGGCGGCGTTGCCTGGCCCGGTGGCGGTCGGCAGGTCGGTGACGTTGGACGCCACGATTCAGGCGTTACCGCCGGGGGCGTACCTCATCGATTTCTCGATGGTGTATAAGGGCAAATTCTTCACCGACTATCAGGTGCCGCCTGGCCGGTTGACGTTGCATGTGTTCGACAAGCCGGCGGACGTGCGCGAGGCGTTTCCACCAAATGGCTACTCAGCTTCGGTGTTGACTCCTACGCTGCTGGTCCAGGCGACCGATCCGGACGCGCTGCCGAACACTGCTTTGCAGTACAAGTTCGAGTTGTGTGACAACGACGATGCCGGCAAGCCGGTCCCGGCCACCTGCGTGTGGACCCCGTACTCGACCGCCTCGATGTGGACCGTGCCGGTCGGGCGGATGAAGTGGAGCAAGAGTTACACCTGGTCGGCGGTAGTGAAGGACACCGCCGCGGAGGTGCCGCTGGGCCGCTCCATGATCAGCACGGCCGTGCCGCAGCCGGCGGTGATATCGAAGCTGGCCGGGGCGCCGCAAGCGGCGCAGGGCCGGGAGTTCGACGCCCAGGTCGGAAACGTGACGTTCACCGCGGTGGACGCCACTCTGGCCAGCGCGGGCCCGGACGCCAACATCGTGCGGACCTACAACAGTCTGGATCCGCGCCGCGATGGCGCCTTCGGCGCCGGGTGGGTGAGCCGGTTCGATATGCGGCTCACCGAGGACGCTGACGGCTCCGGTAACCGGGTGGTCACGTATCCGGATGGGCAGGCGGTGCGGTTCGGCAAGAATCCGGACGGCACGTTCGCCGCGCCGTCGGGGCGGGTGGCCAGACTGTGGTTGGACGCGGCGAGGGGTTGGTCGCTCAAGGACCGGTCGGGGACGACTTACCGTTTCGGAGTGGCTGGCCGGTTGCTGGAGGTGGAGGATCGGCGGAGTCGTCGGCTACAGATCCTCGCTTCGCCGGCGGCCGGGAACATGCCGGACAGGCTGCGGGTGCTCGGTTCGGACGGCAAGCCGGTTCGGACCCTGTCGATTGAGGCGGACGGGAAGCGGATCAACAAGATCGCCACCGAGCTCGTCGACGGGGTGGCGTTGACCTGGACGTACCACTACGAGGGTGACCTGCTCCGCCGGGTGTGCGGTCCGGCGCCTGATCAGTGCGCCAGTTACGAGTACGGCGAGGGCAGCCACTACCGGACCGCCGTGCACGACGCCCGGCCGGAGTCACACTGGCGGTTGGGCGAGCCGGTCGGTGCGCAGGGCGCGGGTAGCGATGTCGGGATCAACCTCGGCAAGGACGCCGGCACCAGCAAGGACGTCACCTTCGGGGTGGACGGGGCAGTGGTCGGCAGCAGCAACAAGGCGGCGAAGTTCAACGGCCAGACGTCGGTGGTCAAGCTGCCGATGGGGGCGTTGAAGAAGTCCCGAAACGCGGCCGTGGAGCTGTGGTTCAAGTTGGATGGCAGCGCCAATCCTGGGCCGCTGCTGGCTTACCAGAACGCGGCGTTCGGCTCGGGAAAAGTGACCCAGGGTGTGCCGATCCTGTACGTGGATCGGCAGGGGTTCGTTCAGGGGCAGTTCGCGACCGGCAAGGTCGAGCCCATCCGGGCGCCGGTACATATCCGCGATGGCAAATGGCACCATGTGGTGCTGTCGGCGATGGATGGTGTGCAGACGCTCTACCTCGACGGGGTCAAGCGCGGTGAGTTGAAGGCCACCACGGACGCGTCGACGCTCGACCACGCCCAGATCGGCGCCGGCGAGGCGACCGGGGCGTGGCCGGAGTGGTTCGGCGCCGGGCCGCGTTCCTTCGGCGGCACGATCGACGAGGTGGCGCTGTACCTGCAGCCGCTGACGCCGGAGACGGTGGCGGCCCACCACGCGCTTGGACAACGGCCGGCCCATCGGCTCACCCGTTATACGTTGCCCAGCGGCCGGGTCGCGGCCGAGGTGGACTATGACGCCAACACCGATCGTGTGGCCGAGTACACCGACGGTCATGGCGGAACCTGGGAGATCGGTCGTCCGACGGTCTACGGAGACGCCTCTGACCTGCGTCGGAGCGTGCAGGTGCTGGACCCGCGCGATCACCCGTACCTGTATGAGTACGACGCGCTGAGCGGGCAGATGCTGCGGTCGGGCACGCCGTTGGGGATCACCGCGGTCAATGACGACCCGAGCCCGAATCCGTCGCCGACCGACCCGGGGGAGGTGTGCACCAAGCCGGATCCGGGTGATCCGACTTTCTGCACCGAGATCCCGACCACCGGTGGCGGGCCGGTTTTCGTCAGGCATCCGCTCAAAGGCATGGCCATCCGTTCGTTCGAGTACGACCCGCTGACCGGACAGATGCGCAAGGTGGTGAACGAAAGCGGCTTCACCGTCGAGCTGGGGTACGACAAGCGTGGGAACGTGACGACCCGACGTACCTGCCGGACGCTGCAACCGGCAGGAGGGTTCGGGGAATGCTCCACGGTGTATTCGACCTTCCCGGCGCAGGCTACCGATCCGTTCGACCCGTTGTCAGAGTTGGTGACCGAGAGCCGTGACGGGCGGTCGGCCAGCCCGACCGACGGCGCCTTCTTGACCAAGTTGGTCTACACGCCGTTCGGGGAGACCCAGACGCAGACCGGCCCGGACGGCGCGACGGTCAAGCATGACTACACGATCGGTTTCACCCCATCGGTCGACGGCAATTACACCTCGGCCGGGTTGATCGACCGGACCGTGGACGCCAACGGCAAGGCGACGAAGTACGAGTACTTCCGCACCAACGACCTGGCCCGGGTCACCCAGCCGACCGGGCTGGTGACCGAGTACACCTACGACGTGCTCGGCCGACGTCTGACCGAGAAAGTGATCTCGGATTCGTATCCGGGAGGGGCGGTCACCAGCTACACGTATGACCGGAGCGGGCGGGTCACAGCGACGACGGGCCCAGTCACCCGCAACGCTGTGACGGGCGCCGAGCACCAGTTGCGGACCGTTTACGAGTACGACGCCGACGGCAACCTCACGGCGACGATCGAGTCGGACGTGAAGTCCGACGCCGCGCAGCGGGTCACCCGGGTTGAGTACGACGAGCACGGCAACCCGGTCAGGGTGACTGATGCTGAGGGCGGCGAGACGACGCGGTCCTTCGACCGGTTCGGCAACAAGGTGACCGAGGTCGATGCGAGCGGCAACCGGCACGACTACCGGTACACGGCGGCGCAGAAGATCGCCGAGGTCCGGTTGCGTGACTACACCGGCGATCCGGCGGGAGCGCCGCGCGCCGCAGACGGCGATCTGGTGTTGCATTCCTATTCGTACGACTACGCCGGCCGGTTGGCCAGCGACACCGACGCGATGGGTAGGCGGCTGGAGTACCAGTACTATGGCGATGACCTGCTGCACCGGATCGTGTTGAAGGGCATGGTCATTCCTGGTTGTGACAAGCCGAACCCGGCGGACTGCCGGCGTGACTACGTGGTGGAGGAGAACCGGTACGACGCCGCCGGGCACCTCACTCAGCGGGTCACAGCCAACGGTATGCGGACCGAGAAGTTCGAGGTCGATCCCGGCGGACGAATGCGCACGTCGGTCGAGGATCCGGGAAACCTGCGGCGCGAGGCGCGGTTCGTGCGCGACGCCAACGGCAATGTCGTGCGAACGAACAACTACGGTTTGCCGTCCAACCTGCCGGGTTTCGCGCAGGCTTTCGAGAACGACCAGGTCGAGTTCGACTACGACGCTGGTGGTCGGGTGACCGAGGAACGGACGCGCGACACGCTCAGCAAGAACGCGCGAATCACCAGGCACCGCTACGACCAGCGGGGATTGTTGCTGGCGACCACCGATCCGCGGGGCACGACCGCCGGGGCGGACCCGGACGCCTACACCACCAGCTCCGGGTATGACGAGTTGGAGCGTCGGGTGAGCGTTACGCTGCCGGATGTCGAGGTGGAGTCGGGCAGCGCGGAGGCCGGTCCGAAGCCGGCCCGCGCGCAGGCCCGGTCGCTGTACGGCTATGACGCGTTCGGCGACCCGGTGGCGGTGAAGGACCCGCGTGGCAACGTCAGCCGGTCTGAGCACGACCGTTTGGGGCGGCCGGTCGCACAGCACGCCCCGGCCTACACGCCTCCGGGAGCGGACAAGCCGATCACGCCGGTGTCGCGTACGGCCTATGACGCGATGGGCAACGTCCTCGCGGTCACCGACCCGGCCGGAGCGGTGACGCGGATGAGTTACGACCAGCTCAACCGGCTGGTCACCAAGGACCTGCCGGGCGGCGACGAGGGCGCGCGCGCGGTGTGGCGCTATACCTACTACCGCACCGGCGAGGTGCGATCGGTGACCGATCCGACCGGGGCGGTCGTGGAGTCCACCTATGACGAGTTGGACCGGCTGACTTCGGTCACCCAGGTGGAGCGGCGACCAGTGCCGGACAATTTCACCACGACGATGAGGTACGACGACGCTGGCAACCTCACCAGCACGGTGTCGCCGAGCGGCGCGGTCACCGTCCACGCCTACGACAGCGTCGGTGACCGGACCTCCACCCGTGACCCGCACGGGGTGGTCACCAAGTTCGGGTACGACTACACCGGCCGGTTGGTCCGCACCGAGGACGGGCTCGGCCGGGTCGCAGGCTCCCGGTACGACAAGTTCGGGCAGCAGAGCGAGCAGTACAGTGGACGGCCGGTCGCCGGCAGCAACGATGAGGTGCTGCGTAAGCAGACCTACGAGCACGACGCGGCCGGGAACCTGATAGCCGCAGTCGACCCGTACGGCACCCGCACCACCTACGCCTACGATGCGCTCAACCGGTTGGCCCGGCAGGTGGAGCCGGTGAGCGATGACAAATCGGTCACCACCTCGTTCGGTTACGACATCGCCGGCAACAGGGTCCGCTACACCGACGGGCGGGGCCACCACACCTTCACCACGGTCAACAGCTGGAACATGCCGGAGTCGGTGGTCGAGCCGCGCACCGACCGGCACCCGGAGTTGGCACAGCGCACCTGGACCGTGGCCTATGACGCCCGGGCGTTGCCGCAGCGGCTGGCCGCCCCCGGCGGGGTGGCGCGTCACCGCACCTACGACCAGGCGGGTCGGCTGCGGGGGGAGTCCGGGTCCGGCGCCCAGACACCTGCCGCCGAGCGCAGGCTCGACTACGACCCGGCCGGCCGGCTGGTGGGCGCCACCGGCCCTTCCGGCGCGAACACATTCCGCTACAACGACCGCGGGGCGCTCATCGGCGCGGACGGACCGGCGGGGAAGGCGTCGTTCACTTTCGACGGCGACGGGAACCTGACCGCCCGCACCGACCGGACCGGGACCGCGACGTTCGGCTACGACAAGGGCCGGTTGAGCCTCGTCGCCGACGCGGCCACCCGCACCGTTCAGCAGCTGCGTTATGACCGGGCCGGCTCCCTGGAACGGATCGACTACGGCGCCGGTCGGGTTCGTTCCTTCGCCTACGACAAGTTCGGCCAACTCGAGACCGACACCCTGGCCAACAGCGGGGGCGGCACCGCCGCGTCGATCACCTACGCCTATGACCTCAACGGACACCTGACCGGTAAGAAGACCGCAGGGCTCGCTGATGCCGGCGAGAACAGCTACGCCTACGACCTGGCCGGTCGGCTGGCGAGCTGGACCGGGCCGAAGGGCAAAGTCGAGTACGACTGGGACGCGTCCGGCAACCGGGTCCGCGCCGGGCCGAAGACCGCCAAGTACGACGAGCGTAACCGTCTGCTTTCCGACGGCGACTACACCTACGACTACACCGAACGAGGAACGCTGGCCTCCCGGACCAGCTCCGGACTGGCCGAGCCGTACTCGTTCGACGCATTCGACCGGTTGGTCACAGCCGGGGACCAACGCTATGTCTACGACGGGCTGGACCGCGTCGCCAGCCGCAACGATGTGGCGTTCAGCTACGCCGGACTCAGTGACGAACCGGTCGGCGACGGCGAGCAGCAGTACGCCCGCGGCCCCGCCGACGAACTGCTGGCCGTGGTACAGGGTGGTCAGTCCCGGCTGACCTTGGCCGACGGCCACGACGACGTCGTCGCCACACTGGACCCAGCCGACGAGAAACTCACCACAGTCACCGCTTCCACCAGCTTCGACCCGTTCGGTCAGGTCACTGCCCGCAGCGGCGACACCGGCCGGATCGGTTTCCAGGGAGACTGGACCGACCCGGGCACCGGCCAGGTGAACATGGGCGCCCGCTGGTACCAGCCCGGCACCGGCGCCTTCGTCTCCCGCGACAGCGCCAACTACGCCGGCGGCGACTCCATTCTCGCCAACCGCTACACCTACGGCGCCGGCGCCCCGCTTGACTTCAACGACCCCGACGGTCACTGGCCCGGGTTCGTCGACCGCGCCAAGCGGGCGGTCGGCAACATGGTCAACGGCGCCGTGAACACCGTTCGACACACCGCCGCCACCCTGGTCAAGTCCGCGGTGCGGTACGCCTACTCCGCAATCAAGACAGTCGCCAACTGGGTCTCCGACGGCGCCAAGTGGCTGTACAACAAGGCCAAAGCCGGCGTCAACTGGGTGGTCAACAAGGTCAGTCAAGGCTGGCAGGCGTTGAAGTCCGGCTACCAGTGGGCAAAAGAACGCGCTATGGCCGCAGCCAAAGCCGCCTACCAAGAAGCCCGCCAGATCACCCAGAACGCCAAAGCCGCCATCGAGCACGCGGTCAAACACACCGTCCTGCCAGTGCTCAATGCGGTGACCAAACCATTGCTCAGTGGCCTCAAAGTCGTCGTCTCCGCCGCGGCGAAACTACCCGCAGCGGTCGTCTCAGTCGCCCGCCAAGCGGTCGCCGACCCAGGCAAGTTCCTCGAGAACATGTACCAACAGGCCGCCGAAGCCGCCGGCACAGTGATCGAGAACGTCTCCAACGCCGCCCAGGCCGTCGGCCAGTTCGTCGCCGACAACAAGGCCGCGATCATCGGCGCCGTGGCAGGCGTCGCCGTCGGCATCGGCTGCGGATTCGCCATCGGTTGGACCGGCGTCGGCGCCGTCGCCTGCGGGGCACTCGCCGGTGCTGTCGGCTCGGCGGTCACCGGGGCGATGAACGGCGAACGCGGCATGGACCTTCTCAAAACCACCGTCACCGGAGCCCTGATCGGCGGTATCACCGCTGGCCTCGGCTCCCTCGCCGCGACCGGCCTCAAAGCCGGCTTCGGCGCCGTCGTCGGCGGCGCCGGTCTACGCGGCGGCGCGAACGCAGCCCGCAGCGCCGTCGGCGGGGAGGCCCGCGATATCGCCGCCGGCCGCCTCACCGGCGGCGCGGCGCGGGGACGCGGCTGCAACAGCTTCGCCCCGGCCACGGCAGTGTTGATGGCCGACAAAACCACCAGGCCCATCGCCGACGTCAAGGTCGGCGAACTGGTCCTTGCCACCGACCCCACCACCGGACGCACCGAGAAGCGCGAAGTCACCGACGTCATCGTCGGCGACGGTGACAAGACCCTGGTCGAAATATCCATCGCTACCGCGGACGCACAAACCCGCGGCGCCGACAATGCCGCGGCCGGCAGCGGCAATGCTGCGGAAACAGATTCGATTACCGCTACCGACGGTCACGAGTTCTGGGTGGTCGGCCTCGACGAATGGGTAAGACCGTGTGTCATTTGGGGTTGTTGCAGCGCCTGGTCGTTCGTTGAGCTGGTGTGGATGATGTTCAGAAGTACTGCCCCGAACCGTTGTGGCAG
>NZ_BAAARY010000011.1:0-135942 GCF_039532605.1 Pilimelia columellifera subsp. columellifera
AGTAACTCCGTCCTCACTAGACGATCACCCTCCAAGCTCAACCAGCTTGATGTCAACCTGAGGCGCACGCTTCTTCCGGGTAGCAGAGCGCCGAACCAGCACGAGGCCCTTCGTCGTGTCCGGTGGCGCGGTGCTAGCTCGGTGTACCAACACCTCGACTGCGCCCGCGACATTTACCCGGCGCAAGCCGTGACATTTAGCTGGCGCGCAACACGCACCGCCGGGCCTTGCTCCGGCTCGTCTGACCGGTGGACGCCACATGCGGTTCGTACGCCGTTCGCGTGTGTCGCGTACGACGTGCCAGGCGCACGACTGCACCGGCGGCACGATGGTGGTGTGACGACAACCGCAGCGCCGGATGCAGTCGCAGCTGCTTTAAGCAGCCGCCGCGGGTCCGTCGATGTCTGACCAGCGGACCGTTCTGCATCCTTGGAAGTGGAACAGGTTCACCTCAACCCCTTGAACACGGCCACCTGAAGGCACAAATAAGGTATTAGTCCCATATGGGAAGTTCTTTTGATCGCAAGTTAGCTTGCGATGATGCCCGTTCCAAGTTACCTTGGGATGACGGCGCATGAGTAAGCCGCAGATTGATCAGCCGCAGATCATCGACGAAGCACGGTGTTCCCGACGAGGACCTGCTGCACGCCTACCGAAGCCCAGTCAAGATTTGGGAAGACGTCGACGGTGACGGCCTCGATATGTTTGTCGGCCCTGCCCGCGACGCGGCACTCATCGAAGTTGGCGTAGTCGAGGCTTACGACGGTGGGCCCCTCATCGTCCATGGAGATCGACCCGAAAGACCCAAATATCTTCCTCCCGCGAAGTCCAAAAACTTTCCCCGAAGGCGGTAGTCATGCCCAGAAGCGTGAAGGACATCATGGAGCAGGCTAAGACGCTTGCCGCAAAGTTCGAGAACTTCGAGATCGACCCGAAAGAGAGTGACGCTGCCGAAGCGCTCGCCGCCCTACACCGTGCCGCTCTGCGCCGCGCAGAGGTGGAGGCCGAGATCGCAACTGCGGTTGACCAGGCGCGCGAGTTCCAGGTTTCTTGGGATGCCATTGGCCGCCGGCTTGGTACCTCCGGAGAAGCTGCCCGTCAGCGTTACGGGCAGCGAGCCCATCACTGAGGCTTCGGAGGAAGCGTGGGGCGTTGTTCCACTTCCAGCGCCGTCAAGTGCAAGACCTACTCGGGCGCCGCTTCACCGCCTGGTCGCCTGGCTGGGCGGGCGCAACAGAGGGAGAAGGTGGACGCGATGCGTCTGGGTGCGCTGGTCAGCAGTGTGCTTCTGGTTCCTGCCGCTGTCGTGGGATGCACGGGGTCGGAACCCTCCGACAGGTCGCCGACCGGGACGCTCGGTCCGTCAGCCACGGCTACGGCGGCGACAACTGCCGATAGAGCCATGCTGGTGGGTCGATGGACTCCTCCACCCGGCACCACCGCCCCACTCATCGGCTGGCCGGAACCGCCGTACCTACAGTTCGCGGACGATGGCACCTGGACCGGCGCAGACGGATGCAACCGCCAGAAGGGCACCTGGAGCGTCGACACCGCCGGAACATTCAAGGCAACTTTCGAGGGCGATCAAGAGAAGCTCTGTGAGAACTTCAATATCGGTCCCTGGCTAGAGGCGACCCAAACCGTCGAGATCAACGGCGATCTGCTCACGCTGCGCGACGCTGGCAAAAAGCAGCTCGGACAGCTCTGGCGTGCTGCCGGCAGCGCCGCACCGAGCCCCACGTAGCAGCCGGATAACAGACCAAACGGCGAACGCGAGGCGGCGCCCGTGACTGTTTCTCACGGGTGCCCGCTACGTCGGCGAGTGAACGAAGACGACGGCGCCTCGCCCTGCAGGTTCGCAGGAGTCGGGCGCCGTCGGCCTTTGGCGCTGCGTTTCGGGGATGCGCCTTACAGGTCGAGCACGGCGCGCAGGGCCACGTCCAGGGCCTCGGCGCTGGCCGGGTCCAGGTTGCCGCGGGCCTCGGTGAGGTAGGTCTTGGCGATCTCCCCGACTCGGGGGGTCATGGCCACGCCGAGCGGGTCGCCGCCGACCAGGGTGACGGTCGGTTCGATGAGGGTGGCGGCGCGGACGTCGGAGACCGGCACGACCAACACGCCGTCGCGGACGTCGGTGAGCGCGTCATGGCCGACGATGACGACCAGGCGGTCGTGGCCGGCGCGGCTGGCGGTCCAGACCTGGCCTCGCTTCACGCCGCGTCCCCGAACACCCGGTCGGCGCCGTCGTCGTCCCAGCCGGGCAGTTCGCCGCCGAGCTGGCGGTCCTGTTCGGCGCTGATGCGGGCGGCCTGGGCCACGGCCCGGTCCCAGGCGGCCCGGCTCATCCACTCCGACAGAGACGTGCCGGCCTGCGCCGCGGCGGACCGCGCCGCGGTGAGCGCGGCGCTCTCCATCGTCAGATTCACTCGCTCACTAGCCATGCTCCAATACTAGAACACCAACAATGCACCATCCAAGTGCACAGGGCAGTTCGTCGAGTGCCCGAAATGCGGCCATCATACTTTTGTTTATGGTGTCGCCATGCAAGCATCACACTCGCTGGCGTGACGTTAATGTCTTCCTCAGCTCGGGCCCGGCCGCACCGGGCTGGTCTACGCCGGCGGCACCGGCAGCGCCACCACCTTCGCCATCGGCTGACCCGCCTGCTGGGGTAACTGTCCTCACCCCAGGCGGCGGCCCCGGCGCGTCGCCGGCCGCCATCCAGTCGGGGCTGTCGTCCATTCGGACTATTCCGGCGTCAGCAGTGGTGGGCAGGGCGTATTTCAGCCAGACCACAGGTTTCGCTTGGCGCGGCTTGAGGGCTTGTCGGGAATCTGGTGTTCCACCCCGATACGCGCCGGAGGCAACCATGCGGAACACGTCGGTAACTGTCCGATCGCTGGCCACCACCGCGCTCGCCCTGACCGCCGGGCTGGGCGCCGTCACGGTCACCGCGACTCCCGCCTCCGCGGCCGTGGCCGGGGGTATGGAGCCGACCCCGGTGAGCACCCCCGCCGCTCCCTACGGCGTGCGGACGACCTGCGTGTGGTCGAATGCTGTCCGCGTCACCTGGTCCCGGGGATGGTTCGGCACGGCGGGTGTTTCCGGCTATGAGGTGGGCGCCTTCTACACCAGCGGGACGCTGGCGTCCTCGCGGACCGTCAGCTCCTGGAGCAGCCAGGCCGACGTCAACAGACTGCGCTCGGGCACCCGCTACCAATTCAAGGTCCGGGCCAAGAACTCCGCCGGCTGGGGCGCCTGGTCCAAGAGCGTGTACGCCACGACCAGCCGGTACTGACAGAAACCCGCCGACCAGCGGCAATCCCCTGCTTTCGCAGCAGACCTCCCGCAAGGACATCCGCGCTCACAACCCCCACAAGTGTTCGAGGGCTTGGCCCACGAGCTCGCGCACGACGCGGCTGGCAGCAGCGGCTTCGCCCATGGCAAGCCGACCCGCACCGCAGCCCGCGGCGAGGAGCGGAAGCGGCGAGCCGGACGCCCCGCGCTCGACGGCGGCCGCGCCCCGGCTGCACGGCGCTGACCTGCACCGTTAGAGCCGTTAGAGCGCCACCAACCCGGTGCCGTTAGAGCGCTGTTGCGGAGCGGCAGACCGCGTGGCCAAAACGCCTCTCATGCGCACCACCGGTCGTGAGCCCGCCCCACCGGTTCCAGGACACTGGCGGGTCGACGGCGACCTGTAGGCGAGTCAGGACTGGTAGGCCGTCGTCATCCTGTCGGTCTCCCGGGTGGACTTCATGGCCCGGCTCCAGGAGATGAGCTGGTCAAACAGGTTGTTCATCGCCATCTCGTGATGACCGGCAGGTGTGAAGGTGCTGAAGTTCTCGAAGTCGGTGAACAGCGACAGCGACACCTGGGCTCGGACGGTGGCCATCTGCAGTTCGGCCGCGATCAGCCGCAGCTGTTCCACGGCTCGGGCGCCTCCTACGCTGCCGTAGCCCACGAACCCGGCCGCCTTGTTGTTCCATTCGGCGTACAGGTAGTCAAGGGCGTTCTTCAGAGCGCCGGAGGTGCTGTGGTTGTACTCCGGAGTGACGAACACGTAGCCGTCGAACTCGGCGATCTTGGCGGCCCACCGCTGGGTGTGTTCCTTGCTGTACTGGCCCATCGACGGCGGAACCGGCTCGTCCAGCAGCGGCAGGTTGAAGCTGGCGATGTCGACCAGCTCAAACTGCGCATCGGTGCGCTTGCTGGCGAGCTCGTGCACCCACCGGGCGACAGCTTCCCCCTTGCGGCCGGGCCGTGTGCTCCCGATGACAATCGCGATCTTGACCATGAGTTGCTCCTTCGAAACTCGTTCGGCGTCGACCAGCGTCGCACCCACGGCGGCACTTCGTCCCGATTTCGCCGACCGGTCGAGGGCGCTCTGCAAGGGGCGCCGGTAAAAACGTGTCACCAGATCCAAACGGGGTCGATCATGATCAGTTCCACGTGAAAGCCATCGAAGTGTCCGTAAACGTTCGTTCACGAGACATGAAGATCAACTCGACTCGACCGCAGGCCAACGGTGTAACGGAACCCGTGTACGCGCCTTCGTAACGCTGTCGGAGGTTCGCATACAGTCCGGCCATGCGAATCGGCTACGGGCGGGTCTCCACCCGCGATCAGAACCCTGACGCCCAACACGACGCCCTCACCGCGGCGGGCTGTGAGCAGATCTTCATCGACAAGGCATCAGGCAAGCTGGCCCGCCGCCCCGAACTCGACCGCGCGCTACTGGTCACACAGGCAGTACGAGGAAGCCGACGACACCGGCCGCCGCGTCCACACCGTCGCCCAAATCGCCGCCGAATTCGGCGCCACCCGCCCCACCATCTACCGACACCTAAACAAGCAGCAACAGGCTTAGCGTGACTATCGGTTCCGCTGCCAGTCTCTCTCATGGGCCGAGTCTGTGGCCAGAGCCTGAACGAAGAAGGCCACGCCTATTTCAGTTAGCACATCTAGGTTTGACATCATCGGTCAGCCAAAAAGTCGAGCTTTATGAAGGGATCCATCCTGGACGCGAGGGATCCCAGGTAATCAGTGGCAGGGTCGAAAGAGCTTCCCATCGGGACACCTTCGCATCTCCGGAGCGTGGGAAATCCTCCAGCCGAAGAACAGCGACCAAGTCATCGTCTTCATCGATCAGGGCAACAAGTCCTTGCACGTAGGCGACACCTACGGCACTGGAGCCAGGCGTAATGCTGGAGGCAGGCGGCGGCCACTGGGCGGTCGCGGTGCTTACATCACGCCCAAGGTCCGCCGAAACGGTGACCCGGTGCTTCGTCGTTCGCACTAAGGTCTTAGAAATGGTGGTCGAAGGCATACCCTCAGCGGGCCCCATCGCGACGCAGTAGTGATGACCTCGGTAGGACCGGTAAGGGGTTCCTTCGTCGCACTCTCCCGTAAGTCGGCGCGGCAGTGCGGGCTTATTCAACACCTCTCCCGCGAGATCGCCGACGCCATACACCGCCACCACCTCGTGAGAGGAATCACTCACGACAGCCGCCGTGAAGGAAACGCCAACTACAATCGCGACCGCGGCCCCTACCATCACCCAACGTCGCTTTGCTGAAAATGTCGCAACCCCCGGACGACGATTGCGTCGATCGGCCATGGTCACCAACCCCACGTATTCACAGCCATGTACATTGCAAACCCCGTTTTTTGGCAAGTGTACTTATACAGCCATCCCACCTTAGTGCACTGGTTCCTGAGGTCCCTGTAAAAATTATCATCAATCTTGTTCAGGTAATACCTGTTTTTTCTCGAAGTTTTTTATAATTTCTTCTTCCGAAATCATGGCGCCAGCAAGCCTTCCAAAACTCTGCTTGCAGGTCGGCGGCCGCGGCGTCTCGTTCGGCGCGGGCGGTGCCAGCTGGGCGGCGAGGTCGCGGGCCTGCCGTTCGGCGTCGGCGGCCCGGTCGGTGGCGGCTGCGGCGGTGGTTTCGGCGTGCTGGGCGCGGACGGACTGGGCGGCGGTCTGCTCGCGGGCGGCGGCCAGTGCGGCCCGATCGACGTCATCTCCCCCACGTCGCTGCTGCTTGGGACCCGCTTGACTCGCAGACCAGCGCGGAATGAGAGTCGGGAAGACGACTTACGCCTGTCCATGCCTGCAGGAAGACGTCAGGGTAGCAGCGCATCCAAAAATAGAAAGAGGAGATCATGGTTCTTCGCCATGCGTTGATCGCTGTAACCGCATCCGCCGTCGTACTCACCGGACTCGCCCATCGTGCGTCGGCGGCACCCGCACCGGCACCCGCCACCACGTCCACCTCGAGCATGGCCATGATTGAGGACAACGACTACGACGACCTGACCGAGGCGCAGCTGCTACCGGCGATGCAGGTCATCGAGGACATCCCGGAAGACGTCATTGCAGCCGGTGACGAGGCGGTCCGCGCTCACCTGGAAGTCGAGGTCGGCAAGCTCCAGGACGCAGAGAACGCGGCAGTACGCGGAGCCTGGGCTTGCGCCGTGGCGGTCGGAGTGGCGATCCTGTCCAATGTCTTCACCGTGGCAAAGGTCTTGAAGATCCGCGCGGCCATCAAGGTCGCCGGCGGTTCGGCCAAGTTCGCGAAGAAGACCATCGCTGCATACAAATACGCCCGGAAGGGTGGCATGAACAAGTGGGACGCCATCCGGTACGCCGGCATCGAGATGGGCAAGGGCCTGGGTGGCGAGACCGTCGCTGCGCTGCTCTCCCTATTCGTTATCGACAAGGTTGTCAAGGAATGTTTCTGAGCGTGTGACACAGACCGGATCGCAGCAAATCAGCACATCTAGCAGAGGATGTCGACATGAAGCCCTCGTGGGTCTCGGGTGCTTTCCTGGTGTTGCTCGCGTTGTACCTGGCCACACGCTGGGTGCATGTACCGGAGGCCGTCGAGATCACACTAGGGGTTATGACGATGATCACCGGGATTCTGGCTCTGGCGCTGCTGTGGCGTGACCGCAATCGATCCTGATCGGTATAGACCCAGGGCCCGGCATAGTCGCGCGATGCCCGGCTTGATGTGGTGGCGTAGATTTTGGTTGTCGCCGTGTCCCCGCACGCCCGCACATCACTGATTCTCAGCAAGCAGGCGACTCACCCAGAGTTGACAGAAGAGGGGCTGGCGTCGTCCTGGGAGGCCTGCGATGAGCCCCGGATTTTGGTCCGGGGCTCTGCAGGTCCAGCGGGTACGGGGGATGGCGGCGGCGGTAGTGACCAGGCGGTAGGAGTCGGTGCCGGTTGGTAGTCGCCGACTGACCAAAATTGAATGTAACCCCAACGCTCACTAAACCTTTTCAGAAGCCTAGGTTGGTGTTGATGCCAAAGTCTACCCTTATTCGTATATTGGCTATTATCGTTAGCGTCGTCCTGTTGGTGCTTGGGATCGGTACTTTGATTTCCGATAAAGGAAGCGTCGCCGGAGGAATCACCACTCTCCTCGTGGTCGTCCTTGCTTTCCTTTTGTTAATGTTGTCGAACGACCGAAAAGAAGATTAGCCCGGAACAGATTCTCCTCAGCCCCGTCTACGACCGGGACAGAGGAGCAATTGACAGTCCCGGCTTCGGGATCGTTTGGAGACAGTCATTTATCTCTATCTGGTTCACGAAAAACGACTCCGCGCAGTCCTGCCTTCTTCGCGATGTGGTCGGCGATCAAACGGCATGCAAGCAATACCGTCGTGCCGAGGAAGAAGCTTGTTGGGTAACTCAGGAGTCCCGCGACTGCTAAAAGCGGCGATGCCGCCCAGAGCACTACTCCGAGCGACACCACCATTCGAACCTTAGTCACCATCGCCTCCTCCCCATCGACTATGGGCGTATCGATAACCGTAGCAGCCCGCCATCTACGGCCCCTGTCAAAATTCCGGCACGCAGGAGAGGGCGTCCAGTTGCGGCGTACCAAAGCTCAGCAAAGGTTACCCAGCAGTTCGGCGTCCCGCCGGCCAGGTCGGGCAAGGTGAAGGAGTAGTCTCGCAACACTATTTACCTTGGGTTTAGCCCTTGGGGAGGGGGATGGTATGAGAAAGAGATACTGGCAGCTCGGCATCTTCGGTTGGCTTGCCTTAATCTTGGGAATCTTGACGATCATCGCGGCCATCGCTTCATTTACGTCATTGATCGGCTCTCCCGCCGTTCCTTTGGTTCTTGCTGCAATTTCGTCTGCTGCAGTAGCGCTCTTCGTGGTCACTCGACGCAGGCGGTGAGCCTTTCGGGGGGTTGGGGAGGATCCTGTACCAATCCTCCTCAACCCCCGTCACCTTCCGGTGCGCCGTCAGACCCTCTCCGCCCGGAAGGCGTGAGCGACGACCTCGTCGGTGTCCAGCTGCGCGAGGCGTTCTGCGGCCGGTCCGGGTATCGCCGCAGCGACCATCACGTCGGCGTCGACCCGCGCCGTCCGCGCCGTCGACGCCGACGCCTGAGCAGGATCTCGGCATGGCAGGGCGCGACCTCGGGACAACACCAGCAGGCCAGGTCACGGCCGCGCAGCTCGTGCCGGGCCGGCGCGAGCAGATCGGGGTGCCCGGCGAGGTGGCGCAGGTAGTTGGCGGCTGCATCGACCTGATCGTGGACCATGCCGGCGGGCGGTGTCGCCGGCATGGGGTTGCGGACCGGCCGGACTCGGCGCGGCGACGCGATGGCCACCTGGGTCAGTCCAGGTTGAGCACGACGGCGATGGCGGCGTCGATGGCGCGCATCTCCGGGCCGCCGGCGGGCAGGTAACCGACCTGGCGGCCGAGCCGTGACGGTGGGCTGATGACGGTCATCTCGTCGACCATGACCAGGGTCTCCCCCGCCCCGAAGTCGATGACCGGGCGAAAGCTGGCCGGCTGGGCGCGGGTGGAGGTGGGGCACACGATCCAGGTGGACAACGCGGCCAGCTCGCTGGCCTGCACGACGACGGCGTACCGCTCGCCGCGCTGCTCGTGGCCGAGGACGTCCTTGGGCCGGCTCAGCTCGTAGACCTCACCACGCACGGATGTCGTCCAGGTCGTGCTGGACCGCGGCGACCTCGGCCCGGTCGGCGTCGTTGGCGGCCAGGGCGGCGGCCTCGGCGCGTAGCCGTTCACTGCGGGCGGTGCGGGCGGCAGCCAGGATCGCCTCACGCACGATCTGCGAGCGGGTGCCAGCGGTCGCGCCCAGGTCGGCCAGGGCCCGCTCCACATCCGTGTCGGCCCGAACGGTAATCACTGTCATGTGACCAACTGTAATACACAGTCAGCGAAGCTGATATACCAAACGACAAACATCACGGCATACGAAACGTGAAATCTAGCGATACCACATGTTCACGACGACGGCAGGCTGGAATCTGTGAACAGGTGCTGGTCACCGGGGTAGAGATACAGCTCCCCCTCCGCCGCCGCAGCAACGATCTCGCGGGCAGCGTCGATGTCGCCGCCTTCCTCCATGAACATCGGGTCGGCGTCCTAGCATGGTCGGCGCAGAGCGTGCAGGCTCTCGCCCTTGTTCAGCTGCCGGGCAATGCGGCGCCGATAAGTTTCATCGGCCAGGTAGCGGCCCGCGTAGAGGGTGCGGCGCAGCGCCTCGTGCTCCTTGATCGCCGCGGCGAGGGTGTTCTGCTGCCGTCGGGTGGAGCGCGACTCCCCACGACCAGGCCGGCGGTGGCGTGGCCGCCCTTGACGGAGGCCGCCACACGGCAGCAGGTCGTCCCACATGCAGGAGTAATCAGGTCGGTGTTGAGGCGGCGGCTCAGCAGCGCGCCGGCCCGCGGCCATCAAGTCTCGAAATCAGCCCTACCTCCG
The DNA here is from genome assembly GCF_039532605.1 of Pilimelia columellifera subsp. columellifera. Lineage (NCBI taxonomy): Bacteria > Bacillati > Actinomycetota > Actinomycetes > Micromonosporales > Micromonosporaceae > Pilimelia > Pilimelia columellifera. The sequence continues at coordinate 9,757 of NZ_BAAARY010000011.1, forward strand.
GTGCGGTAGAGCGTGATTTTGCCGAGGTCGCGGATGCGCGGGGACAGCTGCTTGCCGACCAGTCGAACAGGGCGAAGTTTGGCCAGGGTCGCGCCGTGGGTGTCGGTCCGGTGCTGCGTCGGCAGTCATCTGGGACCCTGACGATCAGATTCCCGCCGGGATCAAGGCTGGCGGCCATGATCGGGCAGATGCCGGAACGGCGCCGCGCCGAACGCCTCGACACCGAACTGGACAAGAGCCGCGCCGAGTTCGTCCACCTGATCGGACACGAGGTTCGGGCCCGCTGACGGCCATCGAGTCGTGCACCGACCTGCCGCGGAAGACCCCCAGCTGACCGATGACCAGAACGAGCTGCTGGCGGTGATGCGGCGCAACACCAAGAACATGCACAACATGATCGACAAGCTGCTCGGCATGGCCACCCTACGCGCCGGAGACATCGCCGTCACCCGACAACCGACCGACCTGACCGCGATCTGCCGCGACGCCGCGCGATCCGCGCAGGCGGCCAGCGTGCCGGTGAACCTCAACACCCCGACGACGACCCCACCCGCCTACGACAGGTCCTCGACGAACTCCGCCGCGCCGCCGACAACGGCGGCCACATCGGGCTCAACCTGCAATCCGACGAGCTGAGCACCGTCATCGCCCCCCCGGACGCTCCCGGGCCCGGCGTGCCGGATACCGCCCTCGGGTTCACCTGGTCCGAGCCATCGTGGAAGCACACGACGGCGACATGTCCCTCAACGACACCACCGACCCGGTGACCACCTACACCATCCGAATTCCCACCCACCGCCCAGGAAACGTCAGGCCCGTCCTGGGCTTCGCCATGAGCTGCGAGGGCCATCGACTTGCGACAGTGGTTCGACAGGGGAAGCACTGGGGCCAGTTTTCCCTTGCCTAAACATTGGCCGTCTTCATATTGTGGACCCTGGCCGCGGGGCGATTAGGGAGACATGATGAAAAGCAGCACCGGGCGTTACCGCATACTGGCGGTCGCCATCCTCACGCTCGGCGTTGGCGTAGCGGCACCCGCCAACGCCTCCCCCGCCACCAAGTTCGTCCCAGCGGCCATCACCGACCCGGCAGGCGACGTGTATGACGACGATGACGAGCCGACCGACGCCCCGTACGCCGACATCGTGTCGGCCAACGGCAGGTCCGGCGCGGGCAACCTCGTCCTGACCTACAAGACGGCCAAGGCGCTCAGCCCGTTGGATGACCCCAACTGGGAGAGCGACAACACCTTCACCGACTTCCTCCTCGACACCAACGCGGACGGCGACGCCGACTTCACCGTCGAGTACGCGGTCCTCGACGGTGAGCAGTACGTCGACGTGTACCAGGTCGACGACCAGGATGACCCGCCGGCGCTGTGCTCCGGCGTCGCGGCGTTCACCAGCGGCACACACTCCGCGACCGTGCCGCTGTCCTGCCTCGGCAACCCGTCCAGCCTCGGCTACCGGGTGGAGACGGTGTACGACCAGGACGTCGACGACGACAGCTCGCTCGCCGCGTACGACGTCGCCCCCGAGACCGGGTTCGCGAAGGTCAACTGAGCAAACGCTCATCAGCCACGGCGCTCGTCTCGCTGCAAACGCGAGGCGAGCGCCGTGGCTGCTTCAGTGGAACATCTTCAAACCGATGACTCCGGCCAGCACCAACACCAGTGACAGCACTCGCAGTGCGCTCGTCGATTCGCCGAGCATCAGCATCCCGGCGAGCGCGGTGCCCGCGACGCCGACTCCCACCCACACCGCGTAGCCGGCGCCGACGGGGATGGTCCGCAGGGCGTAGCCGAGACCTATCATGCTCAGAGCGAGAGCGACGACGAAGACGACCGACGGCGCCAGGCGGGTAAAACCGGCAGAGCGGGCGAGCGCTACCGCCCAGACGGCTTCCAGCACCCCGGACAGGACGAGCACCAGCCAGGCCATGACAGCGACCACCTTTACGACGGTCGTCTTTGCGGGCCGGGTACGACTCGTCCTCGTCCGGGATGACCGCGTCCGCGGCATCTGCCGCTACGTTAGCCGGTTCTCGGACAATGGCCAGCCAGTCGCGGCCGCAGATCGGTGGCATTCTTGGGTGGTGGGTCAGTTGCTGGTCGTCGATGCGGCGAACACCGTCGGGTCCCAACCTGACGGTTGGTGGCGGGATCGGGCCGGCGCGGTGACCCGGCTACGTGACGCGCTCGCGGCGCTGGCCGACGGCGCCACGCAGGTGGTCCTGGTCGTCGAGGGCGCGGCCCGGGGCGTGCCGGGTGTGGACGGCGTGCGTGTCGTCGCCGCCGCCGGTTCGGGCGACGACACGATTGTGGACGTGGTGGCCGCGGCGTCGGTCCCTTGTGTGGTGGTGACCTCGGACCGGCAGCTCCGGGAGCGGGTCACCGCGTTGGGCGCTCAGGTTCATGGTCCGCGATCGCTTCCACGTTGGTAGGGGGCGTCCCGTCGGTGGCGTCGGTCGCAGTGTCGACGGCCGGCAAACAGATGGTGAAGCTGCTGCCGGCGCCGGGCTGGGAGTGGACGGTGATGTCGCCGCCGTGCGCGCGGGCCAGGCGCCGGGTCAGCGCCAGGCCCAGGCCGGTGCCTGGTTGTCGCGTGGCGGGGTCGCCGACCTGCTGGAACTGTTCGAACAACCGGGCCTGGTCGGTGTGGTTGATGCCGGGTCCGGTGTCGGTGACCGTCAGGTAGGCGGTGCCCCGCAGCCGGTGCGCGCGCACGGTGATCCGCCCCCCGGCCGGGGTGTGCTTGATGGCGTTGCTGAGCAGATTGTCGATCATCTGCCGGAGTCGTTTCGGGTCGGCGTAGGCGAGCACGTCGCCGTCGTGTTGGAGCTGGGCGGTGAGGCTCTTGCGGTCGAGCATCAGCCGCAGGGCGACGAGGGCGTCGGCGGCGGCGGCCTCCATCGACAGCGGCTCGCGCCGCAGCTCCAGGTGTCCGGCTTCGACCTTGCTGAGGTCAAGGACGTCGTTGATGAGGTCGAGCAGCCGTTGCCCGCTGGCGAAGATGTGCTCGACCCACTCGACGGGGATGGTGACCTGGCCGGCTTCGGTGGGGCCGGTGAGGGCCAGGTCGCTGAAGCCGAGGATGGCGTTGAGCGGGGTCCGCAGCTCATGGCTCATGTTCGCCAGGAAGTCGCTCTTGGCGCTGCTGGCCGCTCTGGCGGCGGCGATGACGTGGGCGCGTTCGGCCAGGATGCCGGCCTGGCCGCCGAGGTCGGCGAGCAGGCGGACGTCGTCCTCGACGAACAGGGGCCACCGCCGACTGACCAGCAGCAACGCGCCGGCCTCATCCGGCGGGACCCGCAGCGGGGCCGCGGTCATGTAGGTGGCGCCGGGAACGGCGTGCAGGACCCGTTCGGCGAAGGGCAGACGGCGACAGCGTCGGGTGATCAGGCTCACCGGTTGGGGGGCGCCCAGGAGCGCGTCGAGTTGGTCGCTCGGCGCGCCGGTGAGGGAGCCGTCGGCGAGGCCGGCGTGGGCGACCTGGGTGAGGATGCCGGCGCGGCTGATGACCACGACGGTGGCGTCGACCCCGGCGACCTCGCACACGACAGCGCCGTAGCGCCGCCAGATCCGCTCGGCTGGCTCGTCCGCCGGCGCCTGACTCAGCCGCAGGCTGACGGTGTGGGCGGCGCGGGTGGCCCACAGCTGCCGTAACCAGACCGGGGGCATGAACGCGACGAGGAACCCGAGCGCCGCGGCGACGAGCATGAGCTGCGGCGTCGCCAGCTGTTCGCCCCAGGTGGCCACCGACCAGACGATCCCGACGGTCATCAGGCCGGTGGCAGCAGCGGCGACGGCCAGGCGCACGCGCGAGGAGCCACGCCGGCGCCGCGCCTCGGCCAGCTGGTAGCCGGCCGACACCGCGCCGGGGAAGGCGAAGCCGAGCTGGAACAGCAGTTCCATGGCCGGCGGCAGCGGCGGCGGCACAAACACCACCGGCAGCGCCGCCAGGACGAACAGCCCGACAGCGGACGCCATCACCCAACGGGGCACCCGGCGCATCTGGTTGGCCAGGCGTAGCAGCTGGTACGGGATCAGCAGTGTCAGCGCCCCGACGACAGCGAGCAACGGCCGGGGCAGGACGAGGCCAGCCAGCTGGGCGAGCTCACGCGCCAGCAGCAGCGTCGCGGGCAGGAACAGCAGCGCGATGCCGCCCTGGACGACATCCCGCCGGCGCGCGTACCCCCACGCCGCCCGGAAGAAGATGACGGCGAGGAAGGCGGCGGCCGCCAACACCCACGCTGACACCCGCATGACGGCTCGCGATCCACGATCGGAAAGATCGCAAGAACCGTACCGGCCCAGGGTTGCCGAACCGCTGCGGTCCGCCAGATTCGCCCCGGGCGCCGCGTCACGGCGGCGGGGGGCCCTCGACCGGTATCCGCAGCTCCATGCAGGTCCCGCCGCCGGCGCGGGGCCGGGCCCGGATCGAACCGTTGTGCGCCTCGACGATCGCCCGCACGATGGCCAGCCCCAGCCCCGTTCCTTTGATGTTGCGTTCCAGCGCGGTGCGGGCCCGGAAGAAGCGGGCGAACAGCCGCGGATAGTCCTGCGGGTCGACGCCGATGCCGGTGTCGGCGATCTGGATGACGATCTGCCCGTCCTGCCGGGCTGCGGTGACCTCGACCGTCCCGTTCTCGCGGTTGTACTTGACGGCGTTGGACAGCAGGTTGTCCAACGCCTGGCGCACCCGCCTGCGGTCCACCCGGGCGCGCAAACCCTCGTCGATGCGGGCGACCAGGCTCATGCCGGCGCGGTCGGCGGCCCACCGGTGGTCGGCGACGGTCTCGTTGAGGATGTCGGTGACTGAGCAGGGCCGCGCGGCCGCCCCGGCGCCCGCCTCGATCTCGGCGAGCGCCAGCAGGTCGTCGACGAGGACCTGGAGTTGGGCGCTCTGCCGGTCGATGACGGTGGCCAGCGACCTGGTCTGGTCGTTGAGGTCGGCTGCGTCGCGTAGCAGCTCAACGCAGCCGCGGATGGTGGCGATGGGGGTGCGCAGCTCGTGGCTGACCAACGCCACCAGGTCGTCCTTCATCCGGTCTAGCTCCCGGAGTTTGTCGACCTGCTGGCGTTGGTCGGCCAGGACCTGTTCGCGTTCTTCGGCGAGGCGGTGGCGGTCGGTGACGTTGGTGCTGATGCCGTCGACGAACAGGCGGGCGTTTTCCCGGCGCGGGACGGCGCGGGTCCAGACCCAGCGGGTGACCCCGTCCAGTCCGATGATCCGGTTTTCGATCTCGGCGGGCTGCCCGGCGGCCAGGGTCTGGTGGAAGGCCATGAACAGCGGCTGGTCGTCGTGGTGGGTGCGTTGGATCATCATGGTGGCCATGTCTCCGTCGCGGGGCAGCAGACCGCCGAAGACGCCGGCGCCGTCGGGGCTGGCGAAGACCGAGACGCTGGTGCCGTCGGCGAGGATCTCGACCGACCAGATGTTGTCCTGGACGAGTTTGACGACCCGGGCCAGATTCTGGTGGGCCGATTGCAGCTCGGCGGTGAGGTTTTCGGCGCGGTGGCGTTCGAGTCGTTGGCCCAGCTGCGCCAGAACGCTGTCGATGGCGACGGTGACGGCTTCGTCCAGTGGGTCGATGCGCCGGGCGAACAGGATGAGCGCGCCCAGGACCTGGTCGCCGCTGATGATCGGCAGGCCCCAGGCGGCGCGGGCGCCGAGCCGGGCGGCGCCGGGGGCGAGTTCGGTGATGCTGGGGTGGGTGATGTCGGTGGCCCACACGGGTCGCGCGGTTGACCAGATGCGTCCCGGCAGGCTCTGGCCGCGCGGCAGCCGGCCGACCGGCGCGAGGGTGGTGACCGGGTTCGCTGGCGGCGCGGTCCAGGACGCCGCGCTGGCGATCTCCTCGTCGGTGGCGTCGACGAGCCACAGCTCGGTCTGGGCGCATGCCAGTTCCTGGCCGATGGAGGTGACGACGTCGGCGACGGCCCGGCTGAGGGTGTTGTCGCCGCTGAGCGCGGCGGCGACGGCCAGCGGCATGATCCGCAGCGGGGTGGGCGCGCCGGTGACCCCGCTGGCGGAGCGGCCGCGGGGCAGCGACGTGGAGCCGCCGGCGCCCATGGGTCCAGCATTCACCGCGAGGGCAGCTGTGGGGCAGGATTCGGCCGGTCAGCGCGGCGCCCACCGCCAGGTCGTGACCGTTGTCAGCTCCTCGAAGCCCATGCCCGCGAGGACCTGCCGGCTGGCTTCGGACGCCTCGACGCACACCAGTGGGGCGCGTCGGGCGGCGGCCCGGGCGCGGGCGGCCACCACCGCCCGGTACCCGCCGCGGCCACGCCACTGCGGCAACGTCATCCCCCCGTACAGGACGCCGAAGTCGCCGCCGGGCGCCACGTCGAGCCACCCTGCCGACACGACCTGGCCGCCGGCGTCGCCGACGAACAGCCGCCACCGGTCGCTGGCCAACCGGGCGGTGAACACCGGCAACAGCTGCTCCTGGGCGCCGCCCAGCAGTTGGGCGTGCGCGGCGGCCACCGCCGGCAGGTCCGGCTCGGCGCCGGCGCGGGCGGTCACCCCACGCAGGTCGGTGGCCGCCCGCGCCGCCGTCCGTGACCGGGCCACCATCAGCGTCTCGGGCGCGGCGGCCACGAACCCGGCGTCCCGGAGCCGGTTGGCCAGGTCACCGACCCGGTCGTGCCCGTACAGGGGCCACTGGATCTGCTCGCCGCGGTCGGCGAACACTTCCCGCAGCCGGGCTGCCAACGAGCCGGTCTCCGTCGTGGCGGCGACGCCGACAACCTGCCCGCCGTCCGGGCCGGTGGCCACCGTCAGCGAGCCCACCCGCATCTGCGACGGGCCGCTGGCGCCGGCCCGGACCTGTGCGTCGAACGCGGCCAGCAGCCGTTCGCGGTCGGTCACGTTCCGGTCCACCTCGCCTTCGACACCCCGACGCCCGTTGGGGCGCGCCCCTGGCGCGGCGCGCCGGCCGCGCCGCCTGGCAGCGGGCGTGGCCGCCATTACACTACGACCGCGATGGACACCGAAATCGACGCAGCCGACACCGCCGCCGACGCCGTCACCCGGCCGTGCGCCCACTGTGGCCGTCCCGTGCCGCAGCGGGCCGCCGCCGGGCGCCCCTTCCGCTACTGCCGCGACAACGACGGCGCCTGCCAACGCCAATCCCGCAACGGCCGGCTCCGGCAACGCAACTCCCCTGGCCTGGCCGGCCAGGTCGCCCGCGCCTGGGAGATCGTCGAACGGCTCGAACAGACCACCGACACCCTCAGCGAAGCGTTGGAGGCCGAGCTGTCCCCCGCTGGCGTCGAACGGCAACTGGCCCAGCTGCGCGCCGAGACCGCCGCCCAGATCGCCGCCGCCCACGCCGAACGCGACGACGCCCGGGCCGAAGCCGACCGCAGCCGCGCCGAGGCCACCCAGGCGCAGCGGGCCACCCGCGACGCCGAACAGGCCGCGGCCCAGGCCCTCGCCGCGAAGGCCGGGGCGCTCGCTGACGCCCGGGACGCCACCGCCCACGCCGAGGCGGCCCAGGTCGACCAGCACGCCGCCCGGCAGGCCCGCGACGCCGCCATCGCCGCGGCAGACACCGCCGAGCGACGCCGCGCCGAGGCCATCGTCGCCGCCCAACGCGCCCACGCTGACGCTGAGACCGCTGGCGGGGAACGGGACGTGGCGCTCGCCGCCGCCGCCCGCGCCGACGCCCAGGCCGCGGGCCTACGCGCCGAGCTGGAATCGGCCCGGGCCGACGCCGCCCGGCACAGCGCCCGCGCTGACGCGGCGGTGGTCGCCGCCGGGGAACACCAGCAGGCTGCCGCCCGGGCCGGGGCGTTGGCCGAAGCGGCCCGCGCCGACGCTGACGCCGCCCGCGCCGAGCTGGCCGCCGCAACGTCACAGGTGACGGCGTTGCGCGCTGAGCTGGACGCCGCCGGGCGGGACCGGCGGGCCGGCGCCGACCTGCTGCACCAGGCCCAACGTGACCTGGACGCCGCCCGGGCAGACGCCGACCGCGCCCGGGACCGCGCCACGGCCGCCGACCACGCCGCCGCGGGCGCCGCCGCCAGGGTGGTCGAGTTGACCGCTCAGGTGACGCAGCTCGCGGGCGCGTTGGCCGGTCTGGCCCCCCAGACACCCGCCCGGTGATCATCGTAGGTGGGCACGTCACGGCGCCTGGCCGGGACTGCGCGTAGAATGGAGGTTCTGTGTCCATGAACGGTGACCCAGACGGCCCAGTCCGAGCGAGATTTCAGCGTGAGCCACCCACGGCTTTCGCGGAACTCGGTTCGTGCGAAATCCAGTCCGAGCGCGACCCGAGCGCACCGTAGATCCAGCTCAGCACATGACGCCAGCTCAGGTGGACCCTTCCCGGGGCCCCTGGTTCAGGTGTTGTTGACGCGCTGAGCCGGCGCCGCGGCCTTGGGGAATCGACGAACTGACCAAGGTCGTTGACACAGGAGAACACGACGATCGAGGGGAAACCGAGATGGGCGAACGTATGCTGCGCGGTAGCCGGTTAGGAGCGGTCAGTTACGAATCCGACCGCAACACGGAGTTGGCGCCTCGGCAGACCCGGGAGTACCTGTGCGCCAAGGGTCACCAGTTCGAGGTGCCGTTCGCGGTCGACGCGGAAGTGCCAATGACCTGGGAATGCAAGTTCGACGGCAGTGTGGCGCGGTTGGTCGACGGCAACGAGCCGGAACAGAAGAAGAGCAAGCCGCCGCGAACCCACTGGGACATGCTGCTGGAACGCCGTTCGGTGGCTGAGCTTGAGGACATCCTGGCTGAGCGTCTCCAGGAGGTTCGGGCCCGCCGCGGCGGGGTCTGACCAACGACGCGAAACGCCGCCGCCAAGCCAGGCTTGGCGGCGGCGTTTCGCGTCGAACAGTCAGCGGCGCGGCTTCAGACGATCTCCCCGTCGATGGCCTCCCCGGCGGGGCCGGGCGGTCGGGCGCCGTCAGCTCTGACCCGGCGCGGGCCGAACGCGCGGCGCACCGCCGCCGGTCCGCGTTCGCGGGCCAACGCCCCCAGCAGCACGCGCGTCGGCGGCAGCCACATCACCAACCCCACCACCGCGGTGATCAGCCCGGGGATGGCGACGAGCAGCGCGGCGGCGACCGCGACGAGGTCAGCGGGGGCGGCGGTCCCGGCCCTGGCGGCCCGCCACATGGCGGCGCCGCCGCGGCGCAGCAGGACCAGGCCGGTGGCTGACAACGCGACCAGCAGGGCCACCGTCCAAGGCCACCCCAGCACTTGGGCGCACGCCCACAACGCGGCGGCTTCGACGGCCACCCACCCGGCGGTGGCGCCTGTTCCGGCCAGCAGGTAACGCCTCAGCTTGCCCACCGGGCGTGCTCCTACCGGCCGGGTTCGTCCGGCCCCGGTCGACGCGATCCGGACAGCCTCCGGGTCAGCGACTCCCGCCGGGCCTTCATGCCCCACACCGCGACCCGCCACAGGGCCTCGCCGACGATCGAGGAGCTCATCTTGCTCGCCCCGATCTCCCGCTCCTTGAACGTGATCGGCACCTCGACGACCCGGAACCCGGCCCGCCACGCCCGCCACGCCAGGTCGACCTGGAAGCAGTAGCCCTGCGACGCCACCGAACTGATATCGATCTTGTCGAGGACCGGCATCCGGTAGGCGCGGTAACCGCCGGTGGCGTCGTGCAACGGCACCCCCAGCATCAGCCGGGTGTACAGGTTCCCGCCGCGGGACAGGATGAGCCGGTGCAGCGGCCAGTTGACCACCGACCCGCCGCGAACCCACCGCGATCCCAGCACCACGTCAGCGTCGGCGAGCGCGTCCAGCAGCCGCGGCAGCTGCTCGGGGGCGTGAGAGCCGTCGGCGTCCATCTCCACGACCGCGTCGTAGCCGCGCTCGCGGGCCCAGGCGAACCCGGCCACATACGCCGCCCCGAGGCCCTCCTTGCCGGGCCGGTGCAGGACGTGGATCTGCGGGTCGGCGGCGGCCAGCTCGTCGGCCACCCGGCCGGTGCCGTCGGGGCTGTTGTCGTCGGCGACGAGGACATCGACCTGTGGCGTGGCCACGCGCACCCGACCGGTGATGAGCCGGACGTTCTCCGCCTCGTTGTAGGTGGGCACCACTACCAGCACCCGACCGACCCCGGGGTACTCCTCGCTCACGCGCGCGCTCCATCTCCGTCACGCCCGGCGGGCCCTCGCCGCCGCAGCACCACCGCCGTGAACACACCGGCGGCGGCCATCGCCACCAACACCGCCTCGGGCCAGTAGCCCGCGGACGTGGCCAGCGTACGCGTCCGCCCCGCACGGACCTCGTGCAGCACGACCGCGTCGGTGTTGAATCGGGTCGCCCCGACCACCCGGCCGTCGCCGTCGACGAACGCCGACACCCCCACGGTGGAGGCCATCAACGCGTCCCGGCCGTGCTCCACCGCCCGTAGCCGCACCATCGCCAGCTGCTGGCGGGCCTCGGCGGAGTTGAACGTGGCGTTGTTGGTCTGCACCGCCAACACCTGCGCCCCGCCGAGGACAGTGTCACGCACCACCTCGTCGTAGGCGACCTCGAAGCAGATCACATCGCCGACGACGACGCCCCCGGCGCGCACCACCCCGGGCCGGTCCCCGGGCACGAAGTCGAAACGCACCCGGTCCACCTCGGCTGACACCATCCGGGCCAGGCCCCGCAGCGGCACGTACTCGGCGAACGGCACCGGGTGGCGTTTGACGTACAGCTGTTCCAGGTCCGGGCCACCGACCGGCCGCCACAGGATGCCGGCGTTGCGGACCTGGTCGGGACCGGGCCCCAGCAGCACCGCCCCGACCAGGATCGGGGCGCCGATGGCCCGGGCCGCCCGGTCGATCACGGCGGCGGCGTCGGCGTTGCGCAGCGGGTCGATGTCCGAGGAGTTCTCCGGCCACACCACCAGGTCCGGCTGGTCGGCCCGCCCCTCGGTGACCTCGGCGGCCAGGCGGGTCGTGGCGTTGACGTGGTTGTCCAGGACCGCCCGCCGTTGGGCGTTGAAGTCCAGGCCCAGGCGCGGCACGTTGCCCTGCACGATCGCCACCGTGGACGTCGGGCCCTGCGGGCGTGGGCGCGCCGCCGCCGCCGACCCCGCGAACAGGCCGGCGAGGGCCCCGGCGGTCGCCGCGAGCGCCACCCACTCGTCCCGGCCGGCCCGCCACCGCCAGGCCGCCCGGACGCCGGCGGCCAGCAGCCCCCCGGCCAACGCCACCGCGAACGTCACCGCCGGGGCGCCACCGAGCGAGGCCACGTACAGCAGCGGCGACTCGTCCTGGGTGAACGCCAGCCGGGCCCAGGGGAAACCACCGAAGGGGGTGCGGTCGCGGGCGGCTTCCTGCGCCACCCACAGGGTCGCGGTCAGCGGCGCCCACATCCAGCGCCACCGGTCCACCAGCGGGGTCGACAGCGCCGTCAACGCCCCCAGGCCGGCGAAGTACACCGCCTGGCACGCCGACAGCAGCAGCCACGGCAACGCCCCGGTGTGCAGGTTCGTCCACGACAGCACCGGGGTGAAGAACACCACACCGGCGACCAGGCCCAGGCCGGCCCCGGCGCGCACGCCACGGCCGGTGGCGGCGAACGCCAGCAGCGCCACGCCCACCGGCGCCAGCCACCACAGCCCGTACGGGGGCAGGGCGACGATAAGCGCCGCGCCGGCCGCCACGGCCGCCGCGAGCGGCGCCCAGGCGGCCCACCGGCGGGTCGACGCTCCTCGGGTGTGCTGCACGTCGCGTCGTTTCCCCCTTGGCCGGCTCCGGCCGCCAAGCATAGGCGCCACCGCGACGGATCCACCAAACGCGCCAAACGATTCGGGGCGTGACCACACGGTCACGCCCCGAGCTCCCAGATCCTGCCCCGGCCGGTGTGCCAGGCGACGTGCGCGACGACCTTCGGACCGACCCGTCAGAGACTGGATGCCCCCGCCGCGCCGTTGTCTACTGGCCGTGCGACCCTCGCCTGCCCCGCGCCGCCCGACGAACCCGCCGGGCGTGACGCCACCGCAGCGCGGCCGGTCCGCGCCGCCCCGCCGACCCCCGCCCGCTGGACCTGGGAAGGTGACGGTTCTAGACCCGTCACACGGCCAGCCGACGAAGGGACGAAGCGAACAACAGCCGCTTCCCGTTGTAGGACTAGCAGACGGTACGCGATGTGGACAGCGGGCCGTCAACCGGGACACGCGGCCGTCACCCGCCCGGGTCGGCGCGTCCCGGCCACCTGAGCGTCACCACGCCGTTTCATTTTGCGGGCTCACCCGACGGCAAGGTGGCGGCGCAGCAGCCCCGCCGCCGCATGCGGGTGCTCGGACGCCAACAGACCCGCCGCCGCCAGCACATAGTCGACGTCAACGACCGTCCGGGCGGCCCTGGGCAACGCCCAACCGCCGCCATGGTCGGCCACCACCGCCGACAGCACCTCATGGGCGTCACCGGGCGGGCAGTGCCGCAACACCCCACCGGAGCCGACCACCAACCGCACCCGGCGCAGATCCCGACCGTCCTCGCCGTCGACGCGGGCATGCCGACGCACCGCCACCGTCGCCGCCACCGTCGCCAACCGGCGGTCCACCGCCCGGCCCGCCGCGTCCACCGGCAACATGCCCGGGTCACCGGCCCGCAACCGGGCCTGCGCGGCCAGAACCTCGTCCACCGGCAGCCGTTCGACCGCCGCCGCGGCCACCACCGACGGCGCCGACCACCGCATCCCCAGATCACCCTCGACGGTCCGCGAGCGCCACAACACCCCCGCCACCTGCCGACGCACCCCCGCCAACGCCTCGGCGTCCGGCGTCAACGCCGAATACACATCGGTGGTCGCCCCGCCGATGTCGACCACCAGCAGGTCCCCGAGCCCGGAATCCGCCGCCAACTCCACCGCCGCGAGCACCGCGTCCGGGGTGGCCGCCCGCACCAACGACGCGAACCGGCGCCCCCGCGACAGCCCCTTCCCGCCGATGACATGGCGCAGGAAGATCTCCCGGATCGCCGCCCGCGCCGACGCCGGCGCCAACACCCCCAGCCGGGGCAGCACGTTGTCGGCGGTCACCACCGGCACGCCCCGGGCTGCCAACACCGCCGCCGCGTCCGCCCGCACCTCGACGTTGCCGGCCACCACCACCGGAACCCGCACCCGGGCCGCCGCCAACCGGGCCGCGTTGTGCGACAACACGTCGCCGTCGCCGCCATCGGTGCCGCCGACCAGCAGCAACACATCCGGACGGGCCGCCCGCAAACGCGCCACCGAGGCCGTCGTCAACCGCCCGGCGGCCACATGCGCCACCTGCGCCCCCGCCGACAACCCCACCCGACGCCCCGCCTGCGCGCTGACCTGAGGCTCGTAACCCACCACCCCCAGACGCAGACCACCGCCAGCGGACGAACACACCAACCATTTAGCGCCGGTGGCGCGCAGGCCGGCGCTCGCGGCGGCCACCGCCGCGTCCAGGCCGTGCAGGACGTCCGTGCCGGAGGTGGTGGGCCGGGTCGCCGACCCGACCAACGCCCCAGCGTCCAGGTCGACCACAGCTGCCTTGGTGAACGTGGATCCGACGTCCGCGCAGATCGCGAACCGGTCGGTCACGGCCGTGGCGGCACAACGACCGTGCCGGTGGCGGTGACCGCCACGATCGGCGGGTCCAGGACCTGCGCGGCGGACTCGGACGCCTGCGGGGTGCCCCGGCACACCACCGCCGCCTGGAAGTCGATGGTCCGGGACCGGGTCCCGACCCGGACGACCGTGGCGGTCACCTCGAGCACGTCCCCGGCTTTCATCGGGGCCCGGAACTGCACGTCGGAGTACGAGGCGAACAGGCCCTCGTCGCCGTCGGTCCGGATGCACACCTCGGTCGCGACGTCGCCGAACAGGGCCAGCGCGTACGCCCCGTCCACCAGGTTCCCGGCGTAGTGGGCGTGCGAGTACGGCACGTAGCGGCGGTGGACGACGGTCAGACCTTGCCGGGGGTCGCTCACGCGGCCTTCTCCTTCTTCGACTGCTGCCTACGGACGATCAACGCGTCAACCAGGTACGAGGCCACCTCGCGGGGGGTGGTGCCCCGGCCGAAGATCCGGTCCACGCCCAGGTCGGCGGTGGCCAGCTCGTCGAAGCGGGGGCCGCCGACGACCAGCAGCGGACGGCGGGCCGCCGGCATCGCCTCCCGGAACGCCGCGGACATCTCCCGGGTGTTGTGCAGGTGCGCGTCGCGTTGGGTGACTACCTGTGACACCAGCACCGCGTCGGCCTTCTCGGCGATCGCCGCCTCCACCAGCTCCGGCACCGTCACCTGCGCGCCCAGGTTCGCCACCTTCAACTCCCGGTAGTACTCCAGGCCCTTCTCGCCGGCGATGCCCTTGACGTTGAGGATCGCGTCGATGCCGACGGTGTGGGCGTCCGTGCCGATGCACGCCCCCACCACGGACAGCTTGCGACGCAGCCGCGACCGCACCAACGCGTTGACTTCCTTGGCCGACAGCAGCGGGAAGTCCCGCTCGGCAACCTGCACCTGCGACAGGTCCACCAGATGCGACGCCGACCCGTACACCACGAAGAACGTGAAGTCGCCGACGGGTTTGGCGTGCACCACCATCGCCGGGTCCAGGCCCATCTTGTTCGCCAGCTGCAACGCCGCGCCTTCGGCCCGCTTGTCGGACGGCACCGGCAACGTGAACGACACCTGCACCATGCCGTCGCCGGTGGTGTCGCCGTACGGGCGCACGATGGGGCCGCTCACGGCTGCTCCTCCAGGATGTGGGTGGCCGGGTTCCAGTAACCGTCAGCCTGCTTGGCCACACCGTCCAGGCCCTTGCCACGGTCCGCCGGCCGCTTCATGATCCCGAACGTGCCGTCGCCGATGGCGTTGAGCAACCCGTCGTCGACGATCCGCTCCAGCAACTCCACCGCCTCCCCCAACACCCGCGCCCCCCGCTGCTGGATGAACCCCCCCGGCGCCGGCACGAAATCCTCGTGCAACCCACCGGCCGCGCCCAACACGTACCGCACGTTCTGCAACGCGATGTCCCGGTCCGACAGCCACGGCGTCACCACCGCCTCGGTCATCATCCCCACCAGCAGGATCGACTGGCCGGTCATCGCCCCGATCAGGTTGAAGAACCCGTCGAGCAGGTTCCCCCGGAACACGTCCCCGGTCATGTGCTTGGTCGGCGGCATCCACTTCAACGGGGCGTGCGGGAACAACTCCCGGGCCAGCAACGCATGCGCCAGCTCCAACCGGAACGACTCCGGCGCCTCCGGGTTGATCTCGAAAGCGTGCCCCAGGCCCAACTGCCAGTCCGCCAACCCCGCCTCGTGGGCGAAGTACTCGTTGAGCAGCTGCGACACCGTCACCGTGTGCGCGGCCTCAACAGCGTCGGCGGTGGTCAGGTAGTTGTCCTCACCGGTGTTGATGATGATCCCGGCCCGGGCGTGCACCTGCCGGGAGAACCGCTGGTCGACGAACGTGCGGATCGGATTGATGTCCCGGAACAAGATCCCGTACATCGAGTCGTTGAGCATCATGTCCAGACGCTCCATCCCCGCCAACGCAGCGATCTCCGGCATACACAGGCCCGACGCGTAGTTGGTCAACCGCACATAGCGGCCCAGCTCCCTCGACGACTCGTCCAACGCCGCCCGCATCAACCGGAAGTTCTCCTGCGTGGCGTACGTGCCGGCGAAACCTTCCCGGGTCGCGCCCTCAGGCACGTAGTCGAGCAACGACTGGCCCGTCGACCGGATCACCGCGATGACGTCCGCGCCCGCCCGGGCCGCCGCCTGCGCCTGCGGAATGTCCTCGTAGATGTCGCCGGTGGCGACGATGAGATACACCCACGGCCGCTGCTTCGGGTCCCCGTGCCGGCGCACCAGCCGTTCCCGGTCCGCCCGCCGCCGGTCGATGAGTCTGATACCCGCCCCGACCGCCCGCCGCGACGAACGCCGCGCCGCCGTCAACGCCCTCCCCTGGGGCAACACGAACCGCACCGATCCGGCCGCCGCCCGCTGCGCCAACGCCGTCACCTCGGTCAGACCCTCCCGGGCCATCGCCTCGAACACCGGCAACGCCGCCCCGTGCTCCAAACCCACATCAGCGCGCACCGCGTCGACCAGCCGATTCACCCACGGAATCCCGTCCGGGTCCGCGCCGGCCACCCCGGCCAGCCGCAACACCGCCCGCTCCACCGACACCGTCGTGTGGCTGCGCGCCAGATCCACCACCGGACGCCCGGCCCGCCGGGCCAACGCCCGCGCCCGGCGGACCGCCCCCGGATCCAACGCCAACTTGCCGCGCGAACACGCCATCAAGAACCCTCATCCCGCTGAAAAATCGTCCTGCCGCGAACAACCGTCCGCTCACACACCGGCGCCGACGTCAACGCCCCGGCCCCATCGACCAACACCGGCAGGCCCTCCGACGTCCCAGCCGGGGTCGACCACACCGCGAACGTCGCCGGCGCCCCCGGCGCCAACGCGCCCTCGCGCTCGCGGACCTGCCGCAGCGCCCCGTCGGCCACCGGCCCCAACGCCCGCCAACCACCGCGGGTGTGCGCGGCGAACGCCGACCGTGTCGACATCCGCTGCCCGGGAACGTGGTGTGCCACCGCCGCCGCCACCGCGCCCCACGGGTCCAACGGCGTCACCGGCGCGTCCGACCCGAACGCCAACGTCACCCCGGTGGTGTGCAGCTGCTGCAACGGGTTCGACGCGAGCGCCCGCTCCACGCCCAACCGCTGGGCGTACATCTGTCCGTCGCCGCCCCACAGCCGGTCGAACGCCGGCTGCACGCTGGCCACCACCCCGAACTCCACGAACCCGGCGATGAGCGCCCGGTCCACCAGCTCGGCGTG
The DNA here is from genome assembly GCF_039532605.1 of Pilimelia columellifera subsp. columellifera. NCBI lineage: Bacteria > Bacillati > Actinomycetota > Actinomycetes > Micromonosporales > Micromonosporaceae > Pilimelia > Pilimelia columellifera. The sequence continues at coordinate 26,561 of NZ_BAAARY010000011.1, forward strand.
CTCCACCCGGTGCCGGGCCGCGCGCACCGCCTCGACGCCCAGCTTGGCCGCCGCGGCGGCCAGACCGTCCACGACCGCCGCCAGGGCCGCGTCGCCGATCGCGTGGAAGCCGGCCTGCATACCGTGCGCGGCGCAGTCCAGCACATGCTCGGCGATCTGGCCGGCGTCCAGATAGGCGTTGCCGCAGCCGCCCGTGTCGTACGCCCGCGACACCCACGCCGTCCGCGACCCGAACGCCCCGTCGACGAACAGGTCGCCGCCGGCGCCGACCGCGCCCAGCTCCCTGGCCTTGGCCGCCCCGCCCAGCTCGCCCCAGTACCCGAACACCTCCGGCAGGCCGTCGCCGGACAACCCCAGCAACGCTGACAGATCAGCCTCCGAGGAGATCACCGGGCCGGCGCACTCGTGCGCCGCCCCGATCCCCAACGACGCCGCCCGCTCCAACATCGCCCGCTGCGCCACCGCCCGCTGCTGCGGCGACACACTGCCCAACGCCACCTGCCGGACCGCATGATGCGCCGCGCCGCGCAGCCAACCCGAACGGTCGAACCCGGCCGCCGAAGCCACCTGCGGGACCGCGTCCAACAACGGCTGCGACACCAGCGCCGAATGCACCGACGCCTGCGACAGATACACCCGCCGCCCGGCCGTCGCCTCCGCAAGGTCCCGGGCCGACGGCGGCATCTCGCCGGCCACCCAGCGGGACTCGTCCCAACCGTGGCCCAGCACCGTGGCGTCCGCCGGCAGCCCGGCGGCGAACGCCGCCACCCGCGCCAACAGCCGCGCCGGCGAACCCACCGACGACAGATCCAGACCCGTCAACGCCAGACCCGTCGCCGTGGCGTGCACGTGCGCGTCCACGAACGCCGGGCCCACCCAGCCGCCGGCCAGATCCACCACCACATCAGCACGCGGGGCGTCCTCCCCGGCGCCCAACCACGTCACCTCGCCGCCACACGTCGCCAACGCCGACGCGCCAGGGGCAGCCGCCGAATACACCCGACCATTGCGATACACCGTCACAGGGGAAGTCATGGACGTCAGTCTGCCCGCAGACGCGCCTCGAACAGAGACCGCACGCCCTTGTCCGAACGCAACAGACCCAACGCCTGCTCCGCGTGCCCCGGGACGAAACCATTGCCGACGAGCATCGACACGTCCGCCGCCAGACCCTCGGCGCCCAACGCCGCCGCCGCGAAACTCGTCGCCATCGAGAAGAACACCACCGTGCCGCCGTCGGCGGTAGCCAGGATCGCCCCGTGCTCACAGCCCGGAACGTCCACACACACGACCGTCACGTCCGCCGGGCCGCCCAGCGCCGCCGTCACCGCCCGGGCCAGTGCCACCGGATCACGCGCGTCAGCCAACGCCACCTCGTCAGCCAGACCCGCCTCGGCCAACAACGTCCGCTCCGACTCCACCGGCACCACGCCCACCGTGCGGGCCGCGCCCGCTGCCCGCGCCGCCACCAACGACAACGCGCCGCTCTTGCCGGCCCCGCCGACCACCGCCACCGACGGCGCCCGCCCCGGGCGCCGCGCCAAACAGTCGGCCACCACCCGGGCCGTCAACGCCGGCGCCCCGCACACGTCGAACACCGCCAACGCCAACTCCGGCGCCAGATCACCCGGCAGCTTCGCGGCCACGGAACGACCGAACAGGATCGCGTATCCATCACACGGGACCTGCTCGGAACAGCCGTCCCAGTCCCGCAGCGCGTCCTCGATGACCAACGGGGTCAACGTCAACGACACCAACGTCGCCACCTCGTCCCCCGCCACCAGGCCCAACCGCGACTGCGGCCCGACCTCCTCGACGACGCCCAGCAGCATCCCGCCCGAACCCGTCACCGGATTGTGCATCTTGCCCCGACGTCCGACGATCTCCAACACCTCGGCACGCACCGCCGCCCCATCGCCGCCGTGCTTGGTCCACAGCTGTCGGAAGCTCGCCGCGTCCAGATTCAGCCGCCGTACCCGCACCCGGATCTCGTCCGCGCCAACCGCCGCGCTGGTGTCCAACCGCTCCGCCGCCTGGGGCAAAACCCCCGACGGAGCAGACACCCGATGCAAACCAACCGGCGAAGTCATCGTCCAACCCTCTCGAAACAACAGAATTTCCGGCACTCTATTTCGTTAGCAAGAAATATTCCAGTACTCTGGGGAGGGTGAACATTCCATTACGCTGGCGCCCATGAATACGTGCGCCCCCAACCAGTGGAGCGAACCCCCCGCGCCCCACACCGTCAGCCAGCCCTACGAGTACCGCCGCCGCGTGCTCGCCGAACCCGACTGGACCCGCTTCCCCGGCTGGGCCGACATCACCCACGCCCAGTGGGAGAACGCCCAGTGGCAACGCGTCAACTGCATCAAGAACATCACCCAGCTCCGCAAGATCATGGGCGACCTCCTCGACGAACGCTTCTACACCGACCTCGAAGCCGACCAGCAGGCGCTCGCGACCATGTCGATGCTCGTCCCGCCCCAAATGATCAACACCATGGTCCCGGACGCGCCGATGACCACCGAGGCGTTCTACGCCGACCCGGTGCGCCGGTACATGATCCCGGTGGCCTCCGACCGGCGCACCGACTGGCCGTCGCACCCGCACGCCACCCGTGACTCCCTCCACGAGCACGACATGTGGGTGGCCGAGGGCCTCACCCACCGGTACCCGACCAAGGTGCTCGCCGAGCTGCTGTCCACCTGCCCGCAGTACTGCGGGCACTGCACCCGGATGGACCTCGTCGGCAACTCCACCCCCGCCGTCGACAAGCTCAAGCTGACCCTCAAACCCGTCGACCGGTACGACGCCCACATCGCGTACCTCAACGCCAACCCCGGCGTGCGCGACGTCGTGGTCTCCGGCGGCGATGTCGCCAACGTGCCGTGGAAGAACCTGGAGTCCTACCTCACCCGCCTACTGGCGATCGACTCCATCCGGGACATCAGGCTCGCCACCAAGGCGCTCATGGGCCTGCCCCAGCACTGGCTTCAGGACGACGTCGTCGACGGCATGGGGCGCATCGCCGCCACCGCCCGCGAGCGCGGCGTCAACCTGGCCGTGCATACCCACGTCAACCATGTGAACTCGCTGACGCCCCTGGTCGCCAAGGCCACCCGGATGCTCCTTGAGGTAGGCGTGCGCGACGTGCGTAACCAGGGCGTGCTCATGCGCGGGATCAACGACAGCAGCGCCGACCTGCTCGACCTGTGTTTCGGGCTTCAGGGCGAGGCGGGAATCCTGCCGTACTACTTCTACATGTGCGACATGATCCCCAACGCCGAGCACTGGCGGGTGTCGCTGGGCCACGCCCAGCAGCTCCAGCACGACATCATGGGCTACCTGCCCGGGTACGCCACCCCGCGAATCGTCTGCGACGTTCCGTTCGTCGGCAAGCGGTGGGTACACATGGTCACCGAGTACGACCGGGAGCACGGCATGTCGTACTGGACGAAGAACTACCGGACGTCCATCGAGGCGGCGGATGTCGAGGCGACCAGCAAGCACTATGTCTACTACGACCCGATCGACACCCTGCCGGAGTCCGGGCAGCTGTGGTGGGCAAAGCAGTCGGACGCCGCGGCCTGATCGGCCTGGAGCGCCACCCGGTTGCCGCATCACAGAGGTCGCAGCCCGACAATGGGACCGCGCCGGAATCCGGCGCGGTCCCATTGTTCTGTACGGTTAAGCCGAGTCCTCGTCAGCTGTGGCGGTCAGCGGCGCGCCGGGCGGCGTCCTTGATGTCTTCCATCGTCTGCCCGGCCTTGCCTTTGAACTTCTCGCCAGCGCCTTCGGCCTGCAGGTCCCGGTTATCGGTGGCCGACCCGACCTTCTCTTTGGTCGCGCCCTTGAGCTCGTCCGTCTTGTCCTGGATCCGGTCAGCGATGCCCATGATCGAACCTCCGTGTAGGTGGTTTCCGGTGCGAAGTCACCATGCCCCGAGCCGATGATCGGCAAACGCTCAGCCGTGCAGCACCGGCTCCGACGACGTGGCCGGCGCCGGTTTCGGCGTCGGGACCACCACCACCGGGCAGGTGGCCCGCCGGATGCACTCTTCACTGACCGAGCCCAACACCGTGTGCCAGACCCGCGAATGACCGTGGCTGCCGAGAACGAGCAGATCAGCGTCGCGGGCAGCGTCGCTCAGCGCCTCGGCGGCGCGGCCTTCGACCACCTCCGCGGCGATGGCGACCGTGGAGCGCAGGCGGCCTGACAGGCTCTGGACCTCCCGTTCCAGGGTCTGCTCGGCGAGGTCTCGCTCCGCCGAGGTGGGCAACATGCCGCCTTCGAGATTGTCCCAACGCCAGGTGGCGACCGCCTGGACCGTGCCCTGCCGTGCGGCGGCCTCCCGTACGGCCCATTCCAGAGCACGACGTCCACCCTCGGAGCCGTCCACTCCGACGACGATCCGGTAATTGCTGTCCATCGCTGCCTCCCTGTCGTAGGACATGTCGGCCGGTCGGGCCTTCGGGGTCCAGTCTGCGCCGCCCGCCCGGCCAAGTTCTTGTTTTGAGGGGTCGGCGCGAAGCGCTTCATTCAGTGATTTGGGGTGCGCTGGCGCACCCCGCCTAAGGCGTCCTAGGACACTAGGTGTGGGGTGGTGACCGGCGCTTCGCGCGGCGCGGAGTTGACGCAGCTGATTCGCGCTGGTGGCAGTTCTCACCTTTGATGCCCGGTCCTGGTGATGTTGATCGATCTTTATCCCGATGGGTAGCCAGCAGCGCTCCGGTCGTCGCTCAGATCGCCGCTGCGTTCGGCGCCACCCATCACCATTACCGATGGTGATGGTGATGGTGATGACACGGAACCCCAACCTTGTACATGGGGTCCGTCGTGTTGTGAGCCCGGCGCTGAGTAGCTGATCCACAAAACCAATCATTGATCCTGGTTAGTTTGGTTGCGGCAGCAGCACCTGCGCCGGATTCGGTGTCAGCAGGTAGATGGCGCCCTAAAGGTAATTCCGTCGGCGCCGGACCTACCACGACGAGTTGGTTTACATGGCTTCGATGTAGCCGCGGTGAAGGTCGCCGGCTCTTCTACAATGCACAGGTCACCGGATTACCACGGGCACCGTACTGGCCTGGATCCGGAACTCGCGGCGTAGGCGGTGTACCCATGGGGACGTGGCACACCGCGAGGCAGCCACGTCTGGTAACGGCCATGGACGCGGCCGAAATGCTGGAACACGTCGCCGTGGTAGAACCGACCACGGACGACCCTGCCAGTCGCGCTTGCGTAGACTGGAATCGACGATCTAATCACTTCTCGGCAGTACCGGGCCTCGGTCGACGCTGTGGACAACGTCGACCGGTTCGCCGCCGCAGCGGGGGACAAGCCGACGAGCACCCCGCCTGTAACGAAAGCTACCGTCGCAATGGCAATATTGGTCAGCCGACCCCCTAGTGGAACGCCCCAGACTGTCGACTCGGTTTTGTCGTTAGACATTGCTGCTCCTCTGCGTCTTGGCTTTTAGGAACCTGCTTTCTCATGCCCGGCGCGGTCATTTCCCGGTGCATGGCGTCCCCGTGGCAGTTCTCGACGGCACGGCTACCCCCCGCCCAGGGCCCAAAACGTATTGCCCGTGACCGTCCGGGCATCAGATCAGGGTCCAGCTGGGCAACCCGGGGCCACCGGTGACGCCGCGTTATCGGATCCGCCTGGCCACGAAGCGGGGTGACGGGAGGTGTCCGATGAAGTCCGAGGCTCGACCATCGGAACCCTCTCATCAACTATACCCTTCGGGGGTATAGTTGATGTTGCCTAAGGAGGCCTCGTCATGGATCACACCATCGATCACCAGCACACCGGCAGACGTCACGGCCACGCCTCGCACGGCGTGGCGGCGAGCGCCGGGCGCACCTCATGGGCGACGGCGGCGCAGGCGACTCTGCACTGCTTGACCGGCTGCGCGATCGGTGAGGTGCTCGGCATGGTCATCGGAACCGCGTTGGGCTGGTCGGCGTGGCCCACCGTCGCCCTGGCTGTGGTGTTGGCGTTCGTGTTCGGCTACGCGCTGACCATGCGCGGGGTGCTGCGCGCCGGACTCGACATGCGCACCGCGTTGAAGGTGGCTTTGGCCGCGGACACCGTGTCGATCGCCGTGATGGAGATCCTGGACAACGCCGTCATGCTCGCCGTGCCGGGGGCGATGGACGCCGGCACGGGTAGCTGGGTGTTCTGGGCGTCATTGGCGTTCGCCCTGCTGGTCGCGTTCGTCCTGACTACCCCGATCAACCGGTGGCTGATCTCCCGCGGTAAGGGCCACGCCGTGGTTCACCCGTACCACCACGCCCGCTGAACAGGGGCAGCGTCCCGAGCTCTGGCCCCCTCGAAGCCCGGGACGGTGCGGAGTCGGGTCAGAGGCTGGTGAACATCGTTCGCGCGTTCGGTCCCGAACTCCGCAAGGTCACATGCTGTGACGGATTACACAAATGCTTAATCGTCCTAGGAAGATTGGATCACAGCAGGGGTCCATTGCCAGACGGCGCCCCACAGGGCAGCGTGAGCGAATGAAGTCGACCCGTCAGTGGTACCTCAGGTTCGCCGTCGAGGCGCAGGCCGACGGCTCGCCCACCTACAGCCGGCTGGCGCATTCCGTCGCCGACGACCCCGCCACGCTGGGCCGGCTCCTGGAGTTGCCGTCGCGGCGTCGGCAACCGAACCTGCTGTTCGGCGCCGCACGGCTGCTCGGCGCGCCGCTGGACGACGGTCCACAGTTCCTGGCATGGGTCGCCGCGCGCTGGACGTCGGCGCGCGCCGTGATGGCCGAACGCGCCACCCAGACCAATGAGCCCGGCCGGTGTGCGACGCTGCTGCCGGTGCTGACCTCGCTCCCCCAGCCGCTGGCGCTGATCGAGGTCGGCGCGTCCGCAGGCCTGTGCCTGTATCCCGACCGGTACCGGTACCGCTATGACGACATCCACGTCGTCGGCCCGGCCGACAGCCCGGTGGAGCTGGCGTGCGCGACCAATCGCGCCGCGCCGCCACCAACCACCGTGCCGACAGTCGTCTGGCGGGCCGGCCTCGACCTCAACCCGCTCGATGTCGCCTCCGACGACCACCTGCGGTGGCTCGACGCGCTGATCTGGCCCGAACACGAACACCGACGCGAACGCCTGCGGGCCGCGGCGGCCATCGCCCGGCGCGAACCGCCCCATCTCGTCCGCGGCGACCTTCTGACGGACCTCGCTGCCCTCGCGGATCTGGCGCCGGCTGACGCCACCCTCGTGGTGTTCCACAGCGCGGTGCTGTCGTACGTGGCGGATGACCAGCGGGCCGCCTTTGTCGACACGGTGCGGGCGCTTCCCGGGCACTGGCTGTCACAGGAGGCGCCCAACGTGCTACCCGAGGTCAGCGCAGCGGCCGGCGTCGATGACCCGCTCTGGCGACAGATGCTCCTGGCCCTGGACGGAGCGCCGTTGGCGCTGGTCGGCGGGCATGGACAGCGCCTGGACTGGCTCAACGATGCCAGGTGATCCCACCTCGGGCCGATCATCTGGCAGGTCACCGAACGAGGCCCGCCTCGCGACAAATCCCCGGCCAGCCGCGGCCACCACGTTAGGCTGACGCCGATGTGACCGACGGCACGTCGAAACCTCACAGCAAGGAGCGAGCGGTGCCCTCACTTCTCAACCCGTACATCAGCTTCGACGGCGACGCGCGCCAGGCGATGGAGCACTACCAGAGCATCTTCGGCGGGGACCTGCGGATCAACACCTTCGGCGAGTCCGGCACCGGCGAAGGGGACCTCGCGGACAAGGTGATGCACGCAATGTTGAAGACGCCCAACGGCTTCGCGCTGATGGGCGCCGACAGCCCCCCGGGAATGCCGTACCACCCCGGCGACAACATCGCGGTGAGCCTCAGTGGGGATGACGGAGCCGAGCTTCGCGGCTACTGGGAGAAGCTCTCCGCCGACGGCGCCGTGTCAGTGCCGCTGGAAAAGCAGATGTGGGGCGACGAATTCGGCGCCTGTAAGGACAAGTTCGGCATCTCATGGATGGTCAACATCGGACAGCCGCAGGGCTAGGCTCAGGGCCGCTCGCCCGCTGGCGGGACGACGCCGGCGCCTGCGGACGGCTCACCGATCCGGGGCGAGCGCCGTTCATACGGGGTGGACAGGACGACGGTCGTACGGGTGGTGACGTTGGCGGCCGTCCGGATCTCCTGGAGGAGGCGCTCCAGGTCGGTGGGGCTGGCCACCCGCACGAGCAGCAAATAGAAGTCGTCGCCGGCCACCGAGTAGCACGAGTCGATCTCAGGCAGGTGCGCCAGGCGTTCGGGGGCGTCGTCGGTCTGCGACGGGTCGAACGGTCGGATCGCCACGAAAGCCGTCAGGGGCAGGCCGACGGCTTCGTAGGAGACACGGGCGGCGTAGCCATTGATGACGCCCCGCTGTTCGAGCCGGCGTACCCGCTGGTGGACGGCGGACACCGACAAACCGACCTTCTCGGCGAGGTCGGTGAACGATATTCGCCCGTCGCCGGCGAGCGCCGCGACGATGGCCCGGTCTGTCTCCTCCACGGAGGAGAAGCTACACCTTTGCGGCGCGGGCGGCCGGACCGCCGTTCGCTGCGGCGTCAGGCGCGGGTCAGGTGGCGGGAGATGACCAGGCGCTGGATCTGGTTGGTGCCCTCGACGATCTGCAATACCTTCGCCTCGCGCAGGTACCGCTCCACCGGGTGGTCGGCGACGTAGCCGTACCCGCCGAGGACCTGTACCGCGTCGGTGGTGACCTTCATGGCGGCGTCGGTGGCGAACAGCTTGGCCTTGGCGGCCTCCGCCGAGTAGGGGCGGCCGGCGTCGCGGAGCCTGGCGGCGGCCAGGGTGAGGGCGCGGGCGGCCGAGACCTGGGTGGCCATGTCGGCGAGCATGAATCCCAGGCCCTGGAAGGTGGCGATCGGTTTGCCGAACTGCTGGCGTTCCTTGGCGTAGTCGACGGCGTAGTCGACGGCGGCCTGGGCCAGGCCGACGGCGCAGGCCGCGATGCCGAGCCGGCCGGAGTCCAACGCCGTCATCGCGATCTTGAAACCGATGCCTTCGCCGCCGACGACCCGGCCGGCCGGCACCCGGGCGCCGTCGAAGACGATCTGGGAGACCGGGGAGGCGTTGAGGCCCATGGTCCGCTCAGGCTTGAGCGGGGTGATGCCGGCGGCCGGGACATCGGCCAGCAGGCAGGAGATGCCGTCGGGGCCGGGGCCGCCGGTGCGGCAGAAGATGTTGTAGAAGTCCGCCGAATGGGCGTGGGTGATCCACGCCTTGGCGCCGGAGACCAGGTAGTCGTCGCCGTCGCGGACGGCTTTGGTGGTGAGCGCGGCGGCGTCGGAGCCGCCCTGCGGCTCGGACAGGCAGTAGGCGCCGAGCAGCTCGCCGCCGAGCATCTCGGGCAGCCGCTCACGCAGCGCGTCGTCGCCGTAGGCGGCGACCGGGTAGCAGGCCAGGGTGTGCACGCTGACCGCCTCGGCGACCGTCAGCCACCGGGACGCCAGGATCTCCAACACCTGTAGGTAGACCTCGTACGGCTGCCCGGCGCCGCCGACCTCCTCCGGGTACGGCAGGCCCAGCAGGCCGGCGCGGCCCAGAGTGCGCAGCGCCGCGCGGGGGAACTCGGCGCGGGCCTCGAAGTCGGCCGCCCGGGGGGCCAGCTCCTTGTCGGCCAGCTCGGTGACCAGATCAAGCAGGTCACGGGCGTCGTCGGTGGGGAGGATGCGTTCGATCACCCGGTCACCCTAACGGGCACGCCGCGACGACCGCCACGGTGGAGGGCGGCCGTCGCTAAGGTGACCGGATGCCCCGTCGTGTCACTCCCCCGGTTCTCGCCGCCGTCGTCGCCCTGGCTCTGCTGGTGTCGGGAGTCGCGCCGCACGACCGGCTCACGTGGTTGCTGGAAACCATCTGGGTGATGGTCGGGCTGGCGCTCGCGCTGACGACCTGGAAACGGTTCCCGCTGACGACTCTGCTGTGCGTGCTGCTGGCCGTCCACGCGCTCGTTCTCATCGTCGGCGGGCACTACACCTACGCCCGGACGCCGGTGGGCGAGTGGCTCCGGGACGCGTTCGCGTTGTCGCGCAACCCGTATGACCGGATCGGCCACCTGGCCCAGGGCTTCGTGCCGGCGATCCTGGTCCGGGAGCTGCTGACGCGGACGTCGCCACTGCGCGGCAGCCGGTGGCTGGCGCCGCTGACCGTCTGCGCCTGCCTGGCGTTCTCGGCGTTCTTCGAGATGATCGAGTGGTGGAGCGCTGTCATCGGCGGCGCCGCGGCCGATGACTTCCTCGGTAGCCAGGGCGATATCTGGGACGCGCAGTGGGACATGTTGCTGGCCCTGGTCGGGGCGATCGCCGCGCTGTTGCTGTTGAGTCGCTGGCACGACCGGCAGCTGGCCCGCCTGGCTCCAGCCCCGCCGACACGTTGAGGCGGTCGCTGACGGGTAATCGGTCGACGATGAGCGGCGCCACGCCGGGAGCGGCCCGGCCGGTGGGTCGGGCCGAGGTGTTGTGCCAACTCGGGCACGGGCTGCGCCGACACGTGGTTCGCCGCCGTCTACGGCGAGCCCGGCATCGGCACGAGCTACGTGCTCGACGCCGTAGCGGAGCAGGCGGCCGACAGCGGAGTCACCGTGGCCGCGGGACCGGCGTCGGAGTACGAGCGGGCCACGCGCCACGACGCCGCCGCCCGAAACGCACCGGTTCGGCTGGCGCCGGGCCGTGCGCTCGCTGCTCGCGGCGCGGGCCGACGCCAGCGAGGGAGGGTTGCTTGTCGTGTCGTGTTGGACGACGTGCGCTGGGCTGACGCGGGCTCGCTGGAGCTGCTGGACCATGTGTTAAGGCACCCGCTCGCGGCTGACGGGCTGGAGAGGACAGCAGCGGACAACGCCGCCGCCAGTACAGGTCGAAGCAGCATCACGGGAGCCTCCAGGCAGTTGAGTCCGATAGGTGGGACCGGTCGACGGCGTCGAGGAAACGCCGCGGCGGCCCGCACAGACTCACCCGGCGACCGCCCCGCCAGCATCAGGGAAATGCCTGGGCCCGGCTAGGCTCGCCGTCGTGGAACCCACCGCCGCGCTGCTGGCCGTCGACGCGCCGAGCCTGTACTTCCGGGCCTACTTCGGCATCCCCGAAGCCGCCGCGCTGGCCCCCGACGGCGCCCCGGTCAACGCCGTGCGCGGCTTCCTCGACATGCTCGCCACCCTGGTGCGGACCAGACGGCCCGACCGGCTGGTCTGCGCCATGGACGCCGACTGGCGGCCGGCGTTCCGGGTGGCCCTGATCCCCTCGTACAAGGCACACCGGGTTGCCGACGGCGACGCTGAGCAGGTCCCCGACACGCTCAGCCCACAGGTGCCGATCATCGAACAGGCGCTGGCCGCGATCGGCGTCCCGGTCGTCGGCGTCGCCGGTTTCGAAGCCGACGACGTGCTGGGCACACTGGCCACCGGGCAACCCGGCCCGGTGGAGGTCGTCTCCGGCGACCGGGACCTGTTCCAACTGGTCGACGACGCCCGGCCGGTGCGGCTGCTCTACTGCGGCCGGGGCGTGGCCAAGCTGGAGGTGTACGACGAGGCCGCCGTCCACGCCCGGTACGGGGTGCCCGCGGGCGCCTACGCCGACTTCGCCGCGCTACGCGGCGACCCCAGCGACGGGCTGCCCGGAGTCGCCGGCGTGGGTGAGAAGACCGCCGCCCGACTCATCGACCGCTACGGCAGCGTCGCCGGCATCATCGACGCCCTGGCCGACCCGGCGTCGGCGTTCGCCCCCGGCCTGCGCGCCAGGCTGCTGGCCGCCGGCGACTACCTCACGGTGGCCACCCGGGTCACCCAGGTGGCGTGCGACGTGCCGTTACCGGCGTTTGCGCCCCGGCTGCCCGCCGCGCCCGTCGACCAGCAGGGTCTGCTGGCGCTGGCCGAACGCTGGAACCTGGCCGGCCCGTGCCGACGCCTCGTCGACGCGCTCGCCGACGCCGCGCCGCCCACCGACCGCTGACCGCTGACCGCCGGCCGATGTCAGGCCATCGACGTGTAGGCGAGCACGCCACGCTTGACCGCGGTCATCGCCTCCCGGGCCGTGGCGCGCAGCGCGCTCGACGCCCCGGCGGCCTCGGCCAGCTGTCCGAGCAGGTCCATCACCTGCCGGGCCCAGCGGACGAAGTCGCCGGCCGGCATCTCCCCGTCCCCATGGCTGGCCAGGACCGGCGCGAGCGCCTCGCCGCGCGCCCACCGGTACATCGGCCAGACGAAGCCCAGGTCCGGCTCCCGGGTCAGGTCCAGGCCGCGGGCAGCCTCGGCGGACTCCAGCCCGCCCCACCGGCGCAGCGTCTCGTCGATGGCGTCGGCGACCGGGCCGCGCGGCAACGAGACCCGGTCGTCGCCCTCGCGGCGGGCCTCGTACACGAGCACTGAGACGGCGGCGGCCAGCTCCGCCGGGCTCAGACCGTCCCAGACGCCGGCCCGCAGGCACTCGGCGGCCAGCAGGTCGGCCTCGGTCCAGATCCGCGACAGCATCCGGCCGGCGTCGGTGACCTCGCCGTCGGCGGACAGGTAGCCGCGGTCCGACAGCAGGCCGCAGACCTGGTCGAAGGTGCGGGCCAGCGAGTTGGCGCGGGTGGCGACCTTCGACCTGAGCGCCTCGGTGTCACGCATCAGCCGGTGCCGGCGTTCGGCCCACCGCGCGTGCTCCTCCCGGTCGGCGCAGGCGTGGCACGGGTGGGCCCGCATGAGGGCCCGTAGAGCCAGGATCTGCTCATCCTCGCCGGTGGGACGCGAGCGCCCGCCCCGGCGGCCGGTGCGGCGGGGGGCGTCGACCGCGCGCAGCATCGCGGCCAGGTCCCGGCGGGCGGCCGGGGCCCGGTGATTGAAGTGCCGGGGGACGCGCACCCGGTCCAGGGCCTGCACCGGCGTGGGGAAGTCGGCGACCGACAGCCGGCCCGCCCACCGGTCCTCGGTGAGCACCAGCGGGCGCGGCTCGCCGAACGCGACGGCGCCTGGGTCCAGGACGATCGCCAGACCGGCGCGGCGCCCCGACGGCACCTGGATGACGTCGCCGGCACGTAGTTTCGTCAACGACTGGACGGCCGCGACGCGCCGCAGTTGGGCCGAGTCACGCGCCAGCTCCCGTTCCCGGTCGGCGATCGCCACCCGGAGAGCGAAGTACTCGGCGAAATCGCCGTGGTGGCAGCGCAGCTCCGACTCGTAGGCGTCCATGGTGTCGGTGTTGCGCTGCACCTGGCGGGCGATGCCCACCACCGAGCGGTCGGCCTGGAACTGGGCGAACGAGGACTCCAGCAGCTCACGGGCGCGGAAGGCGCCGACGCTGGCGACGAGGTTGACCGCCATGTTGTAGGACGGTCGGAAACTGGAGCGCAGCGGGTAGGTTCGGGTGGACGCGAGGCCGGCGACGTGCCGCGGGTCGACCTCCGGCCCCCACAGCACCACGGCGTGGCCCTCGATGTCGATGCCGCGACGGCCGGCGCGTCCGGTGAGCTGGGTGTACTCCCCCGGGGTCAGCTCGACGTGGGCCTCGCCGTTGAACTTGACCAACCGCTCCAACACCACGCAACGGGCTGGCATGTTGATGCCCAGCGCCAGCGTCTCGGTGGCGAAGACCGCCTTGACCAGGCCCTTGACGAACAGCTCCTCGACAATCTCCTTGAAGGCCGGGAGCATGCCCGCGTGGTGGGCGGCCAGACCCCGCTCAAGGGCGTCCAGCCAGTCCCAGTAGCCCAGCGCGGCCAGGTCCTCGTGCGGGATCGCCGCGGCGCCGCGCTCGACGATCCGGCGCACCTCGGCCCGTTCGGTGGGGCTGGTGAGTCGGACCCCGGAGGTGAGGCACTGTTGGACGGCCGCGTCGCAACCGGCCCGGCTGAAGATGAAGAAGATCGCCGGCAGCAGCTCCTCGCGTTCCAACCGGTCGATGACGTCGGGTCTGGGCTGGGGGAGCCAGCGGCGCGGACGCCCGGGACGGCCGCGGGCCGGAGTCAGCTCCACCCGGCGCAGCATCTCCCGGGTGTGACGCAGCAGCTCGGGGTGCACGTCGTGTTTCCGGGCGGCGTCCGAGTCGTGGAACAGGTCGAACATCCGCCGCCCGACAAGCATGTGCTGCCACAACGGCACCGGCCGGTGCTCCGAGACCACGACCTCGGTCTCGCCGCGCACCGTGACCAGCCACTGGGCGAACTCCTCGGCGTTGGAGACCGTCGCCGACAACGACACCAGCGTCACCGACTCCGGCAAGTGGATGATCACTTCTTCCCAGACGGCGCCGCGCAGCCGGTCCGCCAGGTAGTGCACCTCGTCCATGACCACGTACGACAGACCCGTCAGCGTCGACGAGCCGGCGTAGAGCATGTTGCGCAGCACCTCGGTCGTCATCACCACGACCGGGGCGTCGCCGTTGATGGCGTTGTCGCCGGTGAGCAGGCCGACCTTGTCAGCGCCGTGCCTGGCGACCAGGTCGTGGTACTTCTGGTTCGACAGGGCCTTGATCGGCGTGGTGTAGAAGCATTTGCGTCCCTGGCGCAGCGCCAGATGAACCGCGAACTCGCCGACGACGGTCTTGCCGGCGCCGGTGGGCGCGCACACGAGCACACCGCTGCCGCCCTCCAACGCCTCGCACGCCGCGCGTTGGAAATCGTCGAGGTCGAATCCGACCTGGGGCACGAAGTCGGCGAGCGCCGGTAGCCGCGCGGCCTCGGCCGCCCGACGACGCGCCGCCGCGTGACGCTCCGCTGGCGAAGCCTCGACCAGCTCGTCCGGATGCGGGTCGCCCGAGGGGCCAGGCTCGTCGATCGCGGTGGGGCGCGGATCCTCGGGGGTGGCCATGCCGGCCAGCGTAGTGCGTTGACGCGCCCGGTTCCTACCGGCTATTGATCATGTTTTGGTTCCTGCCCGGAGTCGGTAGGGTGCGGTACGTGTCGGATCACCCCGAAGCTCCCGCTGGCGCCCTCCCCGCTCCGGCCGACCGGCGTTTCGACGCGGTCCTGTTCGACTTCCACGGCACTTTGGCCCAGGTGGAGGACCCGGTCCGCTGGGTCCAGCTCGCCGCCGGGGACTGCGGGGTGACGCTCGACCGGGGTCAGGCCACTGTGCTGGCCGACCGGCTCGTCACCGCCGGCCGCCCCGGCGGGCCAGCGCCGGACCGGGTGCCGCCGGCGCTGGCCATGGACTGGGCCGACCGGGACTTGTCCGCTCGGGCGCACCGGGCCGCATACACCGGGCTCAGCTCCGGCGTCGCCTGCGGCATCGAGGGCCTGCCTGAGGCGTTGTACGAGCGGGTCCTGCGCGCCGACGGCTGGGCCCCGTACACCGACGCTTCTGCCACATTGACGGCTCTGCGGGCGGCCCGGATCGGGGTGGCGGTGGTCAGCAATGTCGGATTCGACATCCGGCCGCTGCTGGACCAGTGGGGTCTGGCCAACCACATCCAGGCATGGTCGTTGTCGTACGAGACCGGGCGGCTCAAGCCTGACCCGGCGAGCTTCCTGCACGCCTGCGGGCAACTACGGGTCGATCCGGAACGCGCGCTGATGGTCGGCGACACGCCTACCGACGGCGGCGCGGCCAGCGCCGGCCTGACGAGCCTGCTGCTGCCCGCCGGTCAGCCCGGAGCCGCCAACGGGCTCGACGCGGTCGTCGCGCTGGTCCGCTGACCGACCCGGACCGGCCGGTCGGGCTGGCCCGGCGGCATCAGGTGGTCTCGTCGTACCGGCTGGCCAGCGGCGCGGGCGCCGGAATCGGGCTCGGCCGCTCCAACGGCGGCGGACCGCCGACCGGCTGGGAAAGTTCCACCGGCGTCGGCAGCTCGACCGGCGCCGGCGCCTCGGCCAACGGGGAGATCTCGTCGTCGCTGACGTCGTCGGCCATGCCAGCGCGGCGGGCCCGCCGCCGGTCATTGAGGAACGCGGCGCCAACGGCTATGAAGTACAGCGCCGACAGGCACAGGGCCAGCGCGGTCATCCCGAACGGGTCAGGCGTGGGCGTCACGACGGCGGCGAACGCGAAGAAACCGAACACCACCCCACGCCACCACGACATCAGCTTCTTGGCGCTGACCAGACCGACGGCGTTGAGCATGAAGGCCATCAGCGGGAACTCGAACGCCACCCCGAAGATGAGGATGAGATTGATGACGAAATCGACGTACCTGGTGATTTCCAGGGTGGTGCGGATGTCGTCGCCGGCGAATTCCAGCAGGAACGCCAGGCCCTTCGCCACCACGAAGTAGGCCAGGATCGAACCCGCGGCGAACAGCGGCGCGGCGATGCCCGAGAAGACGTAGGCGTAACGGCGCTCGTGGCGGTGCAGACCCGGGGCTATGAACGCCCACAGCTGGTACAGCCAGACCGGTCCGGCGATGATCAACCCCAACCAGAGCGCCAGCTTGAGCTTGAGCAGCAGCACGTCGGCCGGGCCCAGCATGACCATGGCGCACTGCCCGTCGATGATCGATGACGGGAGGTCGCAGTAGGGCTGACGGATGATGGTGAGCACCGGGTCGGCGAGATACAGGCCGACGAAGAAGCCGAGGACGATCGCCACGGCCGATTTGAAGAGGCGGTTTCGCAGTTCGCGCAGGTGCTCGATGAGCGTCATCGAGCCGTCGGCTGCGCGGGCGAAACCGACCGGCTTACGCCGGCGCAGTCGCAGCGGCATAGCGGGCGGCGGCGCTGGTCAGTGGCGGTCGCGGACGCGGTCGACCGGATCGACGAACGTCGGACGCGGCTCGGGCTGGGGCTGCGGTTGGGTGAAGGGCTGCGGTTGAGGGGTCAGCGGCTCACGGGCGGCCTGGGCATCGGCCTTCTCAGCCAGGTCGTCCTTGGGCTTGTCGTCGACCAGGCCCTTGGTCTCAGCCTTGATGATTCGCAACGAGCGTCCGAGGGCGCGCGCGGCGTCCGGCAGCCGCTTGGCGCCGAACAGCAGCACCAGAACCACCACCAGAACGATGATGTGGGCGGGCCGAAGGGATCCCATGTGAACTCCGATGCTCAGGAACGGGAGGGCGCGTTCACCCTCGATGGTACTTCCCGATCATCTGGTAGGCACCCCTCCGGCCGGCGGCTGATCGGCCGGCGAAGGGACGCCGTCCAGTCGACGCGCCAGGGCCGGATGACGCTGGACGTCAGCGAGTCGGACGGCAAGGCGCTCGGCCGACATCTGGATCGCCGCGGCCTGCTCCTGCCGCGCCGCGAGCCCCTGAACGGCGGCGCGTAACCTCGCCAGGCGGGGCAGAAGCGGCATCACCGCCGCGACCAGGATGATCAAGCCGACAACCGCCACCGCTACCGCAACCCACCATCGCACCCGGTCAGCCTAGCCGCTGCCGATGGCGCCGGCCGGTCACGGTGTGGCGTAGCCCGCGAGCGCCTCGCGGGCCCCGTCCCGTACGAGCTCCACCAGCTCGGTCGGGCTCGTCACCGTCACCTGCGGACCCAGACCCAGGACCAGCCGGCGGGCCCACGGCAGGTCCGACACCCGCAGCGACACCTGCCAGTCCCCGGCGCTCTCGACGACCTGCTCGCACGGGTAGTACTCGGTGATCCATCGGGCCCCCCGCCCGACGCGCAGCGTCACCAGGGGCAGTTGCGACGACGGCCGGA
Source organism: Pilimelia columellifera subsp. columellifera (assembly GCF_039532605.1). NCBI lineage: Bacteria > Bacillati > Actinomycetota > Actinomycetes > Micromonosporales > Micromonosporaceae > Pilimelia > Pilimelia columellifera. The sequence continues at coordinate 44,153 of NZ_BAAARY010000011.1, forward strand.
ACGCCCCCTCGATCGGCGCAGCTGGCGTCGGCGGCGGCTGGGCGGGCTCCGACAACCGGACCAACTCGTCGATCCGGTCCGCCCGGAACAGCCGCAACGCCTGCGCCTGGCGGCACCACGCCTCCAGGTAGGTGTGGCCGGCGACGGCGAAAACGCGGACCGGGTCGACAATCCGGCGGGTCGTCGCATCCCGGCTGGCGGTGTAGTAGGTCATCTGGATGGCCCGGCCCGAACGCAGCGCCTCGTGGGCCCGCGCCGCCCGCTCGTCGGGCGCCCCGGCGCTGACGGCGACCGGCGCGCCGGCCAGCTCACCGGCCGCCGACTCGATCTTGGCCAGCGCGCGTTCGATCGCCCCACGATCGCCGACCCCGGGCGTCTCCGCCAACAGCCGTAGCGCCACCACCAACGCCAGCGCCTCGTCCGGGGTGAGCCGCAGCGGACGGTCGATGCCGGCATCGTAGGTGATCGTCACCCGGTCGCTGTCGAGCACCATGTCGATGAGGTCGCCCGGGCCGTAGCCGGGTAGGCCACACACCCACAGCAGCTCCAGGTCCTCCCGCAGCTGCTTCTCGGTGACGCCGAGGTCGGCCGCCGCCTGCTCGATCGCGATGCCGGGGCGGGCCAGCAGGTACGGGACCAGATTCAGCAGCCGGGCCAGACGCTCGGCGGACGGACCGCCGCGCGGCGCGCTCACCGGCGCGCCGCAGGGAGCGTCGGGCCGGCGCCGTCACCGGCCGGCGCCTCGGCGCGGGCCACCATCTCCTTGAGCCGCAACACGACCGCCTCCCGAAGTTCGGACGGACCCAGCACCCGGACATCCGGCCCGAAGCCACACAGGTATCCGGCGAACGACTCCACGTCGCCGAAGCGCAGCTCCAGCACATCACCGTCGGGGCCCGGCTCACAACTGGACGCCCACCGGCGAAGACCCACCGCCCGGCCTGGGCGCGCCGACACCCGCGCGATACCGGAGACCTCTGGCGGACCAGACCAACGGCGCACCTGACTCAACAGATCCACCTCAGGCGCCTCGAACGCCCGTGGCTCCCCCACCGACACCACCTCGCCGACCACGCGGGACAGGCGGAAAGAGCGGGTCGCCGCCCGATCCAGGTCATGGCCGACGACGTACCACCGGCCCCGCCAGCACACCACGCCCCAGGGCTGCAGGCGTCGCCGCTGCGGTTGGTCCGCCGCCGGCGCCCGGTAGTCGAAGGTGACGCTCTGACGGTCCCGGGAGGCGGCGGCGAGCGGCGCGAACGCCGCGTCCACCGTGACGATCGGCTCCAACCCGGGCGCCGACTGCGGGTCGACGTCGATGCCCGCGGCGCGCAGCTTCGCCAGGCCCGAAGTGGCAGCCGCGGCGAGGCCGGCGTGCTGCCACAGCCGGGCCGCGATGCCGACGGCCGCCGCCTCGTCGGCCTCCAGCCGCACCTCGGGCAGGGCGTACTCGCGACGGGCGATCCGGTACCCGGGCTCGGTGTCGAACACGCTGGTCGTGCCGGTCTCCAGCGGCACTCCCAGATCGCGGAGCTCAGCCTTGTCCCGCTCGAACTTGCGCTGGAACGCCTCATGCTGACGCTCGTCACGGGCGTCGTGCTCGTAGCCAGGCACCGTCGCGGCGATCTGGGCAGCCGTGAGGAACCGCCTCGTCGACAGCAGGCAGATCACCAGGTTGACCAGACGTTCGGTGCGGGTCCGCGACACGGCGTCGACGCTAGCAGCGCGCTGCGCCCACGTCGCCCCTGGCGCGGCGGCGCGGCCCGGTTACCGTCGGTCGGCTACCGTGCCGTGCGTGGTGCGATGGCGAAGCGGCGAGGTGACGGCGGTCCGACGACGTTGGCGTGGCGCGGTCGAGTTGGCGGTGCGCGTCGCTGGCGATCAGGTGCGGGCATTGGCCTATCCGGCGCTGGTCGGCGAGCCCGAGGTGGGCGACCAGGTCCTGCTGAACACCGGGGCGCTGCACATGGGCCTCGGCACCGGCGGTTACGCCTTCGTCGTCGCGGTGCCCGACCGGCTCCCCGCCGACCCGCCGTTCGGCGCCGACCGCGACCACGGGCACCTGGTCAAAGCCAGGTACACCCCGCTCCAGACGATCGGTTTGGCCGTCGACGAGGACGCCTCACCGCACCGGCCGCGCATGCTCGCCGCCGAAGCACTCGGCGGCGCCGCCCTGGACTCGATGCCGGTGGTGCTCGCCGACCTGCACTCCGCGCTGCCACCGATCCTCGCCGGCGTCCACGCCGGCCGGCCCGACGCCAGGGTCGCCTACGTCATGACCGACGGCGGGGCGCTCCCCGCCTGGTTCTCAAGATCCCTGGACGCGCTCGCGGGCAGACTCGTCGGCGTCGTCACCGCTGGTCAGGCATTCGGTGGCGACCTGGAGGCGGTGAACCTGCACAGCGCACTCATCGCCGCCCGCGCCGTGCTCGACGCCGAGGTGACGATCGTCGCCCAAGGGCCGGGCAACGCCGGCGCCGGCACCGCCTGGGGTTTCTCCGGCGCCGCCGTCGGTGAGGCCGTCAACGCCGTGTCGGTGCTGGGCGGTCGCCCCGTCGGATCGTTGCGGATCTCCGACGCCGACCCACGCCCCCGCCACCTCGGCATCTCACACCACAGCCTGACCGCCTACGGGACCGTGGCGCTCCGCCCCGCCGACCTCGTGACGCCGCGCGAACTGCCGGCGGCGCTCGCGGCGCTCGTCGCGCCCGCCGCCGCCCGGCTGAGCCCGCCGCACCGGATCGTCGCGGTCGACACCACGGGCCTGGACGCCGCGCTGCGCACCAGCCCAGCTCCGTTACGCACCATGGGCCGTGGCCTGGAGGCGGACTACTGGTACTTCCTGGCCGCCGCCGCGGCCGGACGTCACGCCGCCGCGCTGCTGGATCAGGGGGCGTGACGTCCGGGGCGGCGCGACACCAGTCGATCACATGCTCGCGATGAGCCGCTCGACGCGCTCGTCGTGGGATCGGAACGGATCCTTGCACAGGACCGTCCGCTGGGCCTGGTCGTTGAGCTTCAGATGCACCCAGTCGACGGTGAAATCGCGCCGCTTCTCCTGCGCGTTGCGGATGAACTCGCCCCGCAACCGGGCCCGGGTGGTCTGCGGCGGAGTCTCCTTGGCCTCGTAGACGTCGAGGTCGCCGACGATCCTGTCGACGGCGCCGCGGCGCTCCATGAGCCCGAACAGGCCCCGGCCCCGCCGCACATCGTGGTAGGCCAGATCGAGCTGGGCGATGCGCGAGTTGCCCAGCGGAAGATCGTGCTTGGCCTGGTACCGCTCGATGAGCTTGAGCTTCGCCACCCAGTCGATCTCGCGGGCCACCGGATCGAGGTTGCCCGACTCGACCGCGTCCAGGACCTTCCCCCACAACGCGATGACCCGGTGCGCGACCGGATCCTGACTGTCCCGCTGGACGAACTCCGCAGCCCGGGCGTGGTACTCGCGCTGGATGTCCAGCGCGCTCGCCTCGGCGCCCGAGGTGAGCTTCACGAGGCGCCGCCCGGTGACGTCGTGGGAGACCTCCCGGATGGCCCGGATGGGGTTCTCCAGGGTCAGGTCCCGCATGACCACTCCGGCCTCGATCATCCGGAGCACCAGGTCGGCGCTGCCGACCTTGAGGAGCGTCGTCACCTCGCTCATGTTCGAGTCGCCGACGATGACGTGCAGCCGTCGGTACCGCTCGGCGTCGGCGTGCGGCTCGTCCCGGGTGTTGATGATCGGCCGGCTGCGGGTGGTGGCGCTGGAGACGCCCTCCCAGATGTGCTCAGCCCGCTGCGAGAGGCAGTAGACCGCGCCGCGGGGCGTCTGGAGCACCTTGCCGGCCCCACAGATGAGCTGCCGGGTCACCAGGAACGGGATGAGCACGTCGGCCAGCCGACCGAACTCGCCGTGCCGGGATACCAGGTAGTTCTCGTGACAACCGTAGGAGTTGCCGGCCGAGTCGGTGTTGTTCTTGAACAGATAGATCTCGCCGGCGATGCCCTCGTCGTGTAGACGCTTCTCCGCGTCGACGAGAAGCCCTTCGAGGATACGTTCGCCGGCCCGGTCATGGGCCACGAGGTTGACGACCGAGTCGCACTCCGGGGTGGCGTACTCGGGGTGGGAGCCGACGTCGAGGTAGAGCCGGGCGCCGTTACGCAGGAAGACGTTGCTGGACCGCCCCCAGGACACCACCCTGCGGAACAGGTACCTGGCCACCTCGTCCGGAGACAGGCGACGCTGACCGCGGTACGTGCAGGTGACACCGTACTCAGTCTCAAGACCGAAAATGCGACGCTCCATAGTGAGACATTAGCCCTCTGGAGCGGTTTGGTCACTGCTGCGCGGATCCGAGATCTGATTGCGTCGTCGGGTCCGCCGACGGATCGGCCTCAGGCTTCGCGGCGGGCTTCTCCAGCAGGGACGTCAACGCGTTGCCGACGATCCGACGGAAGGTGCGACCGCGACGACGACGGTCGAGCACCGCCACCTCAAGCTGGTCAGCGGCGAGGGACCGCGGGTTCCCGTTCTCGCCACCGACGCTGCACAGCGCCTCCACCGCCAGGTGCAGGGCCTCGGGCAACGGCATGTCACGGCGGTGGCGGTCACGCAGAACCGCGCCGATCGACTCGGCCTGGCCGCCCATGGCCATCCGGCCGGGCTCGTCCTGCACCGATCCGTCGTAGGTGAGCCGGTACAGCTCGTCCTTCTCCGGGACGTGACCCACCTCAGCGACGCAGATCTCCACCTCGAACGGCTTGGACTGCTCGGTGAAGATCGCGCCGAGGGTCTGGGCGTAGGCGTTGGCCAGCGCGCGCCCGGTCACGTCGCGGCGGTCATAGGAGTATCCGCGCAGGTCGGCCATCCGGACGCCGGAGGCGCGCAGGTTCTCGAACTCGTTGTAGCGGCCAACGGCGGCGAAGCCGATACGGTCGTAGATCTCGCTCACCTTGTGCAGCGCCTTGGAGAGGTTCTCCGCGACGAACAGCACGCCACCCTCGTGGCTGAGAACGATCGCGCTCCGGCCACGGGAGATGCCCTTGCGGGCGTACTCCGACCGGTCGCGCATGATCTGTTCGGGCGAGGCGTAAAACTGCATGGCCATGTCGGGTGGTGCTCCTTACTCCACTGCGGTCACGACGGGATGCGCTGACGTGCGGCGGTCACCCGCCGGGGTTCACCATCCGGGCGTCGACGACGGCCCGGGCGACCGCCTCGGTGTCGGCCTCGGTGAGCCGGTGCGTGCCCTCGACCGTAGCCGACATGACGACCGGGAAGATCTTGCGCGTCAGATCGGGCCCGCCGGTGGCGGTGTCGTCGTCGGCCGCGTCGTACAACGCCTCCATCGCCAGGCGGATCGCCTCGCTGGCGGACAGGCCCGGCCGGTAGCGCTTCTTCAGCGCGGACTTGGCGAACAGGGAGCCGGAGCCGATCGCGTCGTACCCGCCGGACTCCTCGTAGAGCCCGCCGGCGACGTCGAAGCTGAAGATCCGGCCCTTGCGACTCGGGTCCACGGAGTCGAGGTCGTAGCCACCGAACAGCGGCACCACCGCAAGCCCCTGCATCGCCGCGCCGAGGTTGTTGCGGACCATGGTGGCGAGCCGGTTGGCCTTGCCGTCGAGCGAGAGCATCGCGCCCTCGATCTTCTCGTAGTGCTCCAGTTCCACCTGGAACAGACGCATCAGCTCGAGGCCGACGCCGGCGGTCCCGGCGATACCGATGAGTGAGTACGCGTCCGCGGAGTGGACCTTCTCGATGTCCCGGCTGGCGATGATGTTGCCCATGGTGGCCCGGCGGTCGCCAGCCATGATCACGCCGTCCGAGTAGGCGACCGCGACGATCGTGGTGCCGTGCGGGGCCAGGTCGCCGGCGTCGCCCAGCGGCAGGGGCCGGCGGCCAGGCAGCAGCTCTGGCGCGGACATGGTCAGGAAGTCCGTGAAGGAGGACGTAGCCGGCGCGGCGAACACAGCCGGAAGACGCCAGGATGGATCGAGACCCGCTGCCACGTTGTTCCTTTCAGGTACGAGATCGCGTTCGTCAGGCGGTCGGCGTCGTCGCGGAGCCAGCCGAGGCCGTCGTTGCAGTGAGAGCAGCCTATCCCGGGGACCCAGCCCGTGTCGGGACCGTGGTCAACGTGTTCACGCCGGGCTATCACGCGGACGGCACGAACGCCCAGCGCGGCGAACAGCCCGCTACTGGCCGCCCTTCTGCACGTAACCCCGGACGAACTCCTCGGCGTTCTCCTCCAGCACGGAGTCGATCTCATCAAGCAGATCATCGACGTCCTCGGTGATTTCGGCGTGCCGTTCAGCGATCTCCGGGTTGGTCTCGGTGGTCGCCTCAGCGACTTCCTCGTCCCGCCTCGAACGGCCTTCCTGCGACTGACCGCCGCTGTCCTTCGCTGCCATCGACCCTCCTCAGCGCCCAGCGGTGGTGAAGCCACCGCCTGTCCGGCGCGCCACATTCGCCCGCGCCGCATTCCGAACCCGCCAACCACCGGAGCCCAAGCATCCCGGGCCGTCGACGCGTTGCCTCAAAACCTACCGCGTGGGGGCGAGGAATCCACCTGCCCTGGATGGGGAGTTTCGCCATCATCGCCGCCCGGTGACGCGTCAACGGCCGGAGAGCGCCTCCAGTAGATCCTTGGCGCTCGGGCACCGATCGAACAACGCGCCCACATGAGCCTTGGTGCCCCGCTCCGGCTCCATCATCGGCACGCGGACCAGGGACTCACGGCCGATGTCGAAGATCACCGAGTCCCAACTGGCTGCCACGACCTCAGGCGCGTACTGGGCCAGGCAGCGACCCCGGAAGTACGCCCGGGTGTCCTCCGGCGGCTCAACCATCGCCCGTTCGGTCTGGGCATCGGTGAGGATCCTCTTCATCGCCCCACGGGCGACGAGCCGGTGGTACAGGCCCTTGTCGAGGCGGACATCGGAGTACTGCAGGTCCACCAGTTGGAGCTTGTGCGACGACCAGCCGAGGGACTCCCGCTCGCGGTAGCCCTCGAGCAGCCGGAGCTTGGCGACCCAGTCCAGTTCGTCCGCGCACATCATGGGATCACGCCCGAGCCGGTCGAGAACCCGCTCCCAGCGGGCGAGGACGTCCCCGGTCTGCTCGTCCGCGTCGGCGCCGTAGCGGGTGTCGATGTAGGACCGGGCCCGTTCGTAGTAGGCCCATTGCAGGTCCAATGCGGTGAGGCGCCGACCGTCGCGCATCCGCATCAGGTGCTTGAGCGTCGGATCGTGGCTGACCGCGCGCAGCTCGCTGACCGGATCGGCGATGGCGAGGTCGCCGGAGAGAACCTTCTCCTCGATGAGGGTGAGGACCAGGGCCGTCGTGCCGACCTTGAGATAGGTGGAGATCTCGGAAAGATTGGCGTCGCCGATGATGACGTGCAGGCGCCGGTACTTGTCGGCGTCGGCGTGCGGCTCGTCGCGGGTGTTGATGATCGGCCGCTTGAGGGTGGTCTCCAGACCGACCTCGACCTCGAAGAAGTCAGCACGCTGGGAGATCTGGAAGCCCTCGCCGCCACCGTCCTGGCCGATGCCGACGCGGCCCGCGCCACAGACGATCTGCCGGGTGACGAAGAACGGCGTCAGGTGGGTGACGATGTCGGCGAAGGCGGTCTGCCGGCTCATCAGGTAGTTCTCGTGGGCGCCGTAGCTGGCGCCCTTGTTGTCGGTGTTGTTCTTGTAGAGCTGGATCGGCGGCGCGCCCGGAATGGTGGCGGCCCGGCGGGCGGCGTCAGCCATCACCCGCTCCCCGGCCTTGTCCCACAGGACCACGTCACGCGGGTTGCTCACCTCGGGCGTGGAGTACTCGGGGTGGGCGTGGTCGACGTACAGGCGGGCGCCATTGGTCAGGATGACGTTGGCCAGACCCAGATCTTCGTCGGCGAGCGCCTCGGCCGGATCGTAGACGGCCCCGGCGTAGGTGAATCCCCGCGCGTCGCGCAGCGGCGACTCCTCCTCGTAGTCCCACCGGGCACGGCCGCCCCGGTTGAGTTCGGGTCGGGCGCCGTACGCGTTGACGATCTGGGACGAGGTGACCATGGGGTTGGCGCCGGGCTGGCCGGGAACGGAGATGCCGTACTCGACCTCGACCCCCATGATGCGGCGGACGGTCATGCGGCGGCCCGGCCCGGTCGGGCGGCGCGAGCGCCGTGCTGGTGCCTGCTCCCGATCAACTGACTGCCTCCCGGTGGTGACTGACGACGCGCCGCGTGACGGCGTCGTCGGGCCCCGGCTCGATGCAGGGCCCTGCTGTGAGCCTAAACCCCGCTGAGCGGTTTGTGCCCCCCTGAGATCAGATGGGTCACCGCTGGTCGGACCCGGCGCATGCGAACGGGGCCGACGTTGTCGCCGGCCCCGTTCGCATGCGCTCTCGACTACAGGTACTGCCCGGTGTTGCTGGCGGTCTCGATGGAGCGGCCCGCCTCGGTGCCCTTGCCGCCGGAGACGAGGGTGCGGATGTAGACGATCCGCTCGCCCTTCTTGCCGGAGATGCGAGCCCAGTCGTCGGGGTTGGTGGTGTTGGGAAGGTCCTCGTTCTCGCGGAACTCGTCGACGCAGGCGTCGAGCAGGTGCTGCAGGCGCAGACCCTTACGGCCCGAGGAGAGGAACTCCTTGATAGCCATCTTCTTGCCCCGGTCGACAATGTTCTGGATCATCGCGCCGGAGTTGAAGTCCTTGAAGTACAGGACTTCCTTGTCGCCGTTGGCGTAGGTGACTTCGAGGAAGCGGTTCTCGTCGGTCTCGGCGTACATCCGCAGCACGACCGCCTCGATCATCGCGGCGACCGTGGCGTCGGCGTCGTTGCCGTGCTCGGCAAGGTCGTCGGCGCTCAGGGGCAGGCCGGTGAGGATGTACTTGGCGAAGATGTCCTTGGCCGCCTCGCCGTCCGGACGCTCAATTTTGATTTTCACGTCGAGCCGGCCGGGGCGCAGAATGGCCGGATCGATCATGTCCTCGCGGTTGGAGGCGCCGATGACGATGACGTTTTCCAGGCCTTCGACGCCGTCAATCTCGCTGAGCAGCTGCGGGACGATCGTCGTCTCGACGTCGGAGGAGACGCCGGAGCCACGGGTCCGGAAGACCGAGTCCATCTCGTCGAAGAAGACGATGACGGGGGTGCCTTCGCCGGCCTTCTCGCGGGCCCGTTGGAAGATCAGCCGGATGTGCCGCTCGGTTTCGCCCACGTACTTGTTGAGCAGCTCCGGGCCCTTGATGTTGAGGAAGAAGCTGGTGTGCTTCTCCTTGCCCTGACGTTCGGCGATCTTCTTCGCAAGCGAGTTCGCCACCGCCTTGGCGATCATCGTCTTGCCGCAGCCGGGCGGGCCATAAAGAAGAATGCCCTTGGGCGGGCGAAGCTGGTGCTCGCGGAACAGGTCCGCGTGCAGGAATGGCAGCTCGACGGCGTCCCGGATCTGCTCGATCTGCGAATGCAGGCCGCCGATGGCGGTGTAGTCGATGTCGGGGACCTCCTCAAGAACGAGTTCCTCGACCTCGCTCTTGGGGATGCGCTCGTAGGCATAGGCGGAACGCGGCTCGATGAGCAGCGAGTCACCGGCGCGGATACGCTCGCCGGTGAGGCTGTCGGCGAGGTACACGACCCGCTCGTCGTCGGAGTGGCTGATGACCAGCGCGCGGTCGCCGCCCTCGAGGACCTCTTTGAGCAGCACGACCTCGCCCGCTCGTTCGAAGCCCAGCGCGTCGACGATGTTCATGGCGTCGTTGAGCAGGACCTCCTGGCCCCGCTGGAGTCCATCGACCTCGATGGACGGCGAGACGGCGACCCTGAGCTTGCGACCGCCGGTGAAGATGTCGACGGTGCCGTCCTCGTACGCGCTGAGGAACACGCCATAGCCGCTCGGCGGCTGGGCAAGCTTGTCGATCTCCTCCTTGAGGGCGACGATCTGAGCCCGAGCCTCCTTGAGGGTGGTCACGAGCCGTTCGTTGTTCTCCGCGGTCCGGGCCAGCTGCGCCTGCGTTGCCGCGAGGCGCTCCTCGAGCTGCCGGACGTGTCGCGGGCTCTCGGTCAGCTTGCGCCGGACCATTGCGAGCTCTTCTTGAAGAAACGCGACCTGGGCGGAGAGGTCGTGCGCTTCCTTCTCCCACCGCGCGGCGCGCGAATCTGGTTCGTCGCTGCGTGCCACGTCCCACCTCCCCGGGGGATTGAACGTTCGTTGTCTCACACTAGCCCGTCCCGGGCTGTTCTGAGCAGACCCGACACTCGGTGTGCCACAACCTTGATCCGGGCAGACGGCGCCGTTGGGCCACCCGGATGATGGTCGGGTACGGTCGGCGGATAGCGGTGGCGTTGCCGGTGGCCAGAGAGACCACCGCCTTAAAAGCGGACTAAAGGCTTCAAAACGAATTAATGCCTCGAAGTAGCCGAGCGCAACGGGAACAGATCACGATTGTGCAAGCCGGACTGGCAGGACAGGAGGAAAGGATGTCGGAAAGCCACCTACAGGTCTCGGTAGACCAGGACCTGTGCACCGGCGACGGGCTCTGCGTCCAGTACGCCCCCGACATCTTCGAATTCGACATCGACGGTCTGGCCTACGTCAAGGACGAAACCGGCGAGCTGCTGACCTCAGGCGGCAGCGCCGTCGGCGTGCCAGAACGGTTACGTCTGGACGTCATCGACGCCGCGCGGGACTGCCCCGGCGAGTGCATCCACGTCCGGCGGTCCGCCGACGGCGTCGCGGTGGCCGGGCCAGAGGCGCCGCCGACCAGCTAGCCACCGCCGCGAAGCAGTCCGTAGCGGCGGCGCCGTCACAGCAGCGGCCGGCCCACCACCGAAGCGACGACCCTGGCGAACTCCTCAAGCCGGGCGATCTGGCCGGCGCCGCCGTCGTCGAGCGTCTTGCTGAAGCGCAGCGCGTCATGACGCGCCGACGCCGACTCGCCCCCCGGCCCGGCCTCGTCCATCGAGCTGAGCAACAGGTACACGTCGATCGTGTCGACCCGGACCGCGCCCGCGTCCATCCGGATCAATCGGCGACGGCAGCCCACCTCGGTGACCGTCGACAACGGCACCACCCGCAGCGACGACGTCATCGCGCCCGCCGGACCATCGCCCGGCGGCACGTCCTCGCCGTGCCACAGGATCAGCCGGCTGCCGTCGCAGACCACAGCCTCCTGCCAGACGCCATTGACGTCGTTGACGAAGCGTTCCAACGTGAACGTCATGACCTGGGCGCCCTGGAGCACCCCGCCCAAGGCGTCGAGGGCGATCTCGGGATCACGTAGGTAAGCGCGCGTCGCGGAGTCCAGATCCCGGTACGGCGACCAGTCCGGAAAGACCGATGGGAGCTCGTTGCCCGGCCCGAACGTCGGCCGGTTCACCTCAGGCCCCCTGGTCGGCGCCGGGCTCAGCCACCACCTGGACGCCGTCGGTCGCGACTGCTTGGGCGCTGGCGGCGAGCGCCGCCTGCGCGGCGCGGCGCAGCGCGTACGCCTCTGCTCCCTTGCTCGGTTTACGCCGCCGCGGCGGCGCCGTGACACCGGGGGCCAACCGGCGCGAGGAGACCAGGAACGCGGTGTGCGCGATCATGCGGTGGTCCGGGCGCACCGCGAGGCCCTCGGCGTGCCAGTCGCGCACCAGCGACTCCCAGGCGCGGGGCTCGGTGAACCCACCGTGCTCGCGCAGCGCCTCGACCAGCTCCGACAGCTGAGGCGTGGTGGCCACGTAACCGACGAACACCCCGCCGGGAACGAGCGTGCGGGCGACCAGGTCCAGCGCCTCCCACGGGGTGAGCATGTCCAGGATGATCCGGTCGAAGTCCGTCTCAACGCACTCAGCCACCTCCCCCACCTGCAGCGTCCACGCCGGGTGCGGGCCGCCGAAGAACGCCTCGACGTTGCGGCGGGCGATCTGGGCGAAGTCCTCCCGGCGCTCGTACGAGACGACCTGGCCGTGCTCACCCACCGCCCGCAGCAGCGAGCAGGTCAACGCGCCGGAGCCGGCGCCGGCCTCCAACACCCGGGCGCCAGGGAACACGTCTCCCATGGCCACGATCTGGGCGGCGTCCTTCGGGTAGATCACCTGGGCGCCTCGCGGCATGGACAGGACGTAGTCCGACAGCAGCGGGCGCAGCGCCAGGTACGCGGTGCCGCCGGCGGAGGTCACCACGCTGCCTTCGGCCAGCCCGATGAGGGCGTCGTGGTCCATCGCGCCCCGGTGGGTGTGGAACGAGCGCCCGGGCTCCAGCACGATCGTGTGCAGCCGGCCCTTCGGATCCGTGAGCTGCACTCGGTCCCCGGCGCGGAACGGACCGCGGGGGACGGACAGCGGGGTGCGGAGGGCGGCAGCGGCCGGAGTCACGGTGTCACTTCCTTATCGATTCAAGCGCTCGCGCGATGTCGGCGACCCGCAGGACGCCCAGCACATCTTCGCCTGAGGTCACCAGGTGCTGCGCGGCCGGGTTGTCCCGGACGGCGGCGAGCACCTGCTCGGCGTCGTCTTCAGCGTCCAGCGCAGGAATCGCCGCCAGGTCGCGGGCGACCATCGCCACCGTCACGAACGCGAGCCGCTCGGCCGGCACCGCGGCGGCGGCGGCGTCGTCGACGACGGCCACCACGCGGTCGCCGTCGTCGACGACCGCGAGCACCGCGGACGGATCGGGGCTGTCGGCGAGCAGCTGACGCGCGTCGGCCAACGACATGGCGCCCGGGACCGGCGCCAGCGGCCTGGCCAACGACAGCAGGTCGAGGCTCCCCACCTGACGTTGGGCTTGAGCGGCCCGGATCGCCCGGCCGGCGCCGTGCCAGAGCGTCATCGCGACCAACAGCGCGAACGCCAGCCCGAACGGCGACGTGGGGCCGAGCTGTGCCAGCAACAGGGCGCCGACCGCGGTCGCCAGGGCCACGATCCGGCCGGTCCAGCCCGCGATGATGACGCCACGACCACGGTCGCCGGTGACGGCCCAGACCACGGCCGCGAGAATCCGGCCGCCGTCGAGGGGCAGGCCGGGCAGGCTGTTGAAGGCGGCGACGATGAGGTTGCTGACCGCAAGTTGGAGCACGAGCTCGTTGACGAGACCGCCGTCGGGCAGAGCGAGGGCGGTCAGGGACGCTCCGACCCCCAGCCCGAGCGAGACGGCCGGTCCGGCGACGGACACCAGCAGGTCGACACCGGGCGTCGGGGCCGCCCGGGTCATCTCGGTGTACCCGCCGAGCAGCTCCAGGGTGATGCCGCGCACGCCGATGCCGCACCGCTTCGCGGTCAGGGCATGGCCCAGCTCGTGCAGCAGCACCGAGACGAACAGCAGCACGACGAACGAGAACGCCACCACGTAGCCGGTGGCGCCGGCGTGGGGGCCCCTGGCGAGCACCGAGCCGTACGCGAGCGTCACCAGCGCTGCGAAGATCAGGGTGGACGGTCGCAGCCGGAGCGGGAAGCCCAGCACCCGACCGAGCGACATGCCGGAACGACCGGGCCGCGGCGCGGACGGCTGGTCCGGGTCGGACGTTGCCGCAGCGGGGTCGTCGGGGCGCGCCGCGGGGCTCATCGGTGTCCTGCCTTCACCTGGTCGATGCTACGCACCCTGACGGCGACTGCCCCCTGTCACACCGGCGCCATAGCCTTGCCGGCATGACAGCGGAGACGGCGGCCGGGCCTGAGCGCCACGCGACAACGGGCGGCGCGAAAGCCGACGAGGTCCGCGCCGGGGCGGTGATCGGCGGCAACGGGCCCGTGACCCCGACCCAGCGGGGACGCGGGAACAGCACGGACACCGGGCCTTCGTTGTCGCCGTCGCGGGCCGCCGACTTCAAGACCTGCCCGCTGCTGTACCGGCTGCGCAGCATCGACCGGATACCCGAACGCAGCACGCCAGAGCAGGTGCGCGGCACCCTGGTGCATGCCGTGCTGGAACGGCTCTTCGACCTGCCGGCCGCCGACCGCACCGTCGACGCCGCGGTGGCGATGGTGCCGCGGCAGTGGCAGCTGCTCACCGAACGGGAGCCGGAGCTGGCCGTGGTCGCCGGCGACGGCGCCGCTGACACGGAGGCGTTCCTGGCCGCGGCCAGGCCGCTGTTGGAGGGCTACTTCGCCGTCGAGGACCCGCAGCGGCTCGAACCCGCTGAACGGGAGAGCCTGGTCACCGCGGTCGTCGACGGCGGCCTGCTGCTGCGTGGGTACGTGGACCGCCTCGACATCGCCCCCGGGGGCGCCCTGCGGGTCGTGGACTACAAGACCGGAGGCGCGCCGCGGGAGGCTTTCGAGGCCCGGGCTCTGTTCCAGCTCAAGTTCTACGCGCTGGTGCTGTGGCGGGCCAGAGGGACGGTGCCGGCCGCGCTGCGACTCCTCTACCTCAAGGACGCGCAGGCGTGCGACTACCGGCCGGACGCCGAGGAGCTCGACCGGTTCGAGCGGACGCTGATCGCGCTGTGGGCGGCGATCGAACGCGCCCGCGAGCACCGCGACTTCCGGCCGACGCCAAGCCGGCTGTGTGACTGGTGCGACCACCAGTCCCGGTGTCCCGCCTTCGGGGGAACGCCGCCGCCTTTTCCCGAGGATCTGTCGTCGCCGGTCCTGGGGCGAACCGGACCGCCCGACGATCAGCCCGACTGAGGGGCCTACTCGGAGCGTTCAGCCTGGTCGGGACCCCGTGGCAGGGCCCGTATAGCGTGCCCGCTAGCGGACGGGCGGTAGGCCACGTCCCACTGTGAAAGGTGAATGGTGTGAGCGCAGCGGGGATCGCGGCCCGGGCGGAAGGGCTGTGGAAGCAGTACGGCGAGGGCGACGCGGCAGTCGTCGCGCTGGCCGGCGTCGATGTCGAGCTGAAGCGGTCGGAGTTCACGGCCATCATGGGCCCCTCGGGATCGGGCAAGTCGACGCTCATGCACTGCCTCGCCGGGCTGGACACGGTGACCCGGGGCCACGCCTTCATCGGCGACACCCAGGTGACCGGGCTGGGCGACGCCGGCCTCACCAAGCTGCGGCGCGAACGCATCGGCTTCATCTTCCAGCAGTTCAACCTGCTGCCCACCCTCACGGCCGAGGAGAACATCCTGCTGCCGCTGACCATCGCCGGACGCAAGCCGGACCGGGAGTGGCTCAACACCGTCATCGACACGATCGGGCTGCGGGACCGGCTCAGCCACCGGCCGACCGAGCTGTCCGGCGGGCAGCAGCAGCGGGTCGCGTGCGCGCGGGCGCTGGTCGGCCGACCAGAGGTGATCTTCGCCGACGAGCCGACCGGAAACCTGGATTCCACCTCAGGCGCCGAGGTGCTCCACTTCCTGCGCTCGGCCGTGGACGACCACGCCCAGACCATCGTCATGGTCACCCACGACCCCAACGCCGCCAGCTACGCCGACCGGGTCATCTTCCTCAAGGACGGGCAGATCACCGCCGAACTGGCCAAGCCGACCGCCGACGCGGTGCTGGACCAGCTCAAGACCCTCGACCGGGCCACGGGAGGTCGCTGATGCTGCGCGCGAGCCTGCGCGGCCTGATGCGCCGCAAACTGCGGGTGCTGCTCGCCGTCATCGCTGTCGTGCTGGGCGTGATGTTCCTGTCCGGCGCGTTCGTGCTCAGCGACACGCTCAACAACCGCTTCCGGGCGCTGTTCGAGACCGTCAACGAGAACATCGCCGTCCAGGTGGCCCTCACCGAGGACGCCCAGCAGACCCGACCGACGCCGCTGCTGTCCAAGGCCGACGTGGACCGGATCGCCGCCGTCGACGGCGTCGCGGCGATCGACGCCGAAGTGGTCAGCCAGGGTGTCGTCCCGTTCGACGCCCAGACCGGCAAGGCCGTCACCACACAGGGCGCCCCGCAGCTGGGGGTCGGCGTCGCCGGCGACGATCCGCTCGGCCTGGTCTCGATCGCCGAGGGCCGATGGCCGGAGAAGGCCGGCGAGGTCGCGGTGACCCGCTTCACCGCCGGCGAGGCCAATGTGGGCATCGGACAGCAGCTGAAGCTGTTCCTGCCGGGCGCGGTCAACCAGGCCCGACAGTTCACCGTGTCCGGTGTGGCGGTCTACTCCGGCGACCGCGCCTCGCTCGGCGGGGAGACGCTGGTCATGCTCTGGGAGCAGGAGGCGCAGCAGGTCTTCTTCGGCGGCGTCGACCAGTTCTCCGGGGTGTCGCTGAGCGCCGACGACGGCGTGGACGACACCACCCTGCGGGACCGCGTCGCCGCCGTCACGCCCGCGGCGTTCGAGGCCAAGACCGGCGAGCAGGTCAGCGACGACAGCGCCAACGCGGTCAGCGATCAGCTCGGCGTCCTCACCACCGCCATCGTGGTCTTCGCGTTGATCGCGCTGGTGGTCTCCGCCTTCCTGATCTTCAACACGTTCAATGTCGTCGTCGCCCAGCGGGTGCGGGAGTTGGCCCTGCTGCGGGCGCTCGGGGCGGACTGGAAGCAGGTCACCGGGTCGGTGCTCGCCGAGGCCGTGATCGTCGGCCTGGTGGGTTCGACCCTCGGGCTCGCCGCCGGCATCGGACTCGGCGCGCTGGGCATCTGGCTCATCGCCAGCGGCAGCCCGACCGGCCTGCCTGGCAGCGGCGTGGACGTGACGGCTCTGCCGGTCGTCCTGGCCTATGTGGTGGGGGTGGGCGTCACCGTCGTCGCGGCGTTCATCCCGGCGCTCAAGGCATCGACGGTGGCGCCGTTGGCCGCGATGCGGGAGACGGCGCGGCTGGATAAACCGCTGCGGGTCCGTACGATTATCGGCCTTGTGATCATGGCTGTCGGGGCGGGCCTGCTCGCCTTGGGGCTCAACGGCCTGGGCGGCGCCACGATGCTGGTCGTCGGACTGGGAGTGGCGGTGACGTTCGGTGGCGCCATCGTGCTGGCGCCCGCGCTGGCCCGGCCGATCGGCGGGGTCGTCGGTCGGCTGCTGGCCTGGGGAACGTCGGGCAAGCTCGGGTACCGCAACGCCCTACGCAACCCGCGCCGCACCGCGGTGACTGCGTCCGCGCTCATGATCGGCGTGACGCTCGTCAGCGCGGTGAGCGTCCTGGCCAGCTCGTTCAAGGACACCTTCACCGACGCGATCCGGTCCACCGTCGGCGCTGAGCTCGTCGTCATGGCCGACGTGAACCAGCCGCCGGACGGCACCACCGGCTTCCCGACCAGCGCCGTGGAGCAGGTCCGCAAGCTGCCCGAGGTGCTGAGCGTGGCCAGCTTCCACGCGGCGATCGACGCCAAGATCGACGGTGTTGTCGCGACCGCGTCGGCGCTCCAGGTCGTCGCGCTGGACAATCTGGACCTGAGCCGCGAGATGTTCAGCATGGAGACGGCCAGCGGCGAACTGAGGACGCTGAAGGACGGTGAGTTCGTCACCGACTCGAACACCGCTGAGGCACGTGGGTGGACGCTCGGAGACCAGATCGTCGTCGGGCTCCCCGGCGGCGATCTGCCGCACCGACTGGTCGGGGTTGTCGAGTCGACACCGATCTGGGCCAACAACGTCATTCTGCCGATGTCGGCGACGGCGAAGTTCGCCGGGCCGCTGGCGGTGCAGGCGTACGTGGATCTACGCGACGGCTCCGACCTGACGGCGGCCATTAACGCCGTCAACGCGATCATGGCTGACTATCCGCTGGTTACCGTGCAGGAACAGTCCGCGATGCTCAAGCAGTTCACCGACATCATCGACACCGCGCTCAACATCGTGGCCGGGCTGCTGGCGTTGGCGATCCTCATCGCGCTGCTGGGCATCGTCAACACGCTGCTGCTCAGCATCTACGAGCGCACCCGGGAGATGGGCATGTTGCGCGCCATCGGCCTGGGCCGGGGCGGACTGGCGCGGATGATCGCCGTTGAGTCGGTCGTCATGGCCGTGTTCGGGTGTCTGCTCGGCGTCGGCCTGGGCGTCGGACTTGGGGCGGCCGTGTCGGCGGCCCTGGTCAACCAGGACTGGCTGACCGCGGTGACCGTCCCCTGGCTGAGTCTGGTGTGGTTCGTGGTCGCCGCCGTCGGCGCCGGCCTCGTGGCCAGCCTAATCCCGGCGATCCGGGCCGCCTGGCTCAACGTGCTGGACGCCATCGCCTACGAGTAGCGCGGGCGGGGACCGGCGCTGGCCGGTCCCCGCCCCCCGTTTCCACAGACGGTCAGTTGACGACGAACTCCTCCAGGTCCCGCAGCGGCAACGCCGGGACGGTCCCGGGGGCCGGCGAGCCCGACGCGCCGGACGGCGACGGGGCCGCCGGGGACGAGCTGGTCGACGGCGTCGGCGACGGGCTGCCGGGCAGGCTGGTCGGCAACCTGGCCGGCGCGTTCCACTTCTGGGTCTTCACCCAGGACGGCTGCCCGTAGGTCTCCTTGTCGTAGGGGTCGTTGGCTTGGGTGACGCAGGTGTTGAGCCGGATCTTGTAGTTGTAGACGGCGCCGCTCCAGATGAACACCAACGACTGGTCGGAGCCGGTGTAGTTGGTGGGATGGGTCATGCACCGACCGCTGGAGTCGGTGATGCGGTACATCGTGTCGTACTGGCCGGTGTTGGCGTAGCGGGTGAACCGCTGGTTGGCGGCCGGCTTCTTCGGGTTGCACTCCACCTGGGCGGGGTAGATCGACGACGCGGTGAGACACCAGTTCCGGCCGCTCGGGTCGACGGTGTAGATCGGGCCGTTGAGGCCGGTGACACCATCGGGGGCCCGCGGCAACCGCCACAGCTGGTTCCACCGCGCCTTGAGCGGGTCGGGGTGCTGCACGCATTCCATGTTGGCCATGAAGGTGCTGTACTTGTCCAGACAGCGCATCCCGCCGGCGTGCAGGAACACCTGGGTGATGTCGCACGGATAGCCGGCCTCAGCGGTGCAGTCGACCGGGCGGCTGCCCGCGGCGCCGGGGCCGCTGTAAGGCGAGACGCCGAACGTCTGCCGGGTGTTGAAGGTGGTGTTGCGGCAGTTCGTGCCGCCGCCGAGAACCATGTTCGAACCGGAGACCCCCGGGTTGGCGACATTGACACACAGGCCGCTGAGGCCGGCGGCCGCGTCGGTGCCCAGCTCGAAGTTGTTGGTGTTGTTGTAGTACCAGCGCTGGCGGGCCGGCACCGGGCTCACACAGAGCTGAAGGGTCGGGATGGTCCCGACGCCGGGGTTCGCGCCGGCGTCCAGACACAGCGGATTACCGGCGTGGATCGAGCCGACGGTCGCGATGCTCAGGTTCTGCCGGTAGTAGAAGAACTGCTTGTAGGCCAGATCCTTGGTGGCGACGAAGTCGCAGGTGCGGAACTTCATCTGGTATCCCACCGCCGGTGAGGACGAGCCGGCGTCGAAACAGACGCTGGAGTTGGAGCTGGCCGCCCAGGAGTGGATCTTCCGCGGGTGGGCCTGGGTCTCGCCCTCGGGGCTGTAGGTGGGGCCGACCGTGGGCGTCGAGGTCGGAGCGGCGGTCGCCGTGGCGGTGGGCGTCGGGGTGGGCGCCAGTTTGAACTCGTAGATGCCGCGCAGGCCACGTCGGACCGGTTTCGGGCCGATCGTCGTGCCGACCGCGGTCAGCTGCGCGTACCGGGGAGTGCCCGGGCTCGTCACCCGCGCCTGCTCGCAGGTCATCTTGGACGCCGGCGGGTTGAGGTTGGGGTCGCCGGGGTCGGCCAGGTAGTAGTCGATGGTGGTCACGAAGGTGGCCAGGGACTCCGCCTTCGCGGTGTCGGCGACCCCGCACGGCAGGCTGGCGCGGGCCCCACCGGTGCCGCGCAGGTGTGACAGCGCCACGTCAAGGCCGGTCCGGGCCGCATGTAGGGCATGCCCACGGTCGACGCTGGCCCGCGTCGCGACGGTCTGACCGACCACCGTCGGCAGGGCGGCGGTCGTCAGCGACACCGATACCAGGATGAGCAGCATCGCCACCGGCATCGAGCCGGCGTCGTCGTGGCGGCCGCGACGCCAGCGGCGCAGGTATCCGATCACGGGGTAACCGCCGAGTCCTCGCAGTTGTCCATCGACGCGCCGCGGGTGCCGAGCGTCGTGTTTGGCAGGACGAACGTCTGGTGCAACTGGCGCTCCCGGGACTGGCCGACGCCGCCGGCGGTGGCGACGACGGAGACGGTGACTTTCAGAGGGGCGTCGGAGTCGGCCGGGCCGGGGTCGACAACGAACGGCTCGGCGGCGTCGCCGAGCCCGGCGGCGAGCACTCTGGGCGGCGGCGTGTCGCCCGGAGAACCGGCGGAGTTCCAGGTCCGGTGGTACAGCTGGCCGTCGTACAACCACAGCCGGTAGCACCGGGAGACCCGACCGGCGGTGGTCAGCCATTCCAGGACGGGGAAGGTGGCGCCGCCGGCATCGGTGAGCGACACCGCCCGGACGGCGCCGGCGTACCGGATCTCGGCGTCCAGGCGGGCGAACGCCTGGCCGACCTGGGTCTGGGCCTGGGCCAACGCCTCGGACACCCGCAGACTGCGCTGTAGGCCGACAAGCCCCGTGGTGAAGATCGTCAGGACGACCGACATGATGCCGAAGGCGACGAGGATCTCGATGAGGGTGAGGCCGGCGTCCGGGGCCAGGTCCCCGCCGGCGCCGCGACGACGGGTAGCGTTGGGCCGGCCCGTCATGATGGGAACACCGGTTCCGTCGCCCCGGCCGCGACGAGACCGTGCGTCCGTTCTACGCAGGCCTGGAGCGGACAGTCCGCCCCGTGCCACTCGATCCGGATCTCGATGCGCGCGAGCGCCGCGGCCGGCCCGCTTGGCGCCGTGGCGAGACAGGTGTCGCCGTTGCTGGGAACGCTCTGCCAGCACCGGGTGACGGTCACCCGCTGGGCGAAGTCAACGCCGTCCAGCGCCCGGCGTGGCGGGTTCAGTTGGCCGTCGAGCAGCGCCGCGCCGCCCATGGCCTGGGCCTGCTCGTAGAGGTCCGTGGCGAGCTGAGCGGCCTGCTGGCGTCCAGCCTGCCGGTGGGTCGTCGACATCGCGGATACCAGGAATGAGCTGCTGGCCGCCATGACGACGCCGATGAGACCCAGCGAGGCCAACATCTCGACCAGGGTGAAGCCGTCGTCGCCACGCACAGCGGCAGCGCGGTGTGACGCGCCCATGACGGCCTCCTCACGGTGATGATGTCCACCTCATCGGCGCCGTCGCGCCGGACCTGAGGCCCTATCACCGGTTGGCCGCGGCTCAGCGGGCGTTGAAGTAGCTGGCTTCCGGATGATGGGTGATGATCGCGTCGGTGGACTGCTCGGGCTCCAGCTGGAACTCCTCGGACAGCCGCACGCCGATCCGGCCGGCCCCCAACAACTCGACGATCTTGGCGCGGTCCTCCAGGTCGGGGCAGGCGGGGTAGCCCAGGGCATACCGGCAGCCGCGGAACTCGGTGCGGAACAGCGCCGACGGGTCCGCCGGATCCTGGTCGGCCACGGTGGCCCCGCCCGGCAGGACCAGCTCCGAGCGGATCCGCCGATGCCAGAACTCGGCCAGCGCCTCGGTCAGCTGCACCGACAGGCCGTGGACTTCGAGGTAGTCGCGGTAGGCGTTGGCCTCGAACAGCTTCGCCGTGTACTCGCTCACCGGCTGGCCGACGGTCACCAGTTGGAAGGCCACCACGTCGAGGCCGTCGCCCTTCGGCCGGAAGAAGTCAGCCAGGCACAGCCGCCGCTCCTGACGTTGGCGCGGGAACCGGAACCTGGCCCGCTCCCGGGCGCCGTTCGCGTCGAGAACGACCAGCTCGTTGCCTTCGGAGTAGGCCGGGAAGTAGCCGTAGACGACCGCGGCCTCAAGCACCTGATCGGCGGCCAGCCGGTCCAGCCAGTAACGCAGCCGGGGCCGCCCCTCGGTGGCCACCAGCTCCTCGTACGACGGGCCCGCTCCCCCACGCGCGCCGCGCAGGCCCCACTGGCCCATGAACGTGGCCCGCTCGTCGAGCAGCGCCGCATAGTCAGCCAGCGGCACGCCCTTGATGACCCGTGACCCGAAGAACGGCGGGGTCGGCGGCTCAATGTCGGCGGCGACGTCCGAGCGGACCGCGTCGTCGTCCAGGGGCGGCAGGCTCTCGCTCACGGTGGCGCGTTGGCGGGCACGGCGCTCCCGGCGGGCGGCGAGCGCCGCCTCGCGGGCCGGGTCGGTCATGGTCGCCTCGCCGCGCTTGACGGCCATGACCTTGTCCATGAGGGACAGCCCCTCGAAGGCGTCCCGGGCGTAGTGGACGTCGCCGTCGAAGGCGGCGCGCAGGTCGTCCTCGACGTAGGCGCGGGTGAGCGCGGCGCCGCCGAGCATGACCGGCCAGCGCCGGGCCAGGCCGCGGGCGGTCAGCTCGGCCAGGTTCTCCCGCATGATGACGGTGCTCTTGACCAGCAGGCCGGACATGCCGATGACGTCGGCGCCGTGCGACTCGGCGGCCTCCACGATCGCGCTGATGGGCTGTTTGATGCCGATGTTGACGACCTCGTAGCCGTTGTTGGTGAGGATGATGTCGACGAGGTTCTTGCCGATGTCGTGGACATCGCCCTTGACGGTGGCCAGCACGATCCGGCCCTTGCCGCCGTCGTCGGAGCGCTCCATGTGCGGCTCAAGGTGCGCCACTGCGGCTTTCATCACCTCGGCGGACTGGAGCACGAACGGCAGCTGCATCTGCCCGGACCCGAACAGCTCGCCGACGGTCTTCATCCCGTCCAACAGCAGGTCGTTGATGATCGACAGGGCGGGACGTCCGGCGAGCGCAGCCGTCAGGTCCTCCTCCAGCCCGGTGCGCTCGCCGTCGACGATGCGGCGTTTGAGCCGCTCGTCCAGCGGCAGCGCGGCGAGCTCCTCGGCGCGGGTCTGCCGGGCGCTGGCGGCGTCGACGCCCTCGAACACCTCGATGAAGCGCTGCACCGGGTCGTAGCCCTCGCGGCGGCGGTCGTAGATGAGGTCCAGGGCGACCTCGCGGCGTTCGTCCGGGATCTGGGCCATCGGCAGGATCTTCGAGGCGTGGACAATCGCGCTGGTCAGCCCGGCCTGGACGCACTCGTGCAGGAAGACCGAGTTGAGCACCTGACGGGCGGCCGGGTTGAGGCCGAAGGAGACGTTGGAGACGCCGAGGGTGAAGTTGACCCCCGGGTAACGGCTGGTGATCTCGCGTATCGACTCGATGGTCTCCAGGCCGTCGCGGCGGGTCTCCTCCTGACCGGTGGCGATCGGGAAGGTCAGGCAGTCGATGAGGATGTCCGACAGCGCCATCTCCCACCGGCCGGTGAGGTCGTCGATGAGCCGGCCGGCGACGCGGGTCTTCCAGGCGGCGTCGCGGGCCTGGCCCTCCTCGTCGATGAGGAGCGCCACCACGGCGGCGCCGTGCTCCTTGATGATCGGCATGACCCGGGCGTAGCGGGAGCCGGGGCCGTCGCCGTCCTCGAAGTTGACCGAGTTGACCACACACCGGCCGCCGAGCATCTCCAAGCCGGCCTCGATCACCTCGGGCTCGGTCGAGTCCAACATGATCGGCAGGGTTGAGGCGGTGGCGAACCGGCCAGCCAGGGCACGCATGTCAGCGCGACCGTCCCGGCCGACGTAGTCCACGCACAGGTCGAGCAGGTGCGAGCCGTCCCGGGCCTGTCCGCGGGCGACCTCCACGCACGACTGCCAGTCGGCGGCGAGCATCGCGTCGCGGAACGCCTTGGAGCCGTTGGCGTTGGTCCGCTCCCCCACCATGAGGATGCTGGCGTCCTGGGCGAACGGCACATGATGGTAGAGACTGGCCACGCCCGCCTCTGGCCGCGGGTCGCGGGCTGCCGGGGCGCGGCCGCCGAGCCGGTCGACGGTCGCGGCGACGTGCCCGGGCGTGGTGCCGCAGCAACCCCCGACCAGGCCGACGCCGTACTCGCGGACGAACCGGTCGAGCGCCTCGGCCAGCTCCTGCGGCCCGAGCGGGTAACTGGCGCCGTCCGGGGTGAGCACCGGCAGGCCGGCGTTGGGCATCACTGACAACGGCACGCGCGAGTGCTGCGACAGGTAGCGCAGGTGCTCGCTCATCTCCGCCGGTCCGGTGGCGCAGTTGAGGCCGATGAGGTCGACGCCCAGCGGCGACAGCGCGGTGAGCGCCGCGCCGATCTCGCTGCCGAGCAGCATCGTGCCGGTTGTCTCGACTGTCACCTGGCAGATGAGCATGACGTCCCGCCCGGCGGCCGCGATCGCCCGACGGGCGCCGACCACGGCGGCCTTGGCCTGGAGAAGGTCCTGGCAGGTCTCGACGATGAGGCCGTCGACGCCGCCGGCGATGAGGCCAGCGGCGTTGGCCTGGTAGGCGTCGCGCAGCTCGGCGTAGGTGATGTGGCCGAGGGTCGGCAGTTTGGTGCCGGGACCCATGGCGCCGAGGACGAAACGGGGACGCTGCGCGGTGCTGTGCCGGTCGGCGGCTTCCCGGGCGATGCGGGCGCTGGCCTCGGCCAGCTCGACGATCCGGTCCTCGATGTCGTACTCACGCAGGGCGGCGAGGTTGGTGCCGAACGAGTTGGTCTCGACACAGTCGGCGCCGGCGAGCAGGTAGGCGTCGTGGACGGCGGCGACGACGTCCGGGCGGGTGACGTTGAGGATCTCGTTGCAGCCCTCGTGGCCCTCGAAGTCGTCGAGGGTCAGCGGCTGAGCCTGAAGCATGGTGCCCATCGCGCCGTCAGCGACGAGGACGCGTTCGGTCAGCGTGGTCCGCAGGGAGGCGGGCGTGAGAGAGGTCGGCACCTGACAAGGCTAACGAGGAAGGCAAGCGCGTTCACACCAGGGCGTAACCCGACTGTGAACGCGCCGTGGGCGGCGCTGGGCCAGTGGCGCGCCACGCGCACGCGAGCCGCGTCGCCCAGGTGGGCGCAGGGACGTAGGCTGACGGGCGTGAGGCAGCGACCATTGACTATCAGCCGGCGAACCGCCCGGGGCAGCCGCGCCGTCAGGCGCGACGACGCGAGCGCGGCAACCGCCTCGACGCTGGCCCGGCCGGTGCGTCCGCGGCGGAGCGGAGCGCAGCGGTGACCGAGTTCGACGGGCTGCCGGTGCTGCGTAAGCCGGTGGCGATCGCGGCCTTCGAGGGCTGGAACGACGCCGCGGACGCCTCGACGGCGGTGGTGGACCACCTGGAGCAGGTGTGGGACGCGCGGGTGGTGGCCGAGATCGACCCGGAGGAGTTCTACGACTTCCAGGTCAGCCGCCCTACGGTGACGATGGGCGAGGGAGCGACCCGCCGGATCGAGTGGCCGACGACCAGGTTCCTGATGGCCTCGCCGCCCGGGGCCGAGCGTGACGTGGTGCTCATCCGCGGCATCGAGCCGAGCATGCGGTGGCGCACCTTCTGCGCCGAGGTGATGGAGATGTGCCACAGCCTGGAGATCGAGCGGATCGTCCTGTTGGGCGCGCTCCTGGCCGATGTGCCGTTCACCCGTCCGTTGCCGATCAGCGGCAGCGCCTCGGACCCGGAGGCAGCTGAGCGTTACCAGCTGACACCCACCCGCTACGACGGGCCGACCGGCATCGTGGGCGTGCTTCAGGAGACGTGCGCGCGGGCCGAGGTCGACGCGGTGTCGTTCTGGGTCCACGTTCCGCACTATGCCAACAACCCGCCGTGTCCGAAGGCGACGTTGGCGCTCCTGCACCGGGTGGAGGAGGTTCTCGACCTTCCGGTGCCGGTGGCCGACCTGGCTCGGGAGTCCGCGGACTGGGAGCGTCGGGTGCGCGCCGCCGCCGAGCAGGACGCCGAGCTGGCCGAGTACATCCAGGAGCTGGAGGAGCGGGTCGGCGACGACAGCATCCAGCCGTTGAGCGGCGACGAGATCGCCAGCGAGTTCGAGAAGTACCTGCGCCGGCGGGGCGGTCCCCCGGGGCCGACCGCTGGATCAGTGTGACCGCGCCAGGTCGCAGTGAGGCGATAGGCAGGGTTTCGCACGACATGTCATGGCCATTTGGATGGCCAGATCTGCGCCTTCTACCGACTGTGGGCGACGCACCGCCGCGACCCGCTCACTAGCCTGGGTGAGAGCACGGGCGCAGTGAGGGACCCGTCGAACGAAACGGGTGGGTGAGATGCGGGACCGTCTGGCGAGGTTGGCCGCGTCCGTGACGGCGGTGTCCGTCTTGGGGCTCGCCACGGCCGTCGCGCCCGCCCACGGCGCGCCCGCCCACCCGGCCGCCGACGCCCCGCGGGCGATGTGGGTGTGGAGCCAGGCCGCGCCGGCGGACATCGTTGGCTGGGCGGGCCGGCGCGGGGTGCAGGACATCTTCGCCCACGTCGCGCCGGACTTCGCCACCAACGGCGATCTGCCGCGCCTGCGGGAGCTCGGCAGGCGCTCCGGCGCCGCCGGTATCCGCCTGTGGGCGCTCGGCGGCGACCCGGGCTGGGCCTTCGACCATGCCACCGCCGCACAGTGGCGGCAGGACACCCAGGCCACCGGGCTCTTCCACGGGTCACACATCGACGTCGAGCCGTACGCGCTGGCCGCCTGGGACGCTGGGCGCGTCGCCACAGTGGCGGCGTTCCTCGAACTGCTGGACCAGCTGCGGGCGGTCGACCCGGCGCCACTGGAGGCGGACGTGCCGTTCTGGTACGGCGAGGTCGCCGCCGGCGAGTCGACCCTCGCTGACGAGGTCCTCGCCCGGGTCGACGGCGTGACCGCGATGACGTACCGCGACACCGCGTCCGGCCCGAACTCGATGACCGACGTGGCCGCTGACATTCTCGACCGGGGCGCAGCGGCCGGGCGCCCGGTCCGGCTGGCCGCGGAGACCGACCGGCTGCCCGACTGCCCGTACTGCACCTTTCATGAGGAAGGCCTACGCGCCATGGACCGGACCCTGGCGGAGGTGGACGCTGTGGTCGCCGGCCGACCCGCCTATGCCGGGATGGCGATCCACCACTACGACTCGTGGCGGGCGCTCCGCCGCTGACGGACTCAGCGGGCGAACAACACCGCCCCCGGGAACTGGTCCGGCGGGTCGAGAAGCAGCTGGGCCTCGACGGTGAAGCCGGCGTCCCGTAGCCAGCCCGCCATTCGGGTGGGAGGCCGGTTGAAGACACGCACGTTCATCGGATGACCACCGTAGCCTTCGGTCTTCAACCGCGAGCCGTCGCCGACGAAGAAGCCGACCAGCAGCTGGCCTCCCGGACGCAGCGCCCGTCTGAACTGGGCGAGCGCCGTGGCCGCCGCGTCGTCGGGGAGGTGGATCAGCGACCACCAGGCCATGACGCCGCCGAGGGAACCGTCGGCAATCTGGAGGTCGGTCATGGAGCCGACCTCGAACCGCAGGCCGGGATGCTCGCGCCTGGCGACGTCGATCATCGTGGGCGAGAGGTCGATGCCGAACGCGTCGATGCCGAGACGCTGGAGGTGACCGGTGAGCCGGCCGGGGCCGCAGCCCACGTCGGCCACGGGTCCGCCGCCTGCGGTGTGGACCAGATCGGCGAACAGCGCCAGAGCGGCGCGTTCGAATGGCGCTTTGTGGAGGGCGTCACGCAGCAGCTCGGCGTAGCTGGCCGCGACGGTGTCGTATGAGGTGCGGGTCTCGGCCAGCCAGTCTTCAGTGCTCATGCCGGCACAGGATAGTCGGGCAACAACCGCAAGGGCCGGCGTGTCGTGTCCGGTGAGGACACACCTCCTAGTGCATCCTAGGAACCTAGGGGCAAATGAGACGGGGGGGCGGACATGACCATCAATCCGGGCGCTGCGGAGTTCCCGCACCGGCAGATCGCCAGCCAGATCCGGGCACAGGTACGCCGCGGCGACTGGGCGCCCGGGGAGCGCCTACCCTCGATCCCGGCGATCGCCACCAACTACGGGGTGGCCAAGCAGACCGTGCAACGTGCCGTCGACCAGCTCCGGGTCGAAGGGGTGCTCATCACCAAGCCCGGCTCGGGCACGTACGTGCGCGGGACGAAACGCCGACTCAACCGGCTCTCACGCGGACGGTACGGGGCCTACCGGGGCTACCACTCCGACCTGGCCGCCCGGTACCGGCAACAGCTGACCGAGGTCGGACGGGCTCCGGCGCCGGCCGAGGTCGCCGACGCGTTCGGGGTCGCCGACGGAGTCGAGCTGGTGGTGCGAAGGCACCTGGTGCGCACCCAGGACGCGGCCGTCGAGGTCGGCGCCTCCTGGTTCCGGCTCGCCGACGCCGCGGGGACCAGCCTGGAACGGCACGAGGCCTTCGGCCGGCCCTTGTACCAGGAGGCGGAGGAGGTGACCGGACGCCGGTACGTGTCAGCCACTGACAGCGTCTCGGCACGTCAACCGAGCCGGGATGAGGCCGAGGTGCTCCAGATCCGTCCGGACACGCCGGTGCTGCACCTGCTTCACATCGCCTACGACACCGCGCACAAGGTGATCGAGGTGGCGCAGGCGACGTGGCCCGGGCCGATGACCACGCTCACCGAGGAATACAAGGTCCCGGCGCCACGCGAAAGCTGAGGTCAGAGCCGACAACGGTCAGCCGACCGGCCCCGCGCCCGGTCAGACTGCGACGCCTAGCAGGGCGTCGATCGCGGCACGGACCAGCGGCGGAGCCAGCGGGTCGTCACCCGCGCCGGCGATGGTGGCCTCCGCCCACGCGTCGACCAGCGCCAACGCGCCCGGGGTGTCCAGGTCCTCGGCGAGGCGGGCCCGCAGCGACGCCAGCAGATCCGCCCCGGGCGGTCCCGCCGGAGCGGACAGCGCCTCACGCCAGCGGTACAGGCGCATCTCGCCGATCTTCAGCAGTTCGTCGGTCCACTGCCGGTCCGCCCGGTAGTGGTCGGCCAGCAACGCCAGCCGCAACGCCATCGGCTCGACGCCCTGGGCGAGCAGCCGGGAAACGAAGACAAGGTTCCCGCGGGACTTGGACATCTTCTCGCCGTCAAGGCCGATCATCCCGGCGTGGACGTAGTGGCGGGCGAACGGCCGCGCCCCGGTGAGCTGCTCAGAGTGCGCGGCCGAACACTCGTGGTGCGGGAACATGAGATCGTTGCCGCCGCCCTGGACATCGATCGTCGCGCCGAGCAGGTCCAGGGCGATGACCGAACACTCGATGTGCCAGCCGGGGCGACCGGGCCCCAGCCGGCCGCCGGGCCAGGACGGCTCGCCCGGGCGGACGCCACGCCACAGCAGCGGGTCGAGCGCGTCACGCTTGCCGGGACGCTGCGGGTCGCCGCCGCGCTCGGCGGCGTAGACGAGCATCTGGGCGCGCGACAGCTGGGCGACGTAGCCGAAGTCAGGGGCGGCGGTCAGGTCGAAGTAAAAGTCGCCGGAGTCGTCGTCGAGCTGATAGGCGACACCCTGGGCCAGCATCCGCTCGACCTGGACGACGATCGCCGGGATCGACTCGACCGCCCCGACGAAGTGGGTCGGCGGCAGCAACCGGATCGACTCCATGTCCCGGCGGAACAGCGCAGTCTCCCGTTCGGCGAGCGCCGTCCAGTCCTCGCCGTCACGCCGGGCGCGCTCCAGCAGCGGGTCATCGATGTCGGTGACGTTCTGGACGTAGGCCACCTCGTGGCCGGCGTCGCGCCAGCACCGCTGCACCAGGTCGAAGGTGATCATGGTGGCGGCGTGGCCGAGGTGCGCGGCGTCGTACGGGGTGATGCCGCAGACGTACATCGTCGCCGGACCGGGCGGCCGGGTGAGGTGCACGCCGCGACGGGCCGAGTCGAACAACGCGAGCGGCTGCCCGGTGCCGGGCAGCCGCGGCACCTCCAGGCCGGACCAGGATTCCATGCCGTCCAGCCTAGCGAGGGCGGCCGGGGCGGCTCCGGCGGATCACCACGGCGGACCGGCGGGCCAGGAGGTCCCGGTCGGGGGCCGTTTGATGGGTCGGCCGGTCACATCGGCGGCCAGGGCACCGCCGGACGCTCGTCGGGCGGTTCGGGCAGCCGGCCAGCACTCAGCAGGGCGGCGACCCGGGCGGCGGTGGCCGCCACCTCGGCGGCCGTCAGATGCTCGGCGAGCCGTCCGGCGAGGTCGCCGGCGAGCCGCCCGGACAACGACCCCAGCAGCTCGCGGGCCGGCGCCGGCAGGTCGGCGCCGGCCCAGCCCCACAGGACGGTGCGCAGCTTGTCCTCAACATGGAAACACAGCCCGTGATCGATGCCGAGCGGACCGTCCGGCCCCGCCAGGATGTGACCACCCTTGCGGTCGGCGTTGTTGACGACCACATCGAACACGGCCATCGCCGCCAGCGCCGGGTCGTCGGCGTGGGCCAGCAGGTACGGTCGGCCGCGTTCGTCGCGGGCGGCCAGGACGGCAAGCCAGCCGGCCGGCAGCTGAGCCTCGGGGACGAAGCCCACCAGCGGCGGATCGGCCTCGTCGATCCACAGCTGGCAGGCGCCCGGACCCAGCGGCCCGTCACGCAGGACCGTCGGCGGGACCAGATTCCAACCCGCCGCCGTCGACAACAGGTACGTGGCGACCTCCCGGCCGGCCAGGTTCCCGTCCGGGAAGTCCCACAGCGGACGCTCACCGCGCACCGGCTTGTAGACACAGCGTCGCGTGACGCCGTCGAGGGTGATCTCGCCGCGCAGCGTGGTGTTCGAGGCGTCCACCAGGCGACCTTCGAGCTCGATGGCGCCGTGTCGAAGCAGGTCGAGCAGTTCAGCGGAGGGCTCGAGGGTCAACGGTGGTAGCCGTTGTGCCGTGGACACAGGTGACCGTCAGGGTTGAGCGGCTGCCCGCACAGCGGGCACGGCGGGCGACCGGCCGACACGACCCGGCGGGCCCGGTCGATGAACTCGCGGGCGGTCGCCGGCGTGAGCCGCACCCGAAGCCGGTCCAGGTCGGCGTCGATGAGCTCGTCGGCGTCGGTCTCGTCGACCTCGTCCTCGTTGTCGACGGCGTCGTCGGTGCTGTCGTCCTCGCCGATGGCGACGGCCTCGATGAGCACCGTGGCGGTGTCCACGTCGTAGGCCAGGCCCAGGGTGCCGACCCGGAACTCCTCGTCGACGGGGGTGTCCAGGGGCGCGTTGTCGGGGGGCGGGGCGCCCGCGAAGGCGAGGTCGAACCGCCGACGCGCCTCAGCCAAAAGCTCCTCCAGCTTGTCCGCCAGGAGGACGACCTGGGCCTTCTCCAACGCCACCGAGACCAGCCGGCCACCGCCACGGGCCTGGAGGAAGAACGTGCGTTCGCCGGGCGGTCCCACCGTCCCGGCGACGAACCGCTCCGGCGGCTCGAACGCGTGCACCTGGTGGGCCATGGCATCGACCCTATCCGCCGCGGGCAGGTTGCGCGAAGCCGCCGGGCGGGCGGGTCCGGCGTCAGCGCGCTCCCGATCCCCCGCCTACCGGCGCGTCCGCGCTGTCCGCGGCCCCGGGCGGCGGCGCCAGGGCGCGCAGGTCGCCGCCGGTGTCGTTGAGCGCCAGCAGGAACGGACGTTGTGGGGTGAACCGGATCGCGCTCACCGATGCGGGGTCGACCACGATCCGCTGGAAGCCGTCCAGGTGCAGACCGAGGGCGTCGGCGAGCACCGCCTTGATCACGTCGCCGTGGCTGCACGCCAGCCAGAGCGCGCCCGGACCATGCTGGGCGGTGATCCGGGCGTCCCAGTCGCGGATCGCGGCGACCGCCCGGGCCGCCATCGCCGCCATCGCCTCGCCCGCCGGGAAGCTGACCGCGCTGGGCCGCCGTTGGACGTCCTGCCACAGCGGGTCGGTAGCCAGTTCGGACAGCGACCGGCCCTCCCAGTCGCCGTAGCCGCACTCGGTGAGCCGACGCTCCACGGTGACCGCCGCCCCGGGCAGGGCACGGCGCAGCGTCTGCCGACACCGCCGTAACGGGCTGCTGACCACCCCCGCCAGCGGCAGCCGCCGCAGCCGCTCGCCGACCGCCCGCGCCTGGTCGTGACCGACGTCGTCGAGCGGGACCGGCAGCCGCCCGGCGAGCGTCCCGTCAGCGTTGGCGGTGGTCCGTCCGTGACGCAGCAACAGCACAGTGGCCATCTGCGCAGCGTACGTCAGGTCGCGGCGAGCGCCCCGGTGCTCAGCAGCGCCAACAGCACCGAGCCCAGGGCCACCCGGTAGAGGACGAAGATGTAGAGGGTGTGCCGCACGACGTAGCGCAGCAGCCAGGCGATCGCGGCGTAGCCGATGGCGAACGCGATCAGGGTCGCCACGACCATCTGGGCGGGGCTGGGGACGGAGAACACGGCGACGCCCTCGGCCGCGGCGGCCGGGGTGAAGACGTCCTCCAGGCTGAAGATACCGCTCATGACGACGGCGGGGATCGCCAGTAGGAACGAGTACCGGGCGGCGGCCTCCCGGGTTAGGCCCAGGAACAGTCCGGCCGACAGGGTGCCGCCGGAGCGCGAGACGCCCGGGATGAGCGCCATCGCCTGGGCCAGGCCCATGACGATGCCGTCGCGCAGGGTGAACCCAGTGAGGTCGCGGGTCTGGCGGCCCCAGTACTCGGCGAAGGCGATGACGAACGCGAAGACGATGAGCATGGTGGCCACCAGCCACAGGTTCCGGGCGCCGGAACGGATCTGGTCCTTGAAGGCGAAGCCGACGGCGCCGATCGGGATCGAGCCGATGATGACGTACCAGGCCATCTTGTAGTCGGCGTGCGCGCGTTCGGCACGGTTGAAGATACCCACGAACCAGGCCCTGGTGATCCGCCAGATGTCCTTGGCGAAGTAGATGAGGACGGCGGCCTCGGTGCCGAGCTGGGTGACGGCGGTGAACGAGGCGCCGGCGTCGCGGTCGAACAGCAGCGCCGAGGTGATCCGCATGTGCGCCGAGGAGCTGACCGGCAGGAACTCGGTGAGCCCCTGCACGATGCCCAGGATGATGGCCTCGATCCAGGTCATGTCCGTCACGTGCCCGACCCGCTCCCTCGCGCGCTGCTCCGCCACTGCTGGTACGCCTGAGCCACCGATTCCAGGGTCGACACCCCGGCCGCTTGGTCCATCGTGGACAGTGTGACGGCCAGGGTGGTGACGCCGGCGTCGGCGTAGGCTCGCATACCGGCGGCGATCCGGTCCACCGGGCCCAGCAGCGCGGTGCGGTCGATGAGCTCCAACGGGACGGCCGCGGCGGCGTCCCGGGGGCGTCCGGCCAGGTACAGGTCCTGGACCACGGCGGCGGCGTCCGGGTAGCCGAGCCGACCGGCGAGGTCGTTGTAGAAGTTGCGGTCCCGGCTGCCCATGCCGCCGACGTACAGGGCGGTGTAGGGGCGGACCGCGTCGGCGCAGGCGGCGATGCCGGCCGGCGACGGGTCGTCGCCGACGGACACCGGGACGCTGGCCACCACGTCGAACGGGATTTCGGCCCGGCCGCCGCGGGCACGGCCGCGGGCGATGGCCGCCAGCGGCTCGGCGAGCGCGTCCGCGGCGACGAACACGCCGAGCCAGCCGTCGGCGATCTCCCCGGCCAGCTCCAGGTTGCGCGGGCCGACCGCGGCCAGGTAGACGGGCAGGTCATGCCGCGCCGGGCGCAGGGCCAGGCGCAGGGCCTTGCCGGGGCCGTCGGGCAGCGGCAGC
Source organism: Pilimelia columellifera subsp. columellifera (assembly GCF_039532605.1). Lineage (NCBI taxonomy): Bacteria > Bacillati > Actinomycetota > Actinomycetes > Micromonosporales > Micromonosporaceae > Pilimelia > Pilimelia columellifera. The sequence continues at coordinate 77,482 of NZ_BAAARY010000011.1, forward strand.
TGGTGGTGGCGGCCGGCGTAGGCGACCTCGTGCCGGCCCAGGGCCATCCGGACGATGTCGACGTACTCGCGGGTCCGGCCGAGCGGGTGGGCGAACCGGACGCCGTGCCAGCCCTCGGAGACCTGCGGGCCGGACACCCCCAGACCCAGCCGGAACCGACCGCCGGACAGGGTGTCCAGGGTGGCCGCCGTCATCGCGGTGGCGGCCGGGGACCGGGCCGGGATCTGCATGACCGCCGACCCGAGGCCAATGCGGGTGGTCTGGCCGGCGATCCAGGCCAGGATCGTCGGGGCGTCCGAGCCGTACGCCTCCGCGACCCAGAGGACGTCGAAGCCGAGATGTTCGGCCGCGCGCGCCCAGATCAGTTGGTCCTCCGGGCTCACGCCCGGGGTCAGGTAGCCGAGATTGAGCCCGAGCCGCACGCCACACCCCTCACCGTCGCAGGCGATCAGGGTACGTGCCATCGGCCGGCGCCGGCGGCCGCGACCCGCCTGTCGGGGGCGTTGCGGGCGGCCGTAGCGGAGAATGTCGAACGTGACGGTCGTACGCATAGGGTGCAGCAATGCAGCAGCGACCGCTCGGACGCAGCGGGCTGACGGTCTCCCGGCTCGCGCTCGGCACGATGACCTGGGGACGGGACACCGACCCCGACGACGCCGCCGACCAGCTCCGGGCCTACCTGGACGCCGGCGGCACGCTCGTCGACACCGCCGACGTGTACGGCGACGGTCAGGCCGAGACGGTCCTCGGGTCGATGATCCCGACGGTCTGCGCCCGGGAAGAGCTGCTCATCGTCACCAAGGCCGGGCTGCGCGCCGGTGGCGATCGGCGCCGCGACGGCTCCCGTGGGCACCTGCTGGGCGCCCTGGACGCGTCGCTGCGGCGGCTCGGGCTGGACCATGTGGATCTGTGGCTGGCGCACGGGCACGACCCGGCCACCCCGCTGGAGGAGACGATGTCGGCGCTCGACCACGCGGTCGCCAGCGGCCGTTGCCGGTACGTCGGGGTGTCCAACCTGTCCGGATGGCAGGTCGCCCGCGCGGCGACCTGGCAGAGCGCGTGGCCGGGGCGGGCCCCGCTGGTGGCCGCCCAACTGGAGTACTCGCTGCTGGAGCGCGGTATCGAGCGGGAGGCGCTGCCGGCGTGCGCGGCGTCGGGGCTCGGGGTGATGCCGTGGTCGCCGCTGGGGCGTGGGGTGCTGACCGGCAAGTACCGCGACGGGCGTCCGCTGGACTCGCGGGGCGCCTCCGAGCACCTGGCCTCGTTCGTGGCCCCGTATCTTGACCCGCGCTGCTCCAGCATCGTCGAGGCGGTGACGACGGCGGCCGCCGGTCTGGGCGTCGCCCCGTTGGAGGTGGCGTTGGCGTGGGTGCGGGACCGGCCGGGGGTGAGCGCGCCGATTCTCGGCGCGCGCACCGCCGGGCAGCTGCGCGGGGCGCTGGCCGCCGACCAGCTCACCCTGCCCACGGAGATCACCTTGGCGCTGGACGACGTGTCGGCGATCCGGTTCGGGTACCCGGAGCACCGGCCGTAGGGCGGGCCTACCGCCGGCGGTCGCCGGTAGTGGTAGCGGGGTCAGCTGGCGCGCAGGAACCGGTCCAGGACCCGGGCGCCGAACCTGAGACCGTCGACCGGGACCCGTTCGTCGATGCCGTGGAACAGCGAGGCGAAGTCCAGGTCGGCCGGCAGCTGGAGCGGGGCGAAGCCGAAGCAGCGGATGCCCATCGTGGCGAACGCCTTGGCGTCGGTGCCGCCGGAGAGCATGTACGGCACGGTCCGGGCGATCGGGTCCTCGGCCCGCAGCGCCGCCGCCATGGTGTCCACAAGGTCGCCGTCGAAGCTGGTCTCCAACGCCTGCTGGCTCTGGATGCTCTCGATCCGGATGTCCGGGCCGATGATCGCCCGGACCTGGGCCAGGAACTCGTCGGTGGCGCCGGGCAGGGTGCGGCAGTCGACGGTGGCGGTGGCCCGGCCCGGGATGACGTTCTCCTTGTAGCCGGCGTTCAGCCGGGTCGGGTTCGCGGTGTTGCGGATGGTCGCGCCGATGAGCCGGGCCAGCGGGCCCAGTTTGCCGATGACCTCCTCCGGCCGATTCGGGTCCAGCTCCAGGCCAAGGACCTCGGAGACCCGTTCGAGGAAGTCCCGGACGGTCGGGGTGACCACGACCGGGAAACGGTGCGAGCCGAGGCGGGCGACCGCCTCGCAGAGCGCGGTGACGGCGTTGTCGTCGTGCATGAACGAGCCGTGGCCGGGCCTGCCGTCAGCGACGAGACGCAGCCACTCGATGCCCTTTTCGGCGGTCTGCACCAGGTAGAGCCGCAGGTCGTTGCTCACCGTGTACGAGTAGCCGCCGACCTCGCCGATCGCCTCGGTGCAGCCGTCGAACCAGTCCCGGTGATGCTCGGCCAGATACCGGGCACCGTAGTCGCTGCCGGCCTCCTCGTCGGCGGTGAAGGCCAGCACGATGTCACGCGGCGGGACGATGCGCTCGCGCTGCCAGTGCCGGACCACCGCCAGCGTCATGGCGTCGAAGTCCTTCATGTCGATGGCGCCGCGGCCCCACAGGTAACCGTCTCGGAGCTCGCCGGACAGCGGGTGGACCGACCACTCGCTGGCGTCGGCGGGCACGACATCAAGGTGGCCGTGGACCAGCAGCGCCGGACGGGAGCTGTCGGCGCCGGGGATGCGGGCCATGACGCTGGCCCGTCCGGGCGCCGACTCGTAGAGCTGTCCGGCGATGCCGACCTCGTCGAGCCGGGCGGCCACGTACTCGGCGGCGGCCCGTTCGCCAACGCAGGTGTCAGGGTCGCCGGTGTTGGTGGAGTCGATTCGCAGCAGGTCGGCGCAGAGCTCGACCACTTCGCCGTCAACAGTCATGCAGCCTTCATACCAGCAACGGCGACGGCGCCCGGCGCGTCGCCGTCGGGCGGCTGCGGGCGCGGGCCTCAGGCGTGGACGACGGCCCGTTCGTGGGTGGCTGACTCGATGTCCGCGGCGGCGGCCTCCAGCAGGTGGTGGGCGAGATCGAACAGGGCCCGGGCGACGGCGAGCTCGTCACCGATATCCGGCACGTCCTGGTCGGCGGGGTTGCGGCGGGCCGACCCGCTGCCGTGCAGGTTCAGGCCGGCGCCGGTGAGCAGCCGGGCGTCTGCGCGGGTGCTCCGGCTGTCGTCGTGCTCGTCGATGTACAGGTCGATCGTCCAGTGCTTGGCCGTGGTCATGGCGCACCTCCTGACGGGCTGAGGTTTCCCTGTGCTCGATCGTGGCACGGCGAGGTTGCGGTGTGGCCCGATAGCGGAAGCCGCCGGGGCATACTGGTCGCCCTGCCCTTCAGCAATCGGGCGGATCGAAAAAACTCAAGAAAGTTCTGGGCGCATTATCGGGTTTAGTCTATTCAGCCCGTTTTTAGCTTCTTCCCAGACATCCCAGTCGGGTCCTACCTTTCGCGCTATGAACCTGGAGCTCCGTCACCTCCGCGTCGTCTGCGCGATTGCCGACACCGGCAGCGTCACCAAAGCCGCCTCGCTGCTCGGTCTGGCCCAGCCCGCGCTGACCGCGCAGCTCCAGCGCATCGAGCGGACACTCGGCGGGCCGTTGTTCCTCCGGGACCGGCGCGGGGCCAGGCCCACCCCGCTCGGCGGGCTGGTGTTGGCCCGGGCACGGGTGCTGCTGCCGGCGATGCAGGGCCTCCAGGACGAAGCCGCCCGGATGGCCGGCGTCGGCGCCGACGCCAGCCGGTTCCGCATCGGCGCGGTCGCCGGCTCCGTGGTCGGCGGCCTGGTCCGACGGCTGACCGCTGACCTGCCGGAAGCGCTCGTCAGCACCCATCCGAGCTGGTCGCGGGAGGATCTCACCCAGCAGCTCGTCGCGGGGAGGCTGGACTTCGCGCTCATCGGAGCCTGTGGTCACCCGGGACCCGTCGGCGATGTCGGCCTCAGCTGGCGGCAGGTCGCCGTCGACGCCGTCCAGGTGCTGCTGCCGACGCGCCACCCGCTAGCCGGCCGGGAGGAGATCGAGCTGGCCGAGCTGGCCGGCGCGCACTGGGTCACCGCCCCGGGAGACGGCTGCTTCAACGACTGCTTCGCCGCCACCTGCGCCCGCGCCGGCTTCACGCCCCAGCGGATCTACGAGATCGACGACCGGGGCGCTCTCGACCTGGTCGAGGCCGGGGCGGCGGTGGCGCTGTGTCGGCCGACCCTGCGGCCCACACCGACAGCGGTGATGCGCCCACTCGCCGGCGCCCCGCTGCGCTGGCGACAACTGCTCGGATGGCACCCCCAGTCCGAGGCCGCCGCCACCTCCGACCAGGTCTTTCAGTACGCGGTGGCGGCATACCAGGAAGCCGTCGAACGCAACCCGAACTACGGAACGTGGCTCTCCCGACATCCGTCGTTCGGCGTGAGTATGACGACCGTCAGTTGATGGATCACGCCGTCCAGTCTGAACTAAGTGGACGTTGTGCTGACGCTGACGTCGCGGTCCGGATCATCCTGGACCGGCGGGCGTAGCGTCGGCGCTGCCGTGGCCACCGATCGTGCCGCGGCGTGGCGACGGCACTGAGGAGATCGATGAACCGCGTGCTCGGCATCGCGACCACCGGACTGGCCCTCGGCCTGGTCGCAGCGGTGACCGTGCCGGCGCTCGCCGAGTCGTTCGACCCCGAGCCGCCCCCGCCGCCGGACCCGTTCGCCCAGATCCTCACCGCCATGCAACGCGATCTCGGGATGGACCCACGACAGGCCAGGGTCCGCATCGACACCGAGCGCCGGGCCACCGACGTCGAGCTGCGGCTACGCCACGAGCTGGGCAGCGGTTACGCCGGCGCCTGGCTGGCCGCCGACCATCGGCTCACCGTCGCCGTCACCAGCCCAGAACAGGCCGAACGGGTACGCGCCACCGGGGCCGAGCCGCGGATCGTCAAGCGCAGCGCCGCTGCGTTGCGCGCCGCGAAGTCCCGGCTCGACGCCGCCGCCGACCGGGGCGCCGACGACGTTGTGGGCTGGCACGTCGACGTGTCGAACAACGCGGTGGTCGTTCTCACCCGTGGCGACGCCGCGGACGCCCGGAGCTTCGCGACCCAGGCCGGCGTCGACGCCGACACGGTACGCGTGGAGACCACATCGGGCGACCGGCCGCGGCTCTACGCCGACGTCCGGGGCGGCGACGGTCTTGTCGTCAGCGGCGGCCGTTGCTCGGTCGGCCTGGCCGTCGAGGGCGGCTTCATCACCGCCGGACATTGCGGCACTGTCGGCGAGCCGGTCCGCGACGCCAACGACCGGCCGTTGGGGACGATCGCCAGCTCCGCCTTCCCCGGCGACGATTACGCCTACGTCCGCGCCGCGGCCGGTGTCACCGCCGCCGCCAGCGTCAACGACCACTCCGGCGGTTCGGTCGCGGTGCTGGGATCGGCCGAGGCGCCGGTCGGGGCGTCGGTGTGCCGCTCGGGCGCCACCACCGGATGGCGGTGCGGGGTGATCCTGGCCAAGAACGCCACCGCCAACTACGCCGAAGGAAAGGTCAGCGGGCTGACCCGCACCGACGCCTGCGCCGAGCCGGGCGACTCCGGCGGTCCCTGGATGTCGGGGCAGCAGGCTCAGGGCCTCACCTCGGGCGGATCGGGCAACTGCGCCGACGGTGGCGTCACCTACTTCCAGCCGGCCAACGAAGCGCTGGCCGCGTACGGCCTCACCCTGAGCACGCAACTGGACAGCAGCCTTCCCGAGCCCGGCGACGCGTGCGCGGGACTGGCCAAGACCGGCACGGTGACCGTCGCCCCGGGCGTCAACGCCTACCAGCCGAACGCGACATATCACATCAGTCGGGTCGGCGGCGAGCATCGCGGCTGCGCGGACGGGCCCGCAGGGACCCAGGTGAGTCTGGCGCTGGAGCAGTGGACGGGGAAAAAGTGGATCACCGTCGCCTCCGCCGAGGACGGCGACGACGACCAGCGGCTGCGGCACATGGGGACGCCCGGCTACTACCGGTACCGGATCGCCGCCAGTGGCGGCGATCCGGGCCAGGTCGCGGTCGGGTACCAGGCGCCGTGACCGGCGCCTGGTAGGTCAGCCGCCGGCCCGGCGCTCGCTGACCTGCTTGCAGGACACACAGGACGTCGCCCACGGGAAGACCGTGAGCCGTTCGACCGGAATCGCCCCCGAGCATCGCTCGCACCAGCCGTACACGCCCTCGGCCAGCCGGCGCAACGCGTTCTCCACCTGGGAACGACGCTCGGCGATGCTGCGCACCACGGACATCTCCCGCTCTCGCTGCGATGTCTTGGTGCCGATGTCGGCGTCGTCGTCGCCGGCGGTGTCCGCCAGATGGGCCCGGCTCAGCGACTGGGTGTCGGCGACCGCCTGCTCGTACTCGTGCTCCAACTCCTCGTAGCGCTGCTGGAGGTGGGTCCGGATCTGGTCGATCTCGGCCTGGGCGCGGTCGCGGTCGCCACGGCGGGCTGCGACCGCGCCCGAGCGGGTGTCCTCGACAAGCATGGGCTCCTCCAAATTGCTGCGCTGCGACGTCCAGGAAGGGCGCCGCAGCGAGTCGTCGGTGGCGAGCCGGTTACCCCGCCACAAAAGCTCCCAAACCACAATTTGTCGGATTTTTAAATACCATTACTTAAAGTGATTGTTCCCTCGTGATAGCCGGGAGACCCTTTGTGGCAAATCTGGGACTTGACCGGCAATGTCGAGTGCGGTTGTGCCGGTCAGGGCACCCAGACCGTTCGGTGGATACGCAGCTCGCGTTACTGAGCGTGAACATTAAGCGTCCATCGCTACCCCTCCCCGGGAGCTCTTATGAAGTCCTTGGCACGTCTCAGCGCCGGCTTGGCCGGCCTCATGCTCGGCGGCGTATCCGCAGTGGTCCTCGCGGCGCCCGCATCCGCGGCCACCGGCCCGAAACTGGGTGGGGTCGTCTCATCACTGCTCGGCGGCGGGTCGTCCTACGGCAACTCCGGCCACGGCGGCGGCAACTACGGCGGATCCGGCGGTGGCGGTAGCTACGGCTGGTCCGGCGGCGGCAACTACGGCGGTGGGTCCGGCTACGGCTCGGGTAACTCCGGCAACTGCGGCACGCTTCAGATCCTCGCGTCCCTCGGATTGGACATGAGCTTCGGCAAGCACATGTCCATGTACGACATGCCCGACAAGGGCTCGCTCGACGAGGTCACCGCTGAGGTTGACGTGAACGGCGACGGCCGGGTCGACAAGAAGATCAAGGTCGGCAAGAACCGGCTCCAGGGCAAGCGCATGCATGACGGCATCTGGGGTGGCCAGAGCGTCGTCAACGGCAAGAAGAAGTTCTGGCTCGCCAGCAGCAGCAAGTCCATAACGATCGTCAAGTCCTACGCCACCATCTGCGGCGGTATCACGATGCGGATTCTCATGAACTGCATCTGTGGGTACGGCGTCATCGGTGGCGGTGGGAACCATGGCGGCAAGCCCAATCCGAGGCCGACCGTCACTCCGACGCCGGGCGACGACGACTGCAAGGGCCAGTGGCGCGACGGCAAGTGGCGCCCCGGAAAGTGCGACAACAACGGAAACCACGGCAACAACGGTTGCGACCACCGGAACAACGGCAACAACGATTGCGACAACGGGAACAACGGCAACGAGAACTACAGCGGCGGGAACAACGACGGGGATGACGACGGGAACAACGGCGGCGGCGACAACGACGTCACGCTTCCGGTCACCGGCGGCGCGCTCGGCGGTGTGGTCGGCGCCGGCGTGATGCTCGCCTCGGCCGGTGGCCTGGCCATCGTCATCACCCGACGTCGCCGGCAGGCGCTGCTGACCGACCTGGCCTGACCCGGCCGACACAATATTCACCCGACGACCCGGCATTCCTCAAGCACAGACGGCGCACGACCCGATATCGGGTCGTGCGCCGTCTGTGAAGCCTGGCCGAACGAGGACCGGAGGCGCTGTCAGCGGGGGCGGACCACCGCGGCCGCTCCGCCGCCACGGCGCGCCGGCTCGGCGGCAGCCAACATCCGCCCGTCCCGCCACAACTCCACCGCGGCCACCGCGCCGATCTCCGGACGGAGCTCGAAACGGTGTCCGAGAGCCGTCAACGCCGTCGCCTCCGGGGTAGCCAGGAACTCGGCCTCGGCCGGCGCGACCGCGGTGTTGCGTTGGGTGACCCGGGGCGCGGCAAGCGCCGCTGGAAGATCCATCCCGAGGTCCAACCGGCTCACCAGAACCTGCAGAACCGTTGTGATGATCGTCGATCCACCGGGGGTGCCCAGCGCCAGGATCGGGCGACCGCGGTCGGCGACGATGGTCGGCGCCATCGAACTGCGCGGACGCTTGCGCGGACCAGGAAGGTTCGGGTCAGCCGCGTCGCCCTGGGTGCCGGTGAAGTTGAAATCGGTCAGCTCGTTGTTGAGCAGGAAACCCCGACCGGGGACGACGATGCCCGACCCGCCGGTCTGCTCGATGGTGAGCGTGTAGGCCACGACATTGCCCCACCGGTCGGCGGTCGTCAGGTGGGTGGTGCTCTGCCCTTCGGTCGGGGACCCGGCCGGGCGGGCGCTGGCGCAGCCGCCCGGCCGGGCGTTCGGGTCGCCGGGGCCCACCGGCTTGGGCAGCGCCCTGGCCGGGTCGATGAGGCAGGCGCGGTCAGCGGCGTACCGGTCGCTGACCAGCCGGCGGACGGTCCGCCGGCTGGCGCCGTCGCCGATGTGGCGGTTGCGGTCGGCGAACGCGAGCGCCCCGGCCTCCAGGTACCGGTGCAACGCCTGGGCCCGCGGCAGGCCACGCAGCTTCCCCCGCTCCAGGATGTTGAGCGCCTCCCCCACGGCCACGCCGCCAGAGGACGGCGGCGCCATGCCGTAGACGTCCAGGCCGCGGTAGTCGGAGCGGGTGGGCGCCGGCCGACGGACCCGGTAGCCGGCCAGGTCGGCGGCGGTGATGGCGCCAGGCCGGATGAGGTGGGGCCAGTGGGGTCGCTCGGCGGCCAGCGGCGGACGGTTGACGGCGGCTACGACATCGCCGCCGATCGGGCCCCGGTAGAACTCGCCGACTCCCCGCCTGGCGATCTGCCGATAGGTGGCCGCGAGGTCCGGGTTGCGGTGGACGCTGCCGACCTCTGGCGGCGCGCCGCCCGGCAGGTACAGGTCGCGGGTCGAGGAGAACTGGCCGAACTCGGTGAGGTTCTCCGCGACATGGGCACGGAACATGGCGTCGACCACGAAGCCGCCGTCGGCAACGCCGATCGCCGGCCGCAGCAGCGACGACAACGGCCGGGTTCCCCACCGGCGGGCCGCGTCGCGCCAGGTCGCCAGCGTGCCCGGGACGCCGACCGACAGCCCGCTCACCCGCGCCTCGGCGAAGTCGTACGGGGCGCCGGTCGCCGGATCGATGAAGTGCGTGGCGGTCGTGGCGGCCGGCGCCGACTCGCGACCGTCGATCGAGTGAACAGCCCGGCGGCGGGCGTCGTAGTACAGGAAGAAGCCGCCGCCGCCGATCCCGGCCGAGAACGGCTCGGTGACCCCGAGCGTGGCGGCGCTGGCCACCGCCGCATCGACGGCGTTCCCGCCCCGGCGCAGCACCTCCAGCCCGACGGCAGTGGCGGTCGGGTCGACCGTCGAGACGGCGCCCCCGTAGCCGACGGCGGTGGGCTGGCGGTCTGGCTCCGCGGCCGCCCCGGCGGCGGGCGCGACCGTGCTCGGAGCGGCGGGCGTGGGGGCGGCGCTTGCGGGCGCGGCCGTGGCGATCAGCGCGACGACCAACGCCGACGCCATCGCGGCCCCGCCCCCGGCCCCGGCCGACGCTCGCCTGGCCGCTGTCAGTGTGCTCACCGGTGGTCCTCCCCAGCTGTCGGTTAACTCCCGCCTCTGCCTACCTGCCCAGGTTGCCAAAGGCAAGGATTCCGCCGACGCGGCGCTGGCGTTCCCAATCCCTCAGCCGCGAGGCGGTCGGCGCCGATGGCTGAGAGGAAGGGAGGCGCGGGTGCCCCAGTATTCACGCACACAGATGCCACCCCGGACGGTCCGGGCGTGGTCCCTCGCGCGCGCCTCCTCGTGGCGGGGGAAGGCGCTGGCCGGCTACGTGCTCATGATGATCGTCAGCACCACGGTGTTCATCGCCGGGGACTGGCGGCCCGAAGAGCTGACCGGCGTCTTCTGGGTGAGCATCGGGCTGCTCGACATGGTCCTGGCCGCCGCGTCCTGGCTGGTCCTTCGCCGGCTGGACCCCGGACCGGCGCGTCGGTTCTGGCGTTCGATGACGGTGGCCGGGGCGGCCATCCTCCTCGGCGATGTCGGGCGGGGCGTCACCGCCAACGGCAGCTCCGAGCACGCCCGCGCGCTGATGGCGAACGTCCAACCAGTGATGATGGCGGTCGGCGTCCTCGCCGTCGTCGCCACCATGCTCGTCTATCCGATGGGGCCCCGGACCCGCCGGGAACGGGTCGCGTTCTGGCTCGACACCGCCACCGTGCTCGTCGGGGCTGGCGTGTTCGTGTGGTTCCTCGGGGTCAATAGCCGCGCCGTCACCAACACCGACATCGCGCTGGCGCTCGCCGCGGCGGCCCTGCTGCTCGTGGCGGCGTTCGCCGGCATCCGGGTGATCTTCGCGGAGCGCCCGCCGACCCTCCGGGCGCGGCGCTCCTCTTCATCGCCTCCTGCGCTGTCGAGGGCGTCGCCGGGACCTACCTGCCGCTACCGGACCTGGACCACCGCCTCGGCTCCGGCCTTGAGCTGGCGATCCGGCTCACCCCGGGCCACCTGGTCACCCTCGGCGTGCTGGTCCAGCTCTGGCGGGTCACCGACGGTGTCCCGACCCAGGCCCGCCGCCGGGTCGGCAGCCGCCGGTACAGCGCGCTGCCGTACGCCATGGTGGTGGGGGTGTTCGGACTGTTGCTGCACGTGATGCTCAACGGTCTGGGCGCCAACGCCCTGGACACGCGCGCCCTCGGCGTCCTCGTCGGCGCCCTGGCGATCGTCGGCATGGTCGTGGCGCGCCAGCTGGTGGCGTTCGCCGACAACGCGCGACTGCTGGCGAAGGTGGACGACAGCCTGGCCGAGCTGCAACGCCACGAGCGCCGGCTCAGCTCCCTGCTACGGCACTCCTCCGACATCACGACGGTCATCGACGCCGCCGGGTGTTTCAGCTACGTGAGCCCGGCCGTCACCCGGGTCCTGGGCTACCGCGTGGAAGAGCTTGTCGGGCAGCAGTCGACGACGTTCCTGCACCCGGAAGACCGGGCCGAGGTGCAGTCCCAGCTGCGGGAAGCGAACGCGACGCCCGGCGCCACCGTCACCTACCAGGCCCGCTACCGGCACGCCGACGGCAGTTGGAGCTGGCTGGAGGTCATCACCACGAACCTTCTCGACCAGCCGGACGTCGCCGGCATGGTGAGCAACTCGCGCGAGGTGACCGAGGCACGCCAGCTTCAGGAGCGGCTGCGGCACCAGGCTCAGCACGACCCGCTGACGCAGCTGGCGAACCGGGCGCTGTTCACCGAGCGGCTCCAGGCGGCAACTCGGCAACGCCGGCACGACGACGGCACGGTCACCGTTCTCGTCATCGATCTGGACGACTTCAAGAGCATCAACGACACCCTCGGCCACCACGCCGGAGACACCGCCCTCATCGCCGTCGCCGACCGTCTCCAGGGAAGCATCCGGGCCACCGACACCGCCGCCCGCCTCGGCGGCGACGAGTTCGCGGTGTTGCTTCCCCAGACGACCGCGGGGGAGGCGACCCTGGTCGCCCAGCGCTTCATCACCGCGTTGGAGCGCCCGGTGACGGTCGACGGCCAACGGCTGCGCCTACAGTGCAGCATCGGCGTGGCCGCGCTCTCGTCCGACGACGACACCGACCCTGACGTGCTGCTGCGCCGCGGCGACTCGGCGATGTACGTCGCCAAGCAGCAGGGCAAGGGCAGGTTCGTGGTCCACAGCGCGGAGGCTCCCACGGACAGGGCGGCGCCGGCATGAGCGGGGTGCTGGACTTCCGGGCGAACCGGGTGGTCGTGGCGACCTCGACGATCACGGCCGTGTACCTGGCGTGGGCGGCGCTGCGGGTGGGCGGCGCGGCAGTGCCGATCGAGCTGGCGTGGGCGACCACGCTGCCGGTCGGGGCGTTGGCCTCGTGGGCGTGTTGGCGTGCCGTGCCGGCGGACGCCTACCCGGCGGCGCGCCGCTTCTGGCGGCATATGGGCATCACGACCGGGCTCCTGTCCGTCGGCGGGGCGACCAACGCGTACGCGGTGGTGGTCGCCGCGCACGGGCGGGAGACTCTCAGCGCCACCGCGGCGGGCCAGATCGTCCAGGTGCCCGAGGCGACGCTGGCGATCTACGCGATGGCCCTGCTCATGCTCATGTGGGCGTTGCTGCGGCTGCCCAGCCGGGCCCAGTTGACAGCCGAGGCGAGGCGACGCTTCGTGCTCGACGCCGCGATCGTGATGTTCACCACTGGCGTTTTCGTCTGGTACCTGTCATTCCGACACTTCGGCGACTGGGCCGGGATGATCAGTTCCCGGGTCGCCCCCACGCTCGGCGTCATCGCGTTGGGCTTCATCGGCGGCTTCGCCTTCCTCAAGATCGCGCTGCTGGGCGCCCGGGCGGTTGACACGCCCGCGATGCGTCTGCTGGCCGTCGCGGCGTCCGTCGGGGCCACCACCGGCGCCGCCGGGCCCTGGCTAGCGCAGATCACCCCCAGCCTCGCGGCGACGATCTCCCTGGCGCCGACCGCGCTGCTCATCACGCTGGCCGCCGACCGTCAGCGCCGGGCCGCCGGCGCCCCGCAGCCGGCCACCGAGCCGCCCCGGCGGCTGTTCAGCTTCGTTCCGTATCTGGCCGTGGCCGCCGTCGATGGCCTGCTGATGGTGACCGCCGCCCGCCGCGACGATGACGTCATCATCAGCGCGGTGGCCGCGGTGCTCCTGACGGCGGCCGTCGTGTACCGGCAGATCAGCGCGCTGTCGGAGAACAACCGTCTGCTCAACCGGGTCGACGCCACCGTCCGGGAGCTGCGGGACACCCAGGCCCAGCTGGCCCACCAGGCGCAGCACGACAGCCTCACCGGCCTGGCGAACCGGCGGCTGTTCGAGCAGCGGGTCGCGGAGGCCGGAGCGTCGGCGGTCCCGTCCAGCGTGGTGCTCATCGACCTCGACGACTTCAAAGTGATCAATGACCGGTTGGGGCACGTCACCGGGGACTCGCTGCTGGTGGCCGTCGCCCAACGGTTGCGTGCCTGCGTGCGCAGCGACGACACCGTGGCCCGGTTCGGCGGCGACGAGTTCGCCCTGCTCCTGCCCGGGGTGTCGGCGACCGACGCGATCGACGTGCTCGACCGGATCGCCACCGCGCTGGAGCGGCCGGTCTCGGTGAGCGGCCTCGACCTGCTGGTGGGCTCGAGCATCGGCGTCGCCGACGCGGCCGGCGACCTGGACGCCATCGAGCTGCTACGCCGCGCCGACCTGGCCATGTACGCGGCCAAGTCCGGGGGCAAGGGCCGGCACGCCCGGTACGACGCGACCCTGGACGAACGTGCCGCCACCGACGCGCAGATGGGGGCGGACCTGCGACTGGCCCTGGACCGCGGCGAGTTCCACCTGTTGTTCCAGCCGGTGGTGCAACTGCCCGACGGCGTGCCGGCCGGCGCCGAGGCGCTGGTCCGGTGGACGCACCCGTCCCAGGGCATGGTCCCGCCGGACGTCTTCATCGCCGCCGCCGAGCGCACCGGGCTCATCGTGCCGCTGGGCAGCTGGATCCTGCGGGAGGCGTGCCGGCAGGCGTCGCTGTGGCTTCGGCGCGACGGCGCCAGCCAACCATGGCGGGTCGGGGTGAACATCTCGGCGCGGCAACTGCGCGAGCCGGGCTTCGCCAGCCAGGTCGCCGAGGCGCTGCGGGAGTCCGGGCTCACCGCCGACCGGCTGACCGTGGAGGTCACCGAGACCGCCGTCTTCGAGAACGGACCGGCGGTGGAGGCGCTCACGGCGATCTCGCACCTCGGCGTCTCGGTTGCCCTGGACGATTTCGGCACCGGGCACTCCTCGCTGGGTCTGCTGCGCACCACCCCGGTCGACATCCTCAAGGTGGACAAATCGTTCATCGACGGCATTCCTGGCCGGGAAGAGGAGTCGATCATCGCGACGGCGATGCTCCAGATCGCCGAGGGCCTGCACCTGGGCACCGTCGCCGAGGGCGTGGAGACACGCGCCCAGGTCGAGCGACTGCACCAGCTCGGGTACCGGCTGGCGCAGGGCTACTACTTCGACAAGCCGCTGCCGGCGACCGAGATGGGCGCGAAGCTGGCCGCCGCTGCCAACCACAGCGCCATCTCCGCCGCCTGACGCCGCCGGCGTCAGCGCTCGTCAAGGCGACGACGCACCGCCGACAACAACTCGTCCCGGCTGAACGGCTTGGTGAGCAGGGTGACGTCCGCGGCCAGGGTGCCCCGGGACGCCAGCACCGGCGGGGCGTACCCGGACACGTACAGCACCCGGGTTCCCGGCCGGGTGAGCGCCAGCCGCCCAGCCAGCTCCCGGCCCTGGATCCCCGGGAGCACCACATCGCTGACCAGCAGCTGGATCGGGCCCGCATGGGCCAGCGCCAGCTCCAGAGCCGCCGCCCCGTCGGCGGCCAGCAGGACCCGGTAGCCGGCGGAGCGCAGGGTGCGCGCCGCGACATCACGCAGCGCCTCGTCGTCCTCGACGAACAGGATGGTCTCAGCTGACGGCGCCGACGACGGCGAGGGCCCGGCTGGCGGCGACTCCTGGGACTGGGCCAGCGGCAGCAGCATGGTGATCGTGGTGCCCGCGCCCAGGGCGGAGTCGATGCTCACCTCGCCGCCGGCCTGGGTGACCGCGCCGAAGACCGTGGCCAGCCCCAGGCCGGCGCCCTCGCCGCGAGGTTTGGTGCTGTAGAACGGCTCGAACGCCCGTTCGATGACCTCACGCGGCATCCCGGAACCCGTGTCGGTCACCCGCAGCCGCGCATACCGTCCCGGCGGCCAGCGGCCCTGGTCGTCGGCGGGCAGATCCGTGCGCAGCGTCAGCGTCCCGCCGCCGGGCATCGCGTCGCGGGCGTTGACCGCCAGGTTCATCAACGCCTGACGGAGCTGCTCCCCGTCGGCGAGCACCGCCGGCAGCGGGTCGGACAGCAACGCCCGCACCGCGATGTGCTCGCCCACCGACCGCCGCAGCAACGCCCGGACGTCGCGCACCAACACGTTGAGGTCGATCGGCTCGATCCGGGCCACGTCCCGACGCGCGAACGACAACAGCTGCTGGGTCAGCTGGCTGGCCCGGTGCGCCGCCCGGACCACCTGCTGGGCGTCGGCGGCGATGGCGCCGACGTCCCCGCCGGTCGCGGCCTGCTCGACGACGAACTCGGCGTAGCTGAGGATCACGCCGACAATGTTGTTGAAATCATGGGCGACGCCGCCGGCGAGCTGGCCGAGGCTCTCCCACCGTTGGGCCCGTTGCAGCTGGGCGTCCACCCGGTCCCGTTCGGCGACGGCCCGCAGCCGGCGCTGCTCGGCCTCCGCGGTGAGCCGGTCGCTGATGTCCCGGAGCACCGCGCAGCGCAGCGTCCCGGCCTCACCGACGGTCACCTCCACCGGAACGGTCCCGCCGGCGGCGCGGCGGGCGTCGGTGACCACCGGCACGTCCGCGTCGGCGGACGCCGGCAGCCCGCCGGGGACGAGCGTGCGCACGTCCGCGCCCACGAGCTGGCTCATCGGCTGGCCGAACAGCCGCTCGGCGCGACGGTTCGCGAGCACGACGCGTCCATCGGCGTCAACCGCGATGATCGCGTCGGGCGCGGCCTCCAGGACCGCCGCCAGAGCGGCGTCCCGTCCACTCACAACACCACCACGCTGCGCAGCACGTCGCCCCTGGCCATCCGGTCGAAGGCCGCCGGCACATCGCCCGGCCCGACCCGCTCGGTGACGAACCGGTCCAGCGGCAGCCGGCCCTGGAGATAGAGCGAGATGAGCATCGGGAAGTCCCGCTCCGGGAGGCAGTCGCCGTACCAGGAGGATCTGAGCGTGCCGCCGCGGCCGAACACGTCCAGCAACGACAGGTCGAGGCGCGCCTCGGGTCTGGGCACGCCGACCAGGACGACCGTTCCGGCCAGGTCGCGGGCGTAGAACGCCTGGTGGTAGGTCTGCGGGATGCCGACCGCGTCGATCGCCAGGTCGACGCCGTGGCCGCCGGTCAGCTCGCGGATCGCGGCCACCGGGTCGACGTCGGCGGCGTTGACGGTGTGGGTGGCGCCGAAGTCGCGGGCCCAGTCGAGCTTCCGCTGATCGAGATCGACCGCGATGATCGTGGTGGCGCCGCCGATGACCGCGCCCGCGATGGCGGCGTCGCCGACCCCGCCGCAGCCGAAGACCGCGACGCTGTCGCCGGGGCCGACCTGGCCGGTGTGCAGGGCGGCCCCGACGCCGGCCATCACGCCGCAGCCGAGGAGTCCGGCGACCTCGGGCGCCGCTGCGGCGTCGACGACGGTGCACTGACCGGCCGCCACCAGCGTCTTGTCGGCGAAGGCGCCGATACCCAGCGCCGGCGACAGCGGCGCGCCGTCGACCAGGGTCATCTTCTGGGTGGCGTTATGGGTGGCGAAGCAGCGCTGCGGCCGGCCGCGGCGGCAGGACCGGCAGGCGCCGCAGACGGCCCGCCAGTTGAGCACCACATAGTCCCCGGGGCGCACCTGGGTGACGCCGGGCCCGACGGCCGACACCGTGCCCGCGGCCTCGTGGCCGAGCAGGTACGGAAACTCGTCCCCGATCCCACCCTCCACATAGTGCAGGTCGGTGTGGCAGACCCCGCAGGCGGCGACATCGACGACGGCTTCGCCAGGCCCCGGATCAGGAACGATGATCTCGGTGAGCACAGCGGGGGCGTTCTTGGCGGGGGCGACTACGCCCCGGACCCGGTAGGGCACCGGCGAACCTCCAGAGTCGACGACGACGCCACCATCATGGGGCGCCAGGGCCGACCCTGGTCGCCGCGACCCGCTCGCGCAGCAACGGCAGCACCTGACTGGCGTAGCGGCGCAGGAACCCGGCCTGGTCCGGCCCGGGCGCATGGAACACCAGATGTTGGAAGCCCATCGACAGATACTGACCGACGCGTTCGGCGTGTTCGTCCGGATCGGTCGAGACGATCCAACGGCTGGCGGCCCGATCGACCGGGAGCGCGTCCGCCCGCCGCTGCATCTCGACCGGGTCGTCGACGCCGGTCTTCTCCTCCGGCGTCAGGGCCAGCGCCGCCCAGTGCCGGGTGTCCGCCCGGGCGCGGGCCAGGTCAGGGTCGAACGAGACCTTGACCTCGATCATGCGGTCGAGGTCGTCGACGCGACGCCCGGCCGCCGCGGCGCCGGCGGCCAGCGCGGGCAGCAGGGTCTGGGTATACAGCTGCTCCCCCTTGCCGGAGGTGCAGATGAAGCCGTCGCCGAGACGCCCGGCCAGCCGCGCCGCCACCTGGCCCGACCCGGCCAGGTACAACGGCACGGGCTGGTCGGGACGGTCGTAGACCGTGGCCCGGTCAAGCCGGTAGAACGCGCCGTCGACGCTGACCCGGTCACCGTCCCACAACGCCCTGATGATCTCGACGGCCTCGGCGAGCCGGGCCAGCCGCTCCTTTGGCGCCGGCCACGCCGCGCCCAAAGGGGCCTCATTGAGCGACTCCCCCGATCCCACCCCCAGCGCCACCCGGCCCGGCGCCAGACAGCCGAGCGTGGCGAACGCCTGCGCGATCACGGCCGGGTGGTACCGGAAGGTCGGCGTCAACACGCTCGTGCCGATGACGACCCGGTCGGTGCGGGCCGCCAGCGCCCCGAGCCACGGCAGCGCGGCCGGCGCGTGCCCGTCGGTGTGCCGCCAGGGTTGCAGGTGGTCGCTGACGAGGACCGAGTCAAAGCCGAGGTCCTCGGCCAGCACCCCGAATCCCAGCAACGTGGCCGGGTCGAACTGCTCAGCCGAGGCCTTGTACCCGAACCGGACGGCGTTGCCCATCAGCCGCGCGCCACCAGCTCGGCCAGCTGGACGGCGTTGAGCGCCGCGCCCTTGCGCAGGTTGTCGCCGGAGCAGAACAACGCCAGGCCGTTGGTCACCGTCTCGTCGCGGCGGATCCGGCCGACGAACGTCGGGTCCTGGCCGGCGGCGATCAGCGGGGTGGGCACGTCCACAAGGGTCACCCCGGGCGCCTGGCCCAACAGCTCGGTGGCCCGGGCCACGCTGATCGGGCGCTCGAACCGGGCGTTGAGCTGGAGACTGTGCCCGGTGAACACCGGCACCCGCACGCAGGTGCCGGAGACCAGCAGGTCCGGCAGACCGAGGATCTTGCGGGACTCGTCGCGCAGCTTGCGTTCCTCCTCCGTTTCGCCCGAGCCGTCGTCCAGGAGGGCGCCGGCCAGTGGCAACGCGTTGAAGGCGATCGGCGCGGCAAACGACGACGTCGCCGGGAACTGCACCGCGGATCCGTCATAGGCCAGCGCGCTGGCCTGGTCGCCGGCCTTGACGACCTGCTCGGCCAGCTCGGCGACACCGGCCAGACCAGCGCCGGAGACCGCCTGGTACGTCGACACCACCAGCGCGGTGAGGCCGGCCTCGTCGTGCAGCGGCCGCAGCACCGGCATCGCCGCCATCGTCGTGCAGTTCGGGTTGGCCACGATGCCTTTGGGCCGGTCGGTCAGCGCGCCCGGGTTGACCTCGGCAACCACCAGCGGCACCTGCGGGTCCATCCGCCAGGCTGAGGAGTTGTCGATGACGACGGCCCCGGCCGCGGCGACCGCCGGCGCCAACGCGCGCGAGGTGGCGCCCCCGGCCGAGAACAGCACGATGTCCAGGCCGGTGTAGTCGGCGGAGGCGGCGTCCTCGACAGCGATCTCAATCCCGCGCCAGCTCAGCAGGCGGCCGGCGGAGCGCGCCGAGGCGAACAGGCGCAGCTCGTCGGCCGGGAAGGAACGCTCGTCCAGCAGCTTCAACATGACGGCGCCGACCTGGCCGGTGGCGCCAACGATCCCCACTCTCATGCGGCCAGGCTACCTATCGAGGCAAGCGGCGGCCCGCCGGCCGCTCACGGCCGCTCCGGTCGGACCGGCGCCGTCGGCAGTCGCACCATGAACGTCGTGCCTGGTCCGTCGTCGTCGACGACGGCGATGTCCCCGCCGTGACGCTGGACGATGACGCGGGTAAGGGCCAGGCCCAGGCCGGTGCCCGGGATGCCGCGCTCGTGGGCGGAGGCGCCCCGGAAGAACCGGTTGAACAGGCGACCCCGCTCCGACGGCGGGATGCCGATGCCCCGGTCGGCGACGGTGAGCTCGGCGACTCCGTCGACCGCCCGCAACCGCACCTCGATCCGGCCGCCGTCGGGGCTGTAGTTCACGGCGTTGCTGAGCAGGTTGTCCACCACCTGGCGCAGCCGTATCCGGTCGCCGGTCATCGGCAGCTCGGTGGGGACGTCGCCGTGCAGCTCCACCTGACCGGCCCCCGACCGCACGCCCTCGACGCCCTCAGTGACGATCTCCGCAAGGTCGACCGGCGCCAGCATCATCTCGATGTGGCCAGACTCCAGACCGGCGAGATCGAGCAGATCCTCGACGATGGCGCGCAGGGCGTCGGCGTTGGCCTGGATCCGCCCCAGCAGCTGATCGCGTTCGGCGGCCAGGTCGTCGCCGGCGGCGCGCAGCAACTCGGTCAGCGACGCGATCGAGGTCAGCGGCGTCCGCAACGAGTGTCCGGCCAGGGCGATGAACTCGTCCTTGGTGCGGCTCAGCTCCAAGGCCAGACTCTCGGTTCGCCGACGCTCCAGGAACTGGGCGAGCTGGCCGGCGACCCCGGCGAGCAGCTCCTCGGCCAACGGCTCGACGGTGTCGCTGACGCCGATCGAGCCATAGGAGCGCCCGTGCAGGGCGATCGCGGTCCGGAGGTCGCGGCCGCCCCGGTCGTTCTGGACCGGCGCGGCCGCGCCGGCGGCGCCGATCACCCGGCGACGGCCACTGACGTGGTCCTCAGCCTCGATCACCACCCGAAGGCCGTCGGTGGCGCGCAGCAGCTCGGCGGCGACCGACCCGGCGGCGTCGTCAACGGTGTCGGCGCCGGCCAGCGCCCGCGCCGCGGCGAGATCGCAGTCGCGGAAGCGCTGCCGACGGCGGCGGTCGGTGATCTCGCTCAGGGCGATCACCGCGCCGCGGCGGTCGCCCTGGAAGCCGCGGATCGGACGGCCGTTGACCGAGAAGTAGCGCACCGCGCTGGTGGGCGAGCGCATGACCACCTCAGACTCGGTCAACTCCTCGCCGACGAAGGCGCGCGCCAGCGGTGTGTCCCGCAGGCGCATGGGACGTCCGTCGGAGTGGTAAAGCTCGGGCAGCAGCACGTCTGGGTCGGTGCGGGACCAGACGACCGGGACGCCCATCTCGCGGATCACCTCGTTGGCGAGCACGATCTCGCCGTCGTCACCGAGGGCCAGAACGCCGACATCGAGGCTGTCGAGCAACGCCCGCATGAAGCTGTGTTCGCCCTCGAGCGCTCTCTCGACAGCCACGCGGTCGCTGACGTCGCGCAGGAACGCGAAGAACAGCGCGCCAGTCCCGTTGGTCGTGAGGCCCATGACCATGTCGACGGGAAACTGGCGGCCGTCCCGGTGCGCGGCGGTCACCTGGCGGGAGGCCGGTCCGGTGGCGGCCGCCCCGGCCTCGGCGACCCGCTGCCGCGCTTCGCGCAGCCACTGCCGTTCGGCCGGATCGGCCACCAGCGTGTCAGCGGGGCGGCCGATCGCCTCGGCGGCGCTCCAGCCGAACATGGACTGGGCGGCGGCGTTCCAGGCGACGATCCGGCCCGCCAGGTCCGCGGCGAGGAAGGCGTCAGGAGTGGCGTCAAGGACCGGGCTGAGATCGAGATCCGCCGGCCGGGGACCGGACCGGTCGGCGGCGCCCCAGGCGTCGCCGATGGCGCCGCCGAGGTCGGCGAGGATGTCGCCGAGGTCGGCCGGCCACGTTCGGGCATCCGGCGCGGCGATCCCCAGCACCCCGAGGGGCAGACCGTCCGGGCCTGGGATCGGGACGCCGGCAAACGTCCACGCCTCGGCGGCCGGGTCGCCGGCGGTCCGCTCCTCGTCGAGCCGCAACGGCGCCTCCGCGCGGAGGACGGCGGCGGCTTGGACGTGGAGGCGGGCGACGCGTCCGGCACCGACGCCGACGGCGGCGTGCGCGTCGACGAGCGCCAGCCGTCCGGCCCTCGCGACCCACACCGCCGCCAGCGGAGTGGCCGCTATCCGGGCCGCGAGCCTCGCCCACGGTCGAGCCTCGCCCGGCGCTGTCTGGGCCCGGGCGAGAGGCGATGCGGCGGTTCGCGCGGCGGTAGCCAGGCCGCTCGTCATGTCAGACATCCGCGCCGCGGACCTTGGTGACGTTCATCAATAACAATCTACCTTTTTGTCAACCTTAAAGACGATTTTTTGATCCGGGTTGGGGTGCGAGTCGGTTTCCGACCGGTTGCGCACCGCCGCTTCCGACTCGCGGCAACTGGACCGATACCCAGGGCGAACGACGCCATAACCGACGCCGACCACCGTTGAGTGACTGCCCAAGACCCGGTCACCCGAAAGGTCGTCCCATGAGCCTCCCCCGCTCCACAGCCGCGGGCGTCGTCCTCGTCCTGATTATCCCGGGATCGGCTCTGGTGGCGGTGTCACCGGCAGCCGCCGCCGGCGCGATCAGCGGCGCCGTCTCGGCTAAGAAGGGCACAGCGATGCGGATCTCGCCGACCACCTCCGCCAAGTCGGCGGGGGCGCTACGCAACGGCGCCCGGATGCTCATCGTCTGCTCGATGTCGGGGCAACGGGTCAAGGGCAGCGTCCGCACCACCAGCACCTGGCTCAAGCTGGTCAACGGTCGATACGTGTCCCTGGGGTATGTGAAACCCCAGCGGGTCGTGCCCAAGTGCGTGTCGCCAGCACGGACCTACGCGGGCAAGGTCCGCAGCGCCGACGGACCGGTGCGGCTACGGACCGGCCCGTCGACGATGTTCGCCATCCACTCGACCGTCTCCAACGGCGCGCCGCTCAAGCTCAGCTGCCAGGCGTCCGGCGAGAGAATCGCCGGCAGCAACGGGACGACGACCCAGTGGGACCGGCTCACCGACGGCCGGTGGATCTCGCACGCATATGTGACCACGACGGCGCTGCCGGCGTGCACGTCAACACCGGCGCCGCCCAAGACCCTCACCACCGCCCAGTTCATCGCGATGGCCGCCCCGGGCGCGCAACGCGGTTGGCGGGAGTACGGCGTGCCGCCGTCAGTGACGATCGGGCAGGCGATCCTGGAATCCGGCTGGGGTCGTAGCGCGCTGTCGGCCAACCACAACAACTACTTCGGCATCAAGTGCTTCAACGGAGCGCGTGGGCCGCTGGCCAGCGGCTGCTACTCATACCAGACGTTCGAGTGCAACAAGTCCGGCGCCTGCTGGCCGGAGACGGCCACCTTCCGCACCTACGCGAACCCGACGAACTCGTTCCGCGACCACGGAAACTTCCTCCGGGTCAACAGCAGGTACGCCGGCGCGTTCAAGCACACGCGCAACTCCAACGCGTTCCTCAACGCGATCTGGAAGGCCGGCTACGCCACCGACCCGGCCTACTACACCAAGGTCACGTCCCTGATGAAGGCCCACAATCTGTACAAGTACGATACCTGGAAGTGACAAGTAGTCGTGGTGACCATGCACAACCGCTGGTCAGGACATTGGTTGAGCTTAACTGGATAGGTGCCTGAGATCAGTGTGTGAATACGCCGATCTCAGGCACCTATCCAGTTACGTGGAGCACTCCCCCAAGTCGCCCCGTAAACCTATTCCGCTAACTGATTTCGTAGTCGATATATTGCGGGCACGACATGAAGCAGTAGCACACGAAACCAAGCATGCATGTGACTTCTACCCATTATCGCTTTATGATCGTTTCACTCGCAGCATTAAACGTCACGATATGCGGAAGATCCGGATGGATGATCTTAGGCACTCGTGTATCACCTTGCTGAGGGATCTAGGCGTCGACCCTAAGACCATAAGTGATATTGTTGGGCACTCGAATATCGCCGGACGTTGAAGTTTTACGTTCACTCAGACCAAGACAGGAAGCGGGGTGCGATCGATAGTCTCGGGGACTCTCTGTGACTTGGCGAGAATCGGTCGACTTGACTTTCTCAGTCGTGCCGAGGAAGAATAATAGTCACGGTTGACGGGTTCGCTTCCCAGTGAAATAACCATCCCGGTACGGCCAATTTCCCGTCTTCATACCAGCCGACCCGCGAAAACCTTGATCCGCGTACGGCACCTGTCCAGATCGAAAACAGGCGTCCTTGGGTTGGCAAGTGTGGCGGTGAGAGATTTTAGGAAAGCCTGCCGTGACGCTCAGGACGTTGCCAGTAGCGGGATCGATCATCACTGTCTTTGGCGCGTCGCTGCTGAGAAGGTCTGTGTCAATAGGTTCAGCGGCTTGAACGGCAGTGGCCAATAGGCCGAGCCCAACGGTAGCGACCAGGGCAACAAACGCAGTACGGAACATGATGTTCCTTCACAATAGAGAGATAGATGACTACGGCGGTAGCGGACTCGGGTGATCGGCACTACCGCCGTGCCAGGAGTACCCTGCCTTGAGTGACCCCATGATCACCGCATCGTCACGTATCCACCTGTTTCCAAATCGCCCACGGACCCCCTGACGTGCAGAAACTCGCCCTACAGTTGCGTGAGATCCGTCTTGCCGCTGGACTCACCTACGCGCAGATGGCCGTGCGGAGTAACTTCAGTCGCGGATACCTGTGCAATGTAGAGAGTGGGCGCAGGAAGCCCCGCCGGAAATGGTCCTGGCATACGAGAAGGTGGCGACGGAGATGGATAGACGCTCACTGATCACAGGAACCCTGGCTACCATCGTCGTCCCTTCCGCTGTCGCTGAATTGATCAAGCATGGTTTCAGTTCTGCTCTCAACAAGCGCGCTTCCGTGGAGGAATGGCTGGATAAAACGCAAAACTACGGGACCGGCTACATGCAAGTTGGGGCATCTGAGATGCAATCCCGTCTCGCCTCAGATCTCGTGGTCCTTCAGCAGAACCTTGAACACCCTCAACTGTGGGGCGTAGCAGCACGCTTAATGACTGTGTACGGCAAGACCCTCCCCTCCAACGAGGGGAACTCCGGTGCGATCGAGTGGTATCGACTAGCGGCTGTGCTTGCTGACCGTTCGGAAGATAACGACATGCGGGTCTGGGTACGTGGAAGAGCAGCACTGGCACTGGCATACGAGGGCGCATCACTGAGGTTCGCCAACGATCTCGCCAATCAAGCGATAGGGATCGATGAGAAGCCGTCCCTAGGTAGGCTCAACGCCCTCGTAGCGCGCGCACATGTTGCCGGACACCGAGGGGATACCAAGGAGGCCCTGAAGGCTCTCAGGGCTTCTGAGCGGGTTGCTGACGTAGCCCTGTCGGAAGTGCTGGTGAGTGATTTCGCTGTCCCTGAGTGGCGGTACCACACGTTCACGTCAATGCTGTTGTCCCGTCTCGGTCTCCCTGAGGCAGAACACGCGCAGGACCAGGCGGACCAGACCAGACCTTCTACCCTCCCCCGGTTCGCCACGCACATCGAACTACACAGGGCTCTCATGATGGTCAAGCAAGGCGACAGGGACGCAGGGATCAGCTATGCCCGAACCGCTCTTGACAAGCTGCCACCCGAGAACCGTTCGCTCAGTCTGAAGCTCATGATGAACGAAATCAAGAATACGATTTGATGACATCCGCAACTTGAGCATAAGTCCACCCCTAGGTTTTAGTGAATTGTTTCTAACTTCTTTATAGAAGTTACGATGATCAGCCATTTCCCTTTTAGCTTGAACTTGACTTGCGCTGTTGCAGATGGCGACACCATAGTGAAACCCACCTTCCTCGCCGAATGCTGCTAGCGCCTCATCCGGACCAACGACGGGATCGGTGAACGCCCGGTCCAGCGTGGGGATCCGGAACAGGGCGCGGAGGCGTGCGCGTCGGGCGGGCGACCATCGCATCCGCCAACCTGTTGCGCCGGCCAAGGCGTCACCGTGGTGTGGGGCGGCGCCTTGGCCGGGTTTGCTGGAGTTGATGGCGCCATCGACATCGAGGAGCCAGGTCAGGGGTCGGGCCGCGTGGAGGTGATCGGGTTCGCCCGGCGCCGGCAGCGGACGCCAGCAAACCTACGGCGGTTGGGCCGGGGCCACTCGCGGCTCCGCCAGGATACGGAGCGGGGCGCGGTCAGTGACCGGCCGCACGGGTCGCGGCGTCCGCCGCGGGCGCGGCGTGGGGCGACTCGCTCAGCATGTCAAGCAGGCCCACCCGGTGCAGGTCGGCGACGGGCTCGACCAGATCGGGGTGACGCAGCAGCGCCGAGGCACGGCGGTCCTGCTCGTCAGGGTCGAGAAGGCGGCGGAAGCGGGTCGGCAGGCCGGCGCCGCTGGTGCGGCGGGCGAGCGCCGCCACGGCGTGCGCGGACAGCAGCGGATCGGTGAGCAGATTTGCCGCCCAGCTGGCGACGACCTCGTCCACCCAGGCCCGCCAGGCCAGCTCGGTGTCGGGAGGGCTGTCGACGGTCAGGCCGCCGACCCAGTCGAGCCGGTCCGCGCCGCCGGGACCGGCGATGGTCAGCAGCTCGGCGTCGATCGCGGTGGGATAGCGAAGCCACGCGGCGACGGTGACCGCCTGTCGCGCCTGGAGCTCGACCAGGGCGGCGCTGAACGCGCCCGGCCACGGGGAGGGGTAGGCGTGCGACAGCCAGCGGGCGGTCGCGGCCACCACCGGCGCAAGATCAACCGGCATGATGGACACAGGCTCACTCCTCGGGGGTATGGCCGCTGGGGCGCGGCCGGCACGCGCAGCACGCTGCGCCGGGGTTCCTGTCCCATCGACGGCGTGCGCCCGAACCTGAGATCTCGCTGTGGCCTTGTTGCCGCAGGTGCGGCCAACCGGGGCAGTTGCCGCAGGTCGCCTGCCGGGCTTCAGGCAGTGGGCTCGTCGGCTGGCTGGCCGGCCCGGACCGCGGCGACGAAGCCGTCCGGGTCGTCGGCGAAGATCCGCAGCTGGTTGACCGGTCTGCCCCTGGCCCGGCGCAGCGGGAGGGTCATCGGAGCACCCAGGGTGATGTCGAGGTTGGTCTGCTGGGCCACCGGGATGTGGACGGCCCGCAGCTCCCCGTCCTGCTCCACCTGTGGGCTCCCGGGCGGCAGCGTCCGGTCCCTGACCCCGACGTCGGCGATGGAGTCCCAGCTGAGGACGATGCGTCCGAGGATGCCGAAGCGGACCCGCACACCCGAGGGGCCGACGGCGTGCGGCTCCTGGCGCATCGTGGCGAGCAGGCCGAACATCCAGATGAGGCCGTAGACGCCGGCGAGGTCGACAAGGAGCCGGACTGTGGGCCACGGCACGATGAGGTGGAAGATCGGGATCTCGACAGCCGAGACGATGATGAAGATCCGCAACAGCGGCGCGACCGCCTGGTCGTAGCCGAAGCCGACCTCCCCCGGGCCGGTCCTCGGCGGCAGCCGGCGCGCCCAGCGCCACAGGTTCCGCCAGATCGTCGCCTCGAAGCGCACGACCGTGGCGAGGAGGCTGAGCACGCCGCGGCCGGTCATGCGTCGGGGGTGGCCGCGTGAACTCCGGCGTGGGCGGCCGGGATGGCGCCGAGCCGGCCCGCCTTGTAGTCCTCGAACGCCTGTGCCAGCTCCGCCCTGGTGTTCATGACGAACGGACCGTAGACGGCGACGGGCTCCCGGATCGGCCGCCCGCCGAGCAACAGCACGTCCATCTGCGGGCTACGGCTCTCCGGACGCTCATCCGCGGCGATGGTCACCGCGTCGCCGGCGCCGAGGACGGCGAGTTGCCCGGCGGCGAACGGTTGCCCCGCCGGTCCGACGGCGCCCCGGCCGCCGAGGACGTAGGCCAGGGCGTTGAAGTCGGCCCGCCACGGCAACGTCACCTGCGCGCCCGGGCTGAGGGTGACGTGCGCGAGGGTGATGGGCGTGTGGGTGACGCCAGGCCCGGCGTGCCCGGCCAGCTCACCGGCGATGACCCGGACGAGCGCGCCGCCGTCGTGGCTGGCGAACAGGCCCACCTTGCCGCCGGCGATGCTCTGGTAGCGGGGCGGGGCCATCTTCATCGCCTTCGGCAGGTTCACCCACAGCTGCACGCCGTGGAACAGCCCTCCGGAGGCCACGAGGTGCTCTGGAGGCGTCTCGATGTGCAGGATGCCGGCGGCGGCCGTCATCCACTGGGTGTCGCCGTCGCTGATGAGGCCACCGCCGCCATTGGAGTCGGCGTGTTGGAACTGCCCGTCGAGCATGTAGGTGACGGTCTCGAATCCGCGGTGGGGGTGCCACGGGGTGCCCTTGGGCTCGCCCGGGGCGTACTCGACCTCGCCCATCTGATCCATGTGGATGAATGGGTCGAGTGCGCCGAGGTCGACGCCGGCGAAGGCACGTCGGACCGGGAAACCCTCGCCCTCGAAGCCGGCCGGGGCGGTGGTGACCGAACGCGCCTGCCGTGCGGTCAGACCGACCGGGTCGGCCAGCCGCGGCAGGGTGAGGACGTCGGCGGTGACAGCGGGCATGGGTACCTCCAGAAGGAACGGATACGCCACCTCCAACATTAATTGCTCAAGCAATATTCCGCCAGCACACTACTGGGCCTGGGCCAGGCTGACGCCGAACCTCGACTGCCCATCGGTCCACCAGTGCCGCAGCGCGAAACCCGACGCCGCCAGCTCACGGGCAACCCCGTCCCGACGGAACTTCGACGACACCTCCGTCAGCAGGTCCTCGCCGGCGGCGAAACGGGCGGTGAGGTCCAGGGCTGGGATCTGGACCGTCATGTCCCGGCTCGCCCGCAGCCGCATCTCGATCCACTCGCGCTCGGCGTTCCAGAGCGCGACGTGCTCAAACGCCTCGACATCGAAATCACCGCCCAGCTCGCGGTTGACGACCCGCAGCACGTTGCGGTTGAAGTCCGCGGTCACGCCCGCGGCGTCGTCGTAGGCCGGCACCAGTCGCGCCGGGTCCTTGACCAGGTCGGTTCCCAGCAGCAGCCACTCCCCCGGCTCCAGCACCGCCCGCAAACCGCCCAACAGCTGCGAACGCTCGTCAGGCAGCAGGTTGCCGACCGTGCCGCCGAGGAAGAGCACCAGCCGTTCGCCGCCGCCGGGGATGCTCGACAGGTGGCGGGTGAAGTCCCCGACGATGCCCTGCACCCGGACGCGGGGATAATCCGCCGCGATCGCGTGCGCCGACTCGGCCAGCGCCGCCGCCGACACGTCCAACGGGACGAACGCCTCCAGACAGCCCGCGTCGTCCAGCGCGCTGAGCACCAGCCGGGTCTTCACCGAGGCGCCCGAACCGAGCTCCACCACCGTCTTGGCCCGGGTCACCGAGGCGATGTCGCCAGCGTGGGCGGTGAGCACCTCGCGTTCGGCCCGGGTCGGGTAGTACTCGGGCAGCTCAGTGATCTGCTCGAACAGCTCGCTGCCCCGGGCGTCGTAGAACCACTTCGGGCTCAACCACTTGGGATCGTCGGAGAGCCCCGAACGCACGTCGGCCCGCAGCGCGGCTGCCAGATCGTCGTCGTGCAGCAGGTGCTTCAGGGGGGCGGCGGTCATGAAATCTCCTCAGACAACAGCGACGTGATGTTGACAGTACCCGCGCCCGCCCGCGCCAACGCGCCGTCGGGAACCGGCCGCCAGCGAGGGTCATCGTCCAACGGCTCGGAGGCCAGCAGGGTCGCGGCGCCGTCCGACCAGGCCGACAGGGCATGGCCGCAAGTGGTGGCGTAGGCGTTCACGCCGTCGGTGAGCAGCAGGTTCAGTCGGGAGCCCGGCGCGTCGGCCAGCACCCGGGCGACGGCGCCGGCCAGAGCGCGACCCGGCTCGTCGCCGGCCCGCAGCCGGTGACGGACCAACGCCCAGAGCAGGGCGGCGTCGGACGGCGCCTCCAGCGTCAACAGATCGCGGACCGGCAACCCGGCCGCCGATGCGACCATCGAGTCCGGCCAGCCGGCCACGACGCCGTTGTGGCTGAACGACCACCGGCCGGTCACGAACGGCGCCGCCGCCGTGGCCACCACCGGCATGCCCTCGGTCGCCGACCGCACCGCCGCCAGGAACGCGCCGGTGGCCGTCGCGCCAGCCAGGGACGGCAGGTCGGCGTCCGACCACAAGGGAACATCCCGCCGGTACCGGACCGGGTCAGCCCCGGGCGCCGGGTACCAGGCCAGCCCGAATCCGTCCGCGTTGATCGTGCCGCCGCCGCGCATGTCCCGTGGCGCCCACGACTGCCGGCTCAGGCTGTGCGGGGCGTCGAACAGCGTCGTCGCCAGCGGGCGCGGCGGACCCAGATAGACCAGATGTCGGCACACGTCAGCGGACTTCGTCGGGGCGCGCGTCGCGGGCGCACCGGAAACCGCTGAAGATCTGGCGACGGATCGGATGGTCCCAGTTCCGGAAGGAGGCCCGGCAGGCGACGGCGTCAGTCCCGAAGGAGCCGCCCCGCAGCACCTTCTGACGACTGCCGAAGAAGACCTCCGAATACTCCCGGTACGGGAACGGGGCAAAACCGGGATAGGCGACGAACGGCGACGACGTCCACTCCCACACGTCGCCGATGAGCTGGTGCGCCCCCAGCGGGGAGGCCCCCGCCGGATAGGCGCCCACCGGCGCCGGCGACAGGTGTCGTTGGCCGAGGTTGGCATGCCGGGCGGTCGGGGCCTCATCGCCCCACGGGTAGCGGCGGGAGCGGCCGGTGAGCGGATCCCACCGGGCCGCCTTCTCCCACTCCGCCTCGGTGGGCAGCCGCCGCCCGGCCCACGTCGCGTACGCCTCCGCCTCGTAGAAGCAGACGTGGACGACCGGCTGGTCCCCCGCCAACGGCGCCTCACGCCCGAACTGGACGCAGGACCACCCACCCTCCGCGCCGCGCCAGTGCATCGGCGCGGACAGGTCGGCGGCCTGCCGGTGCGCCCAGCCCTCGGGGCTCCACCACCGTTCGTCGCCGTATCCGCCGTCGGCGATGAAGGCGGCGTACTGGGCGTTGGTCACCGGGGCGGCGTCGATGAAGAACCCCGGCACATCGACAACGCGCGACGGCCGTTCGTTGTCGAGCGCCCACGGCTCGACCTCCGCGCCCATGCTGAACGGACCGCCGGGAACCAGCACCTCGCCGGCGACCGGCACGAGCGCGGCCGGTGGCGGCCCGGCCGCCAGGGCCGGGACGCCCGAGCGCAGCTGGTGGGTGGCCAGCATGGTCTCGGCATGCTGCTGCTCGTGTTGGATGACCATGCCGAAGGCGAAGCCGTCGGCCAGCAACGGATCGCCCTCGAAGCGGGCGCGGGAGAGCACGTCCAGAGCCTGGTCCCGGACGCCGGTCGAGTACCGGCGCGCCTCGTCCGGCGACAGCAACGGCAGGCCGGGCCGCTCCCGCCGGGCATGCCTGAACGCGTCATACAACTCGTCGAGGTCACGGCGCACCGCCTCGCGCCCGCCGACCTCGCGCACCAGCCACAGCTCTTCCTGATTGCCGACGTGCGCCAGATCCCAGACCAGCGGCGACATCAACGGCGAGTGCTGCCGGACGAGCTCGCTGTCGTCCACGGCGTCGGTGAGCGCGCGGGTGCGACGCCGGGCGCGGTCCAGCTCCCGGGCCACGTCCTCGCGCAGCTGGTCGGTCGTCACGGTCATGGTCGTCCCTCTCCCGTCGTCCGGCGCTCGAAGATGGCGCGGACCCGCGCAGCCTCGGCATCGGGCAGGCCGACGCCGGCCAGCTCCCGACCGGCCAGGACCAACAGCTCCCGGGCGACCGGCCCGACCACGGGATCAGCCATCCCAGCCGTCGCGGCGGCGCGCCAGCGGTCGGCCGCCGGGGCGCACAGGTCAGCGGCCCGCTCGGTCGTGGTCGGGTCGGCCAGCAGGGCTGCCAGCGCCGCTGTCGGAGCGATCCAGTCCGGACCCGGCTGAGCGTCCAGATAGCGCACCTCCAGGTATCCCCTGGGGCGCACCGGCGGAAACAGGGTGCTCAGGTGGTGGTCCAGATCGCGGGTGGTCGGCGGTTCGGGAAGGGCGCCGTCGAGCCAGTCGCCGAAGGTGATCCCCGGTGGGGCGGACCAGTCCGGGCCGTCCCGGCGCACGCACAGCAGCGGCGCGTCCAGGGCGTAGGCGGCCCAGGCGTCGCCCGGCGACTGGACGACGCCGGGCGACCACACCGGATCGGTGCGCCCGGCGGTGATGTCGAGCCAGGCGACCATCCGGGCGCTGGCCTGACCGGTGTCCCGACCGGCCAGCCGCGAGGACGTGGCGAAGGCCGCCAGCAGCGGCGGCCCGAACAGGTGCAGCGCGGTCCAGCGGGCGGTCAGCTCCCCGGGCTCGCCGGCGTCCAGGCACACCTGTAGACCCGCGGAGCAGCGCATCATGATGTGGCCGGCGGCGCCGTCACGGTCGTAGGCGCGGGCCATCGCCTCGTAGCGGGGAGTCCGCAGCACCGGGCGCGGCGGCCGGGCCGGGTCCAGCCCGGCCCGGCCGCAGACCAGGCCGTGGTCGCCCAGCAGGCCGGCCAGCCGGCGGCGGTCAGCCTCGGCCGCCACGGCCAGCGCCGACAGCCCCGGTTGCGGCGCCGTCGACAGCTCCACCTGGCCACCTGGCTCGATCGTCACCCAGCTGCCGCCGGGAAGCGGACGGGGTGGCTGATCCGGGTCGAGGACGATTGGAGCGTGCGGGCCCAACGCCTCGCGCAGCTCCTCGGCTCGGACCGGTCGGGCCGGGGCGCCCACGTGGTGGACGGTGTACTCGAGCTCCACTCCGAGCTGGCGCGCCGGGCCGGTGCGAAAGCCAACGGCGACGGTGTGCCGCCGGGCCTGGTCCCGCGAGGTCAGCGGAGCGTCCGGGGGCGGTGGGGCCGTAGTTCGGGAGGAACACCGGTCGACCGTCCGCTCGTGCAGCATTAACGCCTCCGTTCGGCCCCGACCGCGCGGTCGATCCGGCGCGGACAGCCAACCCGAACAACTGCGCCGCAGCCGCATGCCAGCCGGCCGGGGGTCGGTCCGCTCGACGCCGACGTTAGCCGCAGCCACCGACATTGGCGACGCGAACTAGCGGGTCGCGGTCTCCCTGGCCGGCCCCGAGTGTCGGACATAGGCGAGTTGGTCCCCGGACTCGATCCTGCCGGCGCGCGGGTCGTCCAGGCCGATGACCTGGCCCCGACGGATCACCGCGATGACCACGTCGGCCAGCTCCCGGGGCGGGCGGCCGACTTCGTCGCGGGCGGCCGACCGCATCGCCAGGCTGATGCCCTGGCCCGGGGCGAGCAGGTCCTCGACCACGTCCAGCAGCGGCGGCGCGGAGCTGGAGAGCCCAAGCAGGCGGCCGGCGGTCGCCGACGAGACGATGACATGGTGCGCGCCGCTCTGGCGCAGCAGCGGCGCGTTCTCGGCCTCCCGCACGGCGGCCACGATCCGGACCTTGCCGGCAGTGAGCTGGCGGGCGGTCAATGCCACCAGGACCGCGGCGTCGTCCTTGTCGGTGGCGATCATCAGGGTCTTCGCCTGGGTGATGTTGGCCTCAGCGAGAATCGCCGAGCGGGTTCCCGAGCCTTCAATGGCGACCAGCCCCATCGCGGCGGCCTCCCGGACCCGGGCCGGGTCGCGCTCCACGATCACGATCCGGTCCTGTGAGACGCCGGTCTCGCGCAGGGCGTTCACCGCGCTGCGGCCTTTGGTGCCGAACCCGCAGATGATGACGTGGTCCTTCACGATCTTCCTCCACCGGTTGATGCGCAGGTTGCTGCGGTACTGCTCGGTCAGGATCTCCAGGGTGGTGCCAACCAGGATGATGAGGAAGATGACCCGGGCGGGCGTGACGATCAGCACGTTGACCAGGCGGGCGGTGGGCGTCATCGGGGTGATGTCGCCGTAACCGGTGGTCGACAGCGACACCACGGCGTAGTAGAAGGCGTCGAGCAGGGTCAGCCCGTCCTCGTTGACGTCGCGGTAGCCGTCCCGATCGACGTAGACGACGGTCACGACGACGAGCACCAGCGTGAGCGCGAGCCCCAGCCGCAGCCCGAGCGCATGTAGGGGGCGGGTGCGCCGCGGCGGCAGGTGCACCGCCGCGGGGCCGTGTTCGACCACGTCATCGTTGACCACCCAGCCACCCTAGTCACGCTGGGCAGCGGCCGGCGGCCGACCCGGTATGGCCACGCGTCGACCGGCGGCGGACGTCAGCGGTCGCGTTCCGCCGATCTGGCTCCGGGCGCGGCGGGGAAGAGAGCGTCGGCGAGTCGGGCCAGCTCCGCCAGGCGAGCGCCGTCGCCGACGGCACGGCTGTTGCTCGGGTGGTCGGCGGCCGCCACCGCGGCGGCGAGGACCCGGCCGGCGGCCGCGTCGTGTCGGGCGAGATCGGCCGCGGCCCGCTCCTGGACGGCGGCCGACTGGGCCTCGGCGGCCCACCGACTGGCCTGGTCGGCCTCCCGTCGTGCCGCGGCCACCACTCCGCGCTGGATCGAGACGCCGAAGAAGGCGCCGACCGCCGCGAACACCACGGCTTCGAAGCCGGAGAGCAGGTAGACCAGCCGGTCCCAGTGCGGGTCGTCGCGCATGGTGGCGAGCACCACCAGGCAGGCGACGAACATCACCAGCAGGACGAGGGCGACGGTGATCTGCAGCCGCCCCGGGCGCTGTCCGCCTGGGGCGGGCGGTTCAACCTCGCCGGATCGGGACGTGGGCGCCGCGGCCAGGATCGTGGTTGTTGTGGGAGTGGGGACAGGTGGAGTCGACATGACGGCCTCCTCACCGGACAGTGATCCTGACGGTACGCACCGTCGCGTCCGGACGGAAGTCTCGGACGGGTTGTGAAGCGCGCCTGGGTGATGCTCGTCGTCAGCATCGTCTCCCCCGCCGGCGACAACCGCGAGGACCAACGGGACGCCGAGATCCACCGGGTCAGCGAGCACATCGGCCAGTCGTCCTGTCGGCCGTCCTCGGCTCGGTCGCGAAGATCAGGGTCACCAACGTGATCCGGGCGCTGCGGTTCGCCAACGGCGAGATGACCCAGGCGGAGCTGGCCGACCGGATCGGCGTCACCCGTCAGACGGTCATCGCCATCGAGCAGGGGCGTTACTCCCCGTCGTTGGAGATGGCGTTCCAAATCGCCCGCGTGTTCAGCGTGCCGCTCGACGACGTGTTCCAGTACCCCGGGGGAGAATCATGAAGGCGATCGTCCAGGACCGTTACGGCCCCACCAGCGTGCTGAGCCAGCGCGACATCGCGACACCGACCATCGGTCCCAGGGACGTCCTTCTGACGCCGCCGGGATCGTCGAGGCCATCGGCCGGGACGTGACCGGCGTCCGGATCGGCGAAGCGGTCTTCGGGATCTGCGACGGCGGCTTCGCCGAGTACGCCCGCGCCGCCGCCGACACCGTCGTCACCATGCCGACCACGATCAGCGCCAAGCAGGCGGCCGCCGTCCCCACCTCCGGGGCGACCGCGCTGCAGACGGTGCGCGACGTCGGCCGGGTGTCGCCGGGGCAACGGGCCCTCATCATCGGCGCCGGCGGCGGGGTCGGGGCGTTCGCGACCCAGCTGGCCCGCACGTTCGGGGCCGAGGTCACCGGCGTCTGTGGACCGGCCAAGGCCGAGCTGGTCCGCTCGCTCGGGGCCACCGTGTTGTCGCCGTTCACCAGCCAACGGCTACGCGGGCTGGTGGCGATTACCCGCCGCGCTGACCTGCTCACGCTGGTCCCGGTGATCGACCGGACCTAGCCGCTGCACGAAGTCCCGCAGGCCGTCGACCAGTGGGCCGACGGCCACGTCAGCGGAAAGCTCGTCATCACGATGTGACCGCCGCCAACCCGTCCAGCGCCGGCGGCACGGGCACGCTGTGCAGGACGCCGAGCCGGCTGGTCGACCGGGTGAGCGCCACGTACAGGTCGCTGCCGCCACGCGGCGACTCGGCGACCATCGCCGCCGGCTCGACCAGCAGGACAGCGTCGAACTCCAGACCCTTGGCCTCGGCGACGGCGAGCACGCTGACCCGTTCGGCGTCGAGCCCCGCCAACGCCTGGGTCAGAGCCAGGCGGTTCGCCTCCGGGATGAGGACGCCCACGAGCCCGGCGCCGGAACCGGCCAGCTCAGCGCGCACCTCGTCAGCCACGGCCGCAGCCAGCTCCGACGGCTCGACCTGGCGTCGCCAGGGCCGGACGCCGCTGGCCCGGACCGCCGTCGGGGTGGCCAGATCCGGCGCCACCTCGGCCAACACCCGGCGGGCGACATCCATGATCTCCGCGGGGGTGCGGTAGCTGACGGTCAGCTCCGCCAGCCGCCAGCGCCGCGCCACGTACGGGCCGAGCGCGTCCTGCCACGACGTGGCGCCGGCCCGCGCCCCGGTCTGGGCGACGTCCCCGACGATCGTCATCGACCGGTTCGGCGAGCGCCGCATGAGCAGCCGCCAGTCCATGGCCGTCAGCTCCTGCGCCTCGTCGATGATGACGTGGCCGAACGCCCACTGCCGGTCGGCGGCGGCCCGTTCGGCGGCAGTGCGCCGGTCCCGGGTCACCTGCCGGCCGGCGAGGCGCCCGGCGTCGAGCAGGTCGGTCACGGCCAGGATCTCCGGCTCGTCGTCGTCCTCGATGTCAATCGAGGCCGAGCCGCGGGCGATCTCCAACGCGCCCTCGGCGTAGGCGATCTCGCGACGGCGGGCCCGACGGGCGGCTGCGTTGGGGCCGCGGTCGATGACGCCGAGCAGCTCGGCGGCCTCGTCGAGCAGCGGAACGTCGGCCGGCGTGAAGCCGGCGCCGGCGGGGCGCAGCATCAGCGCGCGTTGGCGCTCGTCGAGATCCGGGGCTGCCACGGCGAGGCGGTCGCGGTCACTGAGGAGATCGTCGACGAGCCGCTGCGGGGTGAGCGTGGGCCACAGCTCGTCGACCGTGCCGTGCACGACGGGGTCGGCGCGCAGCTCGCGGCGGATCTCGGCCCGGTCGGCGTCGGCGAGCAGGTTCTCGCCGCCGAGCGGGTCCGCGCCGATCTGCTCGGCGACCTGGTCGGCCAACTCGTGGGTCAGCTCCAGTCCGAAGCGGTCGCGGGCGAGGTTGTGCGGCTGGTTGATGGCGCGGGCGCGGGCCACCGCACGGGCAACCATGTCGGGGGTGAGGGTGAGCGGACCGGCGTCGGTGTCGAGCGCGACGGCCGCGTCGGGGATCCGCTGGCGGTCCCGGACGGCGGCGGCGATGACGCCGGCCATCGTGGCCTGGCCCTTGAGCTGGGCGACCTCGGGATGCTCGATGTCCCCGGCGTGCACGCCGGGGAACATGTCCGCCATGGTGCGCAGCAGCACCCCCGTCTCAGCGAGCGACGGCAGGACGTGGCTGATGTAGCGCAGGAACGTGGGGTTCGGCCCGAGGATGAGCACGCCCCGGGTGCTCAGCTCACGGCGGTAGGTGTAGAGCAGGTAGGCGGCGCGGTGCAGGGCGACGGCGGTCTTGCCGGTGCCCGGTCCGCCCTGGACGACCATCGTCGCGGTCAACGGCGCGCGGATCACCTCGTCCTGCTCGGCCTGGATCGTTTCGACGATGTCGCGCATCCGTCCGGTGCGCGGGGCGCTGACGGCCGCCAGCAACGCGGCCTCGCCGACGAGTCCGTCGCGGCCCGCGTGCTGGCTCTGGCGGGCGGTGTCGAGATCGAGCACCTCGTCGTCGATGGCCAGCAGCGTGCGACCGCTGGCGCGCAGGTGCCGGCGACGGCGTACGCCCTGCGGCGAGGCCGCGGTGGCCAGGTAGAAGGGGCGGGCGGCCGGGGCCCGCCAGTCCATGAGGAGTTGGTCAGCGGGATCGTCCTCGGCTGAGATCCCGATCCGGCCGATGTGCCGGCGCCCGCCGTCGAGCAGGTCCAGCCGGCCGAAGCACAGCCCGTCCTCGACAGCGGACAGCTCGTTGAGCGTCTCGCCCTGGGCGACGACACGGCTCTCGCGCTCGGTGCGGGCCTGCGGGGTGCCGCCGCTCTCGCGGAGCGCTTCGTCCCGGCGCCGGGCGGCGGTGACCCGTAGCTGGTCGAGACGGGCGTAGAGCCGGTCCAGGTGGGCCTGCTCAGCGGCCAGCTCGCTGGCCGCGACCGAACGGAGGGAGGAGGTGCTTGACAACGGCTCTCCTGGTGGGCTAGTATCGAACCAGCGACCTGGGTGGTCGCCTTTTTTGTGGGCATTGGCAGGGCAACCTGACGACGATAGCCCCTCTCGCGGCCTTTGCGCCGCCATCCGATCGCGAACCGGCCCGGCGGCCGCTCCGACCCGCCGAACGGGCGCCCGGGACCCCACCCGAAACGCGCTAATCGGGCCTGTTGGACGACGAACCCCGAGGTCCGTCGTCCTGATCATTAACTGCCGGGACCCCGACCCGACGAGAAATTCGCGGAGCACTCATCCGCACGGCGGTTTCGTACGTACTCACAGCCGGCAGCCCTCACAGGCTCACACCACCAGCACCAACCGCTGTAGAACGAGGAGCCATGGCTATTCGCGAGCGAGCGCAGCAGTCCTCCGGCACCGCACCGGCATCCGGCCGCCGCCGCATGCCCAAGGCGTCGACCCTGCTGCTGAGCGCGACCGGGCTCGTGGCCTTCTGGGCGCTCGCGGCGCTCACCACGCCCGGTCGGGTGGCGTACACCTTTGTCTTCTACTTCATGCACTTCTACGCCGGCGTCTTCGTCCTCATGGCTCTCACCGGCACGATCATGTTCGGGCTCATCGCCACCGACCGCATCGTCCTCGACGTCCGGCTCCGGGTATGGATGCAGATCATCCACCGCGGCATGGGCGTCTTCGCGATGGCCTGCCTCGGGGCGCACGTGTGGACCAAGGCCACCGGCGGAACCATCACCGTGTTCAACGCGATCGTGCCGTTCACCAACCCTGGGGCCACCACAAACATCTACCTGGGTCTGGGGCCGGTCACCGCATACCTCATGTTGCTGATCTTCTGGACCGGCATCGCCCGCGCGCGGTTCGTCAATATGGCCAACCCACGGCTCTGGCGGGTGCTGCACAGCGCCGCGTACCTCGCCTGGCCGCTGGCCCTGATGCACGGCCTCGGCGCCGGGCGGCGCCCTGCCGACTGGGTGACCTACAGCTACCTGCTGTGCGTCGTGGGCGTCACCGTCGCGCTGTTCCTACGGCTGGCGACCAGCCGCAAGAAGCGTCAGGAAGGCGGACGGATGGCCCAGACGACGATGGCCACCGAGGCGGCCGGCGGCCAGGCCCGGACGATCACCGTCGGCTCGGAACGGGAGCGGGCCGCCGCCGAACGGGAGGTCAACCCGTTGGCGGCCCGTTGGGAGAGTTCGGCGCAGTCGTGGGACACCGACACCTTCGCGGTCATCTCCGACATCGACGATGCCGAGCAGGACCAGCCCGAAGCGCCCGAGATCCCGGAACGGACCTGGATCGAGGAGACGCCACGCGAACGCGCGCCGATGGCCTACGCCCTGCCGGCCGCGCCCGCGGTCTACTACGAGGACGAGCCTCCGGCGCGCCGCTCCGCCGACTACGTGCCCCGGCGGGCCGCCCGCGACGAGCTGCCCCGGGGCCGGCACTCCCTCGACGACCGGGGCGGATATCCGGCGCGCGCGACCGGCAGGTACTCCGTCGCTTCGTCCGCCGCCTACGAGCCGAGGTACGAATCCCGCTACGGGGACGTCGCGCCCGACGACACCCCGACTCTGGTCGACTTGTCCACGCGGCGGGCCATGCGCGACTCGGGCCGCGGCAGGTCTCAGCCCGGGCGCCGCGCGGTCGAGGACCAGTACGCCGACGAGCCTTACTACCGACCGCGTTGGCGGGAGGCGCAGTGACGAGCCCCGTGCCCTTCGTCGTCTCGATCGGGACGCCACGGCTCACCGCTGGCTTCGACGAGCACCGCCGGCTCAACCTGTGGGCCCATGAGGACGTGCACGGTGGACTGCCCGAGCTGTCAGGCGACGAGGTGCTGGCGCTGGTCGAGGAGATCTCGCTCAAGGGACGCGGGGGCGCCGGATTCCCCTTCGCGCGCAAGATCAAGGCGGTGGTCGAGGCGGCCGAGTCGCGCAAGCTGCCCGTGGTCGTCGTGGTCAACGCCACCGAGGGGGAGCCGGCGGCGTGGAAGGACAAGACCCTGCTCACCCGGGCCCCACACCTCATCCTCGACGGGGCTACCCTGGCCGCCGAGGCGCTTGCCGCCGAGGAGATCGTCATCGGGATCGGCGACGACGGGGTCGGCGAGAAGTCGATCACCGCGGCGTTGGCTGAACGCCAGATGCCGGCCCCGACCAGGATCGTGGCCGTCCCGCACCGGTTCATCTCCGGCGAGGGCGGCGCCCTCGTCAACGGGATCAACGGGCAGGCCAACATCCCCCCGGGGATCAAGAAGCGATCCAGCGACGAAGGCGTCGACGGCCTGCCGACCCTGCTGTCGAACGCCGAGACCTTCGCCCAGCTGGCGATCGCCGCCCGCACCGGCGCGGCGCACTACGGATCGGTGGGCACCGCCGCCGAACCGGGAACGGTCATGCTCACCGTCAGCGGCAGCGCCCAACGTCCGGCCGTCGTCGAGTGCGCCACCGGCACGCCGCTCAAGGAGGTGCTGCGCCTGTGTGGCGCCGAGGGCAGCGCCGGGGTGCTCACCGGCGGCTTCCACGGAAAATGGATCACCGCCGAGGCCGCGGCGCGCGCGGAGGTCTCCCGGGCCGGGTTCGCCGAGGTCGGCGGCGCCCTGGGCGCCGGCATCATCATTCCGTTGGGCGACACGACCTGCCCGATCGGCGAGGTGGCCCGGGTGGTCCAGTACCTGGCCGGCGAGTCCGCGGGCCAGTGTGGACCATGCCGCTTCGGTCTTCCCGACATCGCCCGGCTGGTGCGCGAGGTAGCCGCCGGCACCGGAGCCGTCTCCGCCGTCCGGGCCGCCGTGGGCGTGGTGAAGGGCCGTGGGGCGTGCAGCCACCCGGACGGCACCGCCGCGTTCACCCTCTCGGCGATCGAGATCTTCGCCGACGACATCGCCGAGCACGCCCGGAACGGCTCCTGTGGCCGACCCATTCAGGACACCCTGCCGATGCCGCGCAAAGCCAACGAGGAAGCGTTGCAGTTATCGGTCGACTGGAGCCGCTGCGACGGCCACGGGCTGTGCGCCTACGTCGCCCCCGAGCTGATCAGGCTCGACGGCAACGGCTTCCCCGCCTTCCCCGACCTGCCGGTGCCACCGTGGCTGGAGAGCGACGCCAAACAGGCCGTCAAGGTCTGCCCGGAGCTGGCCCTGCGGCTCGGCCGCGGCGGCCCTCCCCCGACCCCGCCCCCGCGGCGCCGCTGATCCCATGAACCGTGACGATCTCGCGACCACCGGCCCGCGGCGCTGCTTCCCAGCCTCAGCCGGCCAGCAGCGCCGCGTCGACAATCTCCCTGGCCTCGGCCTGGACGCCGGCCAGAGCCTGTGGCCCACGGAACGACTCCGCATAGATCTTGTAGACGTCCTCGGTGCCCGACGGTCGGGCGGCGAACCAGCCGGACGCGGCGCAGACCTTGAGACCGCCGATCGGCGCCCCGTTACCGGGCGCGGTGGCCAGGATCGCCGTGATCGGCTCGCCGTCGAGCGCCGCGACCCGCACCTGGTCGGGCGTCAGCGCGGCCAGGGCCTGCTTCTGTGCC
Source organism: Pilimelia columellifera subsp. columellifera (assembly GCF_039532605.1). NCBI lineage: Bacteria > Bacillati > Actinomycetota > Actinomycetes > Micromonosporales > Micromonosporaceae > Pilimelia > Pilimelia columellifera. The sequence goes on from NZ_BAAARY010000011.1 coordinate 118,167, forward strand.
CGGGTGGCGGGGGCGTCGATCCGGGCGTAGGCGGGCTCGCCGTGCCGCGCGGTCAGGTCGCGGTAGCGGGCGCTGGGGCTCTGTCCGGTGACGGCCAGGATCTCGGCGGCCAGCAGGGCCAGCACGATGCCGTCCTTGTCGGTGGTCCAGCAGCGTCCGTCGCGGCGCAGGAACGACGCCCCGGCGCTCTCCTCGCCACCGAAGCCCAGCGAGCCGTCGGCCAGACCCTCGACGAACCACTTGAAGCCGACCGGGACCTCGTGCAGGCGCCGGCCGAGTCCGGCCGCCACCCTGTCGATCATGGACGACGAGACCAGGGTCTTGCCGACGGCGGCGTCCGGCCGCCACCGTGGCCGGTTGGCGAACAGGTACTCGATGGCCACGGCCAGGAAGTGGTTCGGATTCATCAGGCCGGCGTCCGCGGTGACGATGCCGTGCCGGTCGGCGTCCGCGTCGTTCCCGGTGGCGATGTCGAAACGGTCCCGGCCGGCGATGAGCGTAGCCATGGCGTACGGGGACGAGCAGTCCATCCGGATCGCCCCGTCGGCGTCCAGCGGCATGAAGGACCAGGTCGGGTCGACAGTCGGGTTGAGAACGGTCAGATCGATCCGGTGCCGGCGGGCGATCTCAGCCCAGTAGTCGACGCTGGCGCCGCCGAGTGGATCGGCGCCCAGCCGCGCCCCGCTCGCCCGGATCGCGTCCAGGTCGACGACCGCGGGCAGGTCGTCGACGTATCCGCCGAGGAAGTCGTGCCGGCCCGCCGCCGGCAACGCCCGGGCGTGCGGCGTTCGTCGCACCTCCTTGAGCTCGCCAGCGATGATCCCGTTTGCCCGGTCCTGAACCCACCTGGTGATCCGCGTGTCAGCGGGACCGCCGTGCGGGGGGTTGTACTTGAGCCCGCCGTCGCCGGGCGGGTTGTGCGAGGGCGTGAGGATGACGCCGTCGGCGAGCGCCCGGTGGGACCGGTTGTGCGTGATGATCGCGTGCGACAGGGCTGGCGTCGGCAGGCGCCCGTCGCGGCTGTCGAGGGTCACCGGGACGTCGTTGGCGACCAGGACCTCGATGGCGGTCACCAGGGCCGGCCCGGACAGAACGTGGGTGTCGGCGCCCAGGAACAGTGGGCCGTCGATGCCCTCGGCCGCCCGGTGCTCGGCGATCGCCTGGCAGATCGCGGCGACGTGCGCGTCGTTGAACGACGTCCGCAGACTGGCGCCGCGGTGCCCGGAGGTGCCGAAGGCGACCCGCTGCCCCGGATCCGCCGGGTCGGGCCGGCGGTCGTGGTACGCGGCCAGGACAGCCTCCGGGTCGATGAGGTCCTGGGGCTGGGCGAGCGTTCCCGCACGCGGGTGAGCTGGCACGACACCTCCTGTTTTCGGCCGGGCCCGGGCGACGCCGGCGGCGTTCCCACCGTAGGACAGCAGCGATCGCGGCGCCCGGGACGCGCCCTCAGGAATTCTTCAGCCCAGCCACGGGCCGTTGAGAGGTCCAGAACGCACAGTTGGAGCACCGCATCACGGTCTCCCCAACCAGGAATGGTGTGAACCCATGAGCAACGACGCCCCCGATACGCCTGTCAACACCCCGGCCGGGGCCACCGGCGGGCTGGCCGCCGTCCGCGGCCTGTGTCCGAGCCGGCGCTCGCTGCTCGCCATCGCCGGCGGTATCAGCGTCACCGCCGTCCTGGCGGCGTGCAGCGACGACTACAGCGGCTACACGTTGCCGCAGGAGGATCCCAACGCCCAGGGCAACGCCGACCCCAGCGCCTCCAGCGACGGTGGCGGCGACGGTGGCGGAGGCGGAGGCGACGACGACGACGCGGCGCCGGGCGACAGCGGCGGCGGCGCCGAGGAGCTGGCCGCGACCGACGACATCCCGGTAGGCGGCGGCAAGGTCGTCGACGGGGTGCTCATCATGCAGCCGGCCGCGGGCCGGTTCCGGGCCTTCAATGCCGCCTGCCCGCACCAGGGCGTCCAGGTCAGCGCGCCCAAGGACGGCGCGATCTCCTGCTCGGCCCACGGGTCGGAGTTCGCGCTCAACGGCGACGTGACCAACGGGCCGGCCAAGAAGGGGCTCAGCCGAGTAAAGATCCGGGTGAAGAGCGGCAAGATCCTGCGCGCCTGACAGATGTCAGTCCTGGTCCGACGGCCGCCGCTGGTGGGTTCCGCTCACCGTAGCGGCGGCCGTCAACTGTTGCACGCGCCAGTTCGGACGGCGCGCCTCGGCCTGGCTGCTGTTCCTCGTGGGCAGCCCACCGAGCGACGCGCCGGTCAGGCCGCCTCGGTGATCTGGGAGAACTGGTCGTCGGTGAGGGCGATCCCGGCGGCGGCCAGGTTCTCCTCAAGGTGCCCTACCGACGAGGTGCCCGGGATGGGCAGCATCACCGGGGAACGGCGCAGCAGCCACGCCAACGCCAGCTGGGCCGAGGTGTGACCGGTCTCCTTGCTCATGGCGTCCAGGACCCCGCCGGGGCGGGCCAGGTCGCCGCTGGCCAGCGGGAACCAGGGAATGAAGCCGATCCCCTCGCGCTCGCAGTAGGCGACGACGTCCTCCGAACGCCGGTCGCCGACGTTGTACAGGTTCTGGACCGTGGCGACCGGCAGGACCTCGCGCGTCTGCTCGATCTGCTCCACGGTGACCTGCGACAGCCCGAAGTGACGGATTTTGCCCTCGTCCTGTAGTCGCTTGATGACGGCGAGACTCGCGACGGCCGGGACGGCCGGGTCGAACCGGTGCAGCTGCCACAGGTCGATCCGCTCGACCGCGAGCCGGCGCAGACTCAGCTCGACGCACGAATGCAGGTACTCGGGGCGGCCGACCATCTCCCAGACGTCCGGTCCGGTGCGCACCAGCCCGCCCTTGGTGGCGACGGTGACGTTCCGGTAGGGGCTCAACGCCCCGCGGATGAGGTCCTCGTTGGTGTGTGGTCCGTAGCTGTCGGCGGTGTCGATGAAATCCACGCCCAGCTCGACCGCCCGCCGGAGGACCGCGACCGCGTTGTCACGGTCAGCCGGCGGGCCCCAGATGCCCGGTCCGGTGAGCTGCATCGCTCCGTAGCCAAGGCGGTGGACGCTCATGTCGCCGCCGATGTCGAAGATGCCGCCCAACGGGACGGCCGGGCCGATGCTGCCAGATTCTGTCATGACGCCGATTATCCCGGGCCGACGGCCGCGGCGTCCGCGCTCGCGGCATGGCCCTGACCGGGCCACCGAGCGGCCAGCGAAATAGCCGTCACAGCCCGCCTCACGGCGCTGCCGGCACGGCGCTGAGCAGCGCATACTCGACCCTGTGGTGATTATCGGACCAGAGGGTCCCGGATCGGACATGCAGGGCCTGATCCAGATGCTGCGACAGGCGGTGACCGACGCTCAGGGCCCTGCCGGAGCGACCGCCACAGCGACCGCCGCGGTGGTCGCACGGGCCCGCGGCGGTCGGCTCTCCGCCCTGCTGGCCGACGGCCCGGCGCCGGGGGCCACACCCCTGCTGCCAGCGCTACAAGCCGGGCTGCGCGAGGGCCTCGCGGCGGCCGGTGGCGCCGGAGCGGTGACCCGGGCCGTGCTGGCCTACCTCGCCGAAAGCGCCGCGACCCGGGCCAGCGGGCTGGGCGGAATCCCGGCAGGTGGCGCCCGCGGCGCGACGGTCGGGCCCGGCGGCCTGCCGGGCGCGCCCGGCCCGGGCGGCGGCCCGGGCGAAGGTCTGGTGGGCGACAGCCCGAGCGCGGCCGGGCTCCCCGCCGGGGCCCGTCCAGTCGGACCGGCGGCTGGCTCAGGCATCGGCGCCGCGGGCGGTTCGGGGCCGGGCGAGGAAGGCCCGGCAGCCGGAAGATCGGGCGGGCCAGGCGGCGGGGCGCCCGCCGGAAGCCCCGTGAGTCCAGGCGCCGGCGGGCCGCCGGCGGGCGCCCCGGCAGCACCGGCGGGGGCTGGGACCGGCGTCACTTCAGTCGGCGCTGGAGCCGCGCCGGGCAGCCCGTTGCCGGTCGGGCCGGGCCCGCCTGCCGCGGCCGGACGCGGCGACGCGTCGGCGCCCGGGGTGGGCACGGCGCTGCCCGCCCCGGGCGGGGACCCTGGCGGGAACACGCGGCCGGTGGTCACGCGGACGGCGCCGAGCACCCCGTCGACCGGCGTCCCAGCCACGCCCGGACGGGCGACCCCGGCCGACCTGCTGGCGCTGTTGCCGGCCAACCCACAGGCACAGGGCGAGCAGCTGGGACGGGCAGTGAGCTGGCTGGCCGACAACCTCGGTCGCCCCCATCTGGTGGCGACCGGGGCCGCCCAGCTGGGTCCAGCCGCCGTCGCCCTGGGGATGAGCCCGGAGCGGCTGGACCAGATGGGAGCGTTGCTCGCCGACGCCGCCCGCGCCGCTGGCGCGCCCTGGACCGCCGAGGCCAGGACCGCGTGGGAGGCAACCAGCCGACTGGTCGCCCGCTGGGTGGCCCAGGGCGCGGCGGCATCCGGTTACGAGCCGCCGTTCTGGACAGCCACCGTGATCGACCACGAGCTGCGGCGGGCTGACCTGGCGGTGATCCGGGTCCGGACCTTCCTGCCGTATCCGTACCTGGCGGGCCAGGTCGCCCCGGTCGAGACCGCCCACCACCGGGACCAGTGGCGCCCCTGCTGGGTGGCCACTGCGCCTACCGGCGACAACGTCATCGAACTGCACGTACGCGCCTACCAGGAGGATCCGGTCGGGCTCGCCCTGGTGGGCAGAATCGCCGCCGGTGAAACTGTGCGGCTCCGGCCTGCGGCGGGCGACCTGCCGATGGCGGTGGAAAGTGGCCCGGCCGGAGCGCTGTTGTTGGCCGAGGACACCGGTGTGGCGCCAATGCTGGCGATCCTGGCGGACCTGCGCGAACGCGGCGACCCGCGTCCGGCACGGCTGATCTGGCTGCCCACCCCCGGGCAGGAGCCGTACGCCCGGGACGCGCTGACCGCGCTGGCCGACGAACACCGCCAGGTCACCGAGCTGGACGGGATGGTGCCGCTGGCCGAGGCGCTGGCGGCCGACGGGCCGTGGGACGGGTGGGGGGTGGCCGTCGCGGGGACGCCGACCGGGGTCGCCGCGATGTTGACCGCGGCCGGTTTCGCCGACATCTCCACGGCCCAGACCTGGCATGTTCAGATCGGTCCCGACGATTGACCGCCGCCCGCGGTGACCGGTGTCGGCGTTGGAGCGCCAGCGCCGACCACGAACGGATACTTCTCGGCTTCGAGCAAGGCGCCGCGGCGCCGCGGCGGCCAGACGGCGCGCCGGCTCGGGTTGATCCTGGCGCGCTGGCTGGCCGCGAGCACGGCGGCGAGATCACCGTCCGCTCGACACTATGCGCTGGCAGCGGTTTCACTGCGTCGCTGCCGGGAGCGCCGGCGCCCCGACCCGTCTGTTGACGCGCTCAGCGCGCCGTCCCGGCGCGGGCGCCGCAGCCGGACACGGCGCCGCCAGGCTGGGCCTGTGCCTGACGTACGGGCGCCCCTCCCAACCGGACTTATGTCTGTTTTGTTATTTTCCTACCTGTTTATTGGTTTTTCTATCATGTCGGCCCCGGCCGGCTCATAACGGAAGGACCCCCCGTGCGCATACGAAACACCGCCGTCGTCGCAGTGCTGGCCGCGAGCGCGCTCGCCCCCGCCACGAACGCCTCGGCCGCAGCGCCGATCGCCGGCACGAGCGCCAACGTGGCCCCCATCATCGCGCTCGCCGGCGGACAGTGCGCCGGAGCCCGCCGCGCCGCCATCGGCTTCCGCTTCTGGGACGACCACACCCCGCTGGCGAAGCTGCGCTACCGCATCGTGTCCAACAACAACCCTGCGCTGTTCGAGAGCACGCCGTGGTGGACATCGGGCATCCGGCGAATGATCACCCTGAATCTGCGTCCCGGCGCCCGCGGCGCCGCCGACATCGTCGTGGCCGTCGCTGACGCCGAGGGAAGTACCCGGCGGTTGCCGTTCACCGTCCGGTCCGGATACCGCACCATGGTCGGCACCAACCGCGCTGACGTGATGTTCGGCACCCCGCATGCCGACACCCTGTACGGCGGCGCGGGCAACGACATCATCTGCGCCGGCGCCGGCAACGACCGGGTTGACGGCGGCGACGCCGACGACCTCATCGAAAGCGGCCCCGGCAACGATCGCGTCACCGGGGGCCGGGGCGACGACACCCTGCACGGCGGCGACGGCGACGACCTGCTCAGCGGGGGCGCCGGCAACGATTGGATCCTCGGCGGCCACGGCGCTGACCGGATCCTCGGCGAGCTCGGGGCCGACACGCTCAACGGCGGTCCCGGCAACGACCTCCTGCACGGTGGCCCCGGGCCCGACACCGCCGCGGGCGGCCCAGGGGCCGACCGGTTCCTGCTCATGAACGGCGGACGTGCGCTCGACTACGACGCCGCAGCCGGCGACCGCATCCTCGGCCAACTGCCGGTTCGCGTCTCCTAGGCGACAAACGCACGCCGGGGTGTGGGCTGGTGAGAGCCCACACCCCGGCGTGTCCGCGGGGAGCGATCCGCCGACAACCGACCGCCGTCAGATCAGTCGCCGGATTCCACGGCCGGGGTGTCGTCGCCGGCGCCGCCACGCAGCGCCCGGGCCAGGCCGGCGGCGCCGAGAATGACCAGACCGCCGGCCACCAGCCAACCGGGATGCACCCGCGGCAGTTCGAGATGGCGGCCCAACGCCCACCAGCCCACGAACAGCAGGAACAGCAGGCCGAATAGCAGGGACGTCAGATCAGTGCGATGGGTTCTCATCGGGTCACCTCGATGTCGCCGACGTTCGTGAGCAGGGTGAGGTTGAGCGTGCCGCCCCCCGGGCCGTCCGGGCCCAGGTCGGTGGTCTGACGCCAGTCGCCGCCGACGCCGCTCCACTCCACGCTCAGCAGTTCCAGGTCACCGACCTGGGTGTTCGCGCGGACGATCACGTCCACGGCGGGGGGCAGCAGGACGCTGATATCGCCGATCCGGCCCTCGACCCGCACGTTCGACTGCTGGCCGACGAAACTGACCTGACGCAGGTCCAGCGTCCCGTCGCCCAGATCGAACCGGTACTCCGGCTGGACCTGGGCGATCGTGGCCGGCGTCCACCGCTGCGAGCCGCTGTCGTGCTCGTCGTGCCAACGCCCGGCGGTCGTGCTGATCGCCAGTCCGATGGAGAGCAGGACACCTAGGAAGATCAAACCGCGGGCCCGGCCGATCCAGGCGCCCAGCACCAGCGCGGCTCCGACGACGGTCAGGGCTGTCGCGAAGTAGGTCGCGGCGTTGGCGGCGACGACGCCGGCCAGTTGCAGACCGGCGAGGACGCCCAGGGCGAGCAGGATGGTCGAGAACGCGATGGCGCCCAGCCGCGACCGGGGCGGCTTGACCGACGGCGGAACCGGCGGCATGGCCGCCGGACTCACGAACGGCCCGTTCGGCGCGAACGGCGGCCGGTAGCCCGGTGGCGGGGCCGCGAACACCGGTCCCGCGGTTGGCGGCGCGGCATAGGCCTTGCTAGCGGCGGATCCCGGAGCGACCCCAACGCCGGGGCTGGTGGCGTCGCGCCGTCGCGCGAAGATCGCCAGGATCACCAGCACGACGGCCAGCCCGAGCAGCGGCATGTGCAGGTCGCTCAGCGAGCCGATGAGGCCGATCCCGACGATGGCGAGAACAACGACCAGGAACGGCGAGGTGCTGGAGCGGCCGCGCCCCACCAGCGCCTCGGCCGGCGACGCCGTGTCGCCCTCGGCGGGCGTGGCCACCCACAGGACGAGGTACGCCAGCACGCCCAGTCCGCCGAGCAGCGCGGTGACGGCGAACAGCACCCGCCAGAGCACCGGATCGGTGTTGGTGGCGCGGGCGACCGCCCCGCTGACGCCGGCCACATGCCGGCCGGTCAGCGGCCTGATCAGGCCGTGCTGCACCGGCGGCAGCCAGCCCTCGTAGGCGGAGCCGGGCGGCGGCGCGTCCGGATCCGGAGAGCCGGGGAGCGGTGCGGCGGGTGGTTCGTCGGGTCGTTTCGGGGGCGGCTCGGCGCCAGGCTCATCGCGGCCCGGAGGCGGAGCGGTCGGGTCATTGGTCATGGCCACCATCCTCAGCCTCAGCCCGGCTCTCCCGGATCAGGCGACGCCCCTGAGCCAACCCTGATTTCCGGCAGCGCCACACCCTGAGTTATGTCAGCCGGCCGCTCAGGGTCTGCCCCGTGGCACGGCGGCCGCGTCCCGTGTGACGATCGTCTGGCACACATCCGACGACCCGGACGGGGAACGACATCAGCTCGCCCGAACACGGACCCCCGCGCCTGTACCGCGCCCGCGACCAGCGCCTCGTCGCCGGCGTGGCGCGTGGGATCGCCGTGCACACCGGACTTCCGGTGCTCGGCGTCCGGCTGGCCATCCTCGGCCTCGTCGCCGTCCGCGGGACCGGGCTGCTGCTGTACCTGGCCCTGTGGGCGGTCGTGCCGCCGGAGCCCGGGGGTGACGGGCGACGCGACCTGCGGCAGTTGGCGCCGTTTGCGATCGCCGGCGCCGGACTGGTCGGCCTCGTCGCCTGGTACGGGCTCGGCGAGGTGAACCTCTACGCCGGCTGGCTCGTGGCCGTCGTCGTGGTCGGGGCCGGGCTCATCTGGCGGCAGGCCGGTCCCGAGTGGTGGCCGCGCTGGCGACCGCCGATCGGCGCCGTTCCCTGGCTGGACGCGCTGCTGGAGCAGGCCGGACGCCGGGCCTCGCTGCTGCGGTTCGGCGGCGGCGTGGTCCTCGTCGCCGCGGGGGTCATCGGTCTGGTCGCCGTGTACGTGCCGGCGGCGGCCAGCGGTCTGTCCTCGGTCCGGTACGGCGTGGTCTTCTCCGTGCTCGCGCTCGGCGGCGTGCTCCTCGTCGCCGGGCCGGTCATCTGGCGGACCTTCGAGCAGCTGCGCGCCGAACGCGAGGGCCGGATCCGGGAGCAGGAGCGCGCCGAGCTGGCCGCCATCGTCCACGACCAGGTCCTGCACACCCTGGCGCTCATCCAACGTAACGCCGCCGACCCGCAGCAGGTGCAGCGTCTGGCGCGTGGCCAGGAGCGCAGCCTGCGGGGTTGGCTCTACCAGCCCACCGGCTCGCCGAGCACTCAGCTCGTGGCGGCGTTGGAGCAGGTGGCGGCCGAGGTCGAGGACACCTACGCCGTCACCGTGGAGACCGTCGCCGTCGGCGACCGCGCCGTCGACGAGGCGGTGGCGGCTCTGGTGGCGGCCGCGCGGGAGGCCGTAGTCAACGCGGCCCGGCACGCGCAGGTCACCGCGGTGTCGGTGTACGCCGAGGTCGAGCCACAGCAGATCAGCGTCTTCGTCCGGGACCGGGGGGTCGGCTTCGACCTCGACGGCATCGACGAGAGCCGGCACGGCGTGCACGGCTCGATCATCGGCCGGATGGCCCGCCACGGCGGCCGCGCCGAGATCCGCGCCGCGCCCGGCGAGGGAACCGAGGTACGCCTCACCATGCCGGTGCGGGCCAGCGGCCCGGCCGTCACCGAATCCACAGGAGTGTGAACGCCGTGCGTCCGCTACGCGTCTTCCTCGTTGACGACCATGCGATGTTCCGGGCCGGCGTGCGTGCCGAGCTGGGGGGACAGGTCGAGATCGCCGGCGAGGCCGGCGGCGTCGCCGAGGCGGTCCGCGCCATCGCCGCCGCCGTCCCGGACGTGGTGCTACTCGACGTCCACATGCCAGACGGCGGCGGACGGGCGGTGCTCGACGCGATCCGCGAGGTGGCGCCACAGGTCCGGTTCCTGGCCCTGTCGGTGTCGGACGCCGCCGAGGACGTCATCGGGCTCATCCGGGCCGGGGCCCGCGGCTACGTCACCAAGACGATCTCGCCGGACGATCTCGTGGCCGCCGTGCGCCGGGTCGCCGACGGCGACGCGGTCTTCAGCCCCCGCCTCGCCGGGTTCGTCCTCGACGCCTTCGCCGCCCCGGCCGCCACGCCCCTCCTCGATCCGGAGCTGGACCAGCTCACCAACCGCGAACGCGACGTGCTCCGGCTGCTGGCCCGCGGCTACGCCTACAAGGAGATCGCCAAGGAGCTGTTCATCTCGGTCAAGACGGTGGAGACGCACGCCTCGAACGTGCTGCGCAAACTACAGATGTCGAACCGGCACGAGTTGACCCGGTGGGCGGCCACCCGGCGAATCGTCTGAACGGCGCCGCGATCCGTAGTGGTCTTTCCTGCCGTCGACCAGCTCACGGATGACGTCTCGCGCGGCAGTTCCGGCCCGGTCGCTGGCTGCTAGGGTGCTGGCGTCAGCCGTGCGGGCGGGCCCTGGCCCGACCTCGCCGAACACCGTTCCAGGAGGTTCTGTGTCTACTCCGACCGGCGTCAGCAGGGAGTCCTTGGCGTTCCGTAACGCCATCGACGTCGTCCGTGGCGTGGAGCCGGCGGTCGCGGACGCGATCACGGCGGAGCTGGCTGACCAGCGCGAGTCGCTCAAGCTCATCGCCAGCGAGAACTACGCCTCCCCGGCGGTGCTGCTGGCGATGGGCAACTGGTTCAGCGACAAGTACGCCGAGGGCACCATCGGCCGCCGCTTCTACGCCGGTTGCCGCAACGTGGACACCATCGAGTCGATCGCCGCCGAGCACGCCAAGGCGCTGTTCGGGGCGGAGCACGCGTACGTGCAGCCGCACTCGGGCATCGACGCCAACCTCGTCGCGTTCTGGGCGATCCTGGCCGCCCGGATCGAGAGCCCGGCGCTCAAGCGCCTCGGCGCCCGGCACGTCAACGACCTCACCGACGCTGACTGGGCCGCGCTGCGCCGCGAGCTGGGCGACCAGCGGATGCTCGGCATGTCGCTGGACGCCGGCGGCCACCTCACCCACGGCTTCCGTCCGAACATCTCCGGCAAGATGTTCGACCAGCGCAGCTACGGCACCGACCCGGCCACCGGCCTCGTCGACTACGACGCGCTGCGGGAGACCGCCCGCGAGTTCCGGCCGCTGATCCTGGTCGGCGGCTACTCCGCCTACCCCCGGAAGGTCAATTTCCGGATCATGCGGGAGATCGCCGACGAGGTCGGCGCCGTGCTCATGGTCGACATGGCGCACTTCGCCGGGCTGGTCGCCGGCAAGGTCTTCACCGGCGACTTCGACCCGGTGCGGCACGCCCAGGTCGTCACGACCACCACCCACAAGTCGCTGCGCGGACCGCGCGGCGGCATGGTGCTGTGCACGTCGGAGTTCTCCGACCAGGTCGACCGGGGCTGCCCGATGGTGCTGGGCGGGCCGCTCGGCAACATGATGGCCGCCAAGGCCGTCGCGTTCGCCGAGGCCCGCCAGCCCGCCTTCGCCGACTACGCCCAGCGGATCGTCGACAACGCCGCCGCGCTGGCCGAGGGCCTGCTACGTCGTGACGTGCGCCTGGTCACCGGCGGCACCGACAACCACCTCGTCCTGGCCGACGTCAGCGGCTTCGGCATCACCGGCCGGCAGGCTGAGGCGGCGCTGCTGGAGTCCGGCATCGTCACCAACCGCAACAGCGTTCCGGCCGACCCGAACGGCGCCTGGTACACCAGCGGCATCCGGCTGGGCACCCCGGCGCTGACCACTCGAGGTCTGGGCACGGCGGAGATGGATGAGATCGCCGACATGATGGCCGACGTGCTGGCCAGCACCAAGCCGGCCGCGGGCGCTGACGGCAAACCATCGAAGGCTCAGTACACGCTGGCCGACGGGGTCGCCGACCGTACCGTCAAGCGGGCCGGCGAACTGCTGGCGGGGCACCCGCTGTATCCGTCGGTCGACCTGGGCTGAGCGGCGTCGCGAAGCGCGTGAGATGGAGATTCTGACCGCACGTGGGCGGATGGCCCGGCTGGTGGCGGCCGCGCTCACGTTCGGTCTGCTCCTGGCCGGCACGGTCTGGGGAGACGACGACCACTTCCCGTTCGGGCCGTTCCGGATGTACGCCACCAACGGCGGCCCGAACACGCCGGCCAGCGACACCCTCATCGAGGCGGTGGACGTCAACGGCCGGACGCTCACGCTCAACGAACGCAACAGCGGGGTCCGGCGCGCTGAGGTGGAGGGCCAGTTGAGCCGGTACGCCGAGGACCCAGCGCGATTGGGCCGGCTCGCCGAGGCGTACCTGGCGACGAACCCGGGCGCGGCCCGCCTCGCGCAGGTACGGATCGTGATCCGCTGGCACGGCATCAGAGACAGCCGGCCGACCGGCACGCACACCGACGAGCTGGTGGCCCAGTGGCGGTTGCCGTGACCGCGGCGGCGGGCTCGGCCGCCAGGGCCGCGGGCGCGGTGGGCCGGTGGCTCACGGCCCCGGTTCCGTTGGGCCGCGTCGCCGCGTTCCGCACCGTGGTCTACCTGTACCTGGTCGTGGACCTGCTGTTGGTGACCTCGTCGGTGCGGGCGCACGCCAACGTGCCGGGCGATCTGTACCAACCGCTCATGGTCGCGCGGCTGCTCCCCTTGCCCGAGCCCACTCCCCTGCTCGTCAACGCGATCTTCTGGGCACTCATCGGACTGTCGCTCGCGGCGGCCACCGGGCGGGCGCCACGCCTGCTCGGCGTTACGATCTTCCTGCTCTACTTCCAGTGGATGATCATCGCGATGAGCTACGGGAAGGTCGACCACGACCGGGTCGGGCTGCTTGTGGCGCTCGCGGTGCTGCCGACGGTGGGGCGGGCCCGGCACGGCGACCCGACGCGCAGCGAGCCGGCCGGCTGGGCGCTTCGGATGACCCAGATCGCCGTCATCGCCACCTACTTCCTGGCGGCGTGGGCGAAGCTGCGCCTGGAGGGTCCCGACTGGATGACCAGCTCGGTGCTGGCCTGGGCCATCCTGCGCCGGGGCACCGAGTTCGCCCACCTGATCGCCCAGGTTCCGTACCTGCTCGTGGTCTCGCAGTTTGGGATCGTGGCGTTCGAGTTGCTGAGTCCGGCGGTGTTCATGCTCCGCGAGCGCTGGCGGCTGCGGTGCGTCGGCTTCTTCTACCTGTTCCACCTGTCGGTGTTCGCGACCATCACCATCTCCTTCGCGCCGCACCTGGTCGCGATGACGAGCTTCCTACCGTTGGAGAAAGTCCGCCCGATCGAGCGCTGGCGGCGGTCGCGGGCGGCGAACAAACCTCAGCCGGCGGAAGCGGTCACCATGTGATCGAGAGGTGCGGGGCCGCTTGAGTGGCCGACGGCGGGGTAACCCCATGACATGCGGATCAGCGCACAGCCACCGCGCCGACGCGGCACCGTCGGACACCCTTACAGCGCTTTGAACCTGCGCTTGGCGTTGGCGGCCTTCGGCCTGGTCTCCTCAGCGACGCTGGCCGTCCTGCTGCTGCGGGCCGACCTCGCCGCGTTCGGGTGGGCCTTCGCCGGCCTGGCGGCCGTGGCGGTGGTGGACCTGGTCGTGGTCCAGCTGCGTCGACGGGCCCGCCGACGCATCGACGGCGACAGGCGGTCGCTGTTCGAGTGATGCTACCGCCCGACTCATCGACTCTCGGCGCTCGCTGGGTCTGGGCCGCCCAGGTGGACAATGAACCACTGGCTGGCAAGCTCGGCGACCTGTTCCAACGTCCCCTCCTCCTCGAACAGGTGAGTGGCCCCGGCGACGATGATCAGTTCGGCCGGCGTCGCCATCGCGCTGAGCGCGTGGGCATTGAGCGCCTGCACCTGAGTGTCCAGCCCGCCGACGACGAGCAGCGTCGGGGCGGTCACTTCAGTCAGCGCGTCGGCGGCCAAGTCCGGCCGCCCCCCGCGGGACACGACCGCTCGGACTGCTTCGGGGCGGCGGGCGGCGGTGACCAGGGCTGCGGCCGCCCCGGTGCTCGACCCGAACAGGCCGATGTCATGGCGGGCGGTGTCGGGATGGGAGCCCAGCCAGTCGACCACCCCGGTCAACCGCTGGGCCAGCAGACCGATGTCGAATCGCAGCTGGGCGGTGCGCGCGTCGACCCGTTCCTCCTCGGCGGTGAGCAGGTCCACCAGGACGGTGGCCAGGCCCCGTTCGTTGAGCGTGGTCGCGACCGCACGGTTGCGGGGGCTGTGCCGTGAGCTGCCGCTGCCGTGGGCGAAAAGCACCACGCCGGTCGCGGCGTCGGGGACGGTCAGGTCAGCGTCTAGGACCACCCCGGCGGTCGGGACAGCAGTGGTGGCAGTGAGAGTTGCCATCGCGGGTCTTCTCTTCTCCTGGTCTGCCGCTGGCCGGCCCCCTGGCGGCCAGCTCGCAGGCGGTCTACCTGTGCTGACTTCCCGCCACCGACTGTGGTAAACCGGCGGCGACACATAGCCGCAGGCGGAACTCGTCGCGCCATGGCAACCACGTTTCGACGCCGTGCTCGCCGACCCACGCGCGAGCGACGGCTCTGGAGACAGGTGCCGGATTCGAACCGGCGTAGACCGCTTTGCAGGCGGTTCCCTAACCACTCGGGCAACCCGTCGTGTTGAGAGTTAGACGGGCACGAACCGCCTACGGTTCCCGTTTGCCAGGAAAGTTGGCCAAACGCTCCCGCCGTTACGGCAAGAGGCACGGCAGCTGGGCACGCCGACAGTGTTGCCGGTCAGCAGTTGTCTCGCTGGCGGACGAGCGAACTTGGGCTGCTGGCCCGACTGGGATCGGCGCCGGCCGCGGTGTGGCGGGCGCCGCCATGCCCGCCGTGCCAGTCGAGGACCAGAAGGCAGGCGTCGTCGGGCAGGACGGGCCCGGCGACTTCGAGGACGAGGTCGCCGAGCAAGCGGACCACCTCTCTGGGGTGCAGCGCGCTCAGGTGCTGCAGGCGTGTGGCCAGTTTCAGGTCGGCGGCGCCGCGTTCGAGCATGCCGTCGGTAAACAACACGAGGCGATCACCCGGCTGCAACTCGATCTCGGCAGACAGGTAAGGCTTGTGGCGCAGGACCCCGAACGGCCGATTGGCCGGCAGCGCCACCGCCTGTGTGACCCCGTCGCGCAACAGCAGCGGCGTGGGGTGCCCGCCGTTGACGACAGCGAGGGCGCCGGTGGACAGATCCAGCCGGCCGAGAAACCCGGTGGCGAAGGGCGAGCCGGCCGGGGCGTTGTCGATGAGCGCATCGTCCGCTGCCTGCGCCTGTTCTAGCAGGGTGCCGCCACGACGGCGAGCGTTGCGTAGCGCGCCGACGCACAGGGTCGCGGTGAGCGCGCTGTTCACACCGTGGCCTACCGCGTCGGTGACGCTGAGATGTAACAGGTCGCGAGCTACGCTGTAGTCGAAGGTGTCGCCGCCGATGCTGGCTGTGGGCTCCAGCCAGGCTGACAGGGTGAACGAGTCGGCTTCGCAGGTGAACGACGCGGGCAGCAGGCGCCGTTGGATCTCCGCGGCGAGGGTGAAGGGGCTTGTCCGCTGCCCCCACTCGAACAGGTCGGTGTGGCGACGGTTGGCGATCACCACGAATGCCAAGGTGTGCGCGGCCCGCGACACCCGTCGCACGACCGCATCGGTCGGCGCGGCGGACAAAGCGATCTCCAACAAGCCGATCGCCTCGCCCCGTTGGGTCACCGGGGCCCGTACCACGTGATGGTCGCCGACCTGCTCGACCAGAACCTGCTGCCCGCTCAGTGCCTGCTCCTGCGGGCCGCCGTCGAATGGCATCACCATCGCGACGTCCTCGTCCTGCCGCCGGCCGCCGGGAACGTCACCGATCGGGACGTGGACCAGGCGCACGAGAGCGCGGCCGCTCATGTCCGCCACGAGGAACGACACCCACCACGCGTCAAGGTCCACCCCGATGGTCCGGGTCACCGCCTCAACGGCGTCGACCGGAGCGGCTCTCTCCACCGCGAGCAACACATGGTTGAGATCCACGCCGCTCATCTCCTTGTTAGTCACGCAGCGGAGCATAGGCGGCATGCCGTCATCGGCTGTATGGGCGCGGGAGCCGGGTGGCTCGTCCGGCGACCCACCGCTCTGGGCCGTGTCCGGCAGGCGGGCATGGGCCGTCCGTGCGCTCAGACCGGTCAGGTGGCCGCGTGGCCGCAGCCCGACAGAGGCTACGGCCACGCGATCACTCAGACCAGGCTACGGGCGCGAGCGCCCATGCGCGCGCCGAAGGCGAGCACAGTGCCGAGGGCAACCATGACGACGCCGATGGCGCCGAGCATGAGGGCCGACGCCCCGGTGACGGGCAGTTCCTGGTGACCGGACATTCTGTTCTCCTTTTCTAGGCCGCGAGCCGGGCGGGGGATTTCCACACACAGCGCTCGACGCTTGGTTGCCGGATCGCCTTGATGAGGGCGTGAACCAGCACGATTCGGTAGACGAGGTCGATGACGACGAGCGCTGGGATGAACAGCACCAACCGCGGGTGTCGGAGCTGGATGGCGGCGACCAGCATCCAGACGCTGTGCCCGGCGAGCAGGATGAGCACCGCGCTGATGGGGGCGTCGAAACTGATGACCAGCAGCCACACGGTGGCGGGTCCGGACAGCACGTAGATCAGCCAGTGAATGATCAGCAGGACGTAGGCCAGGTCGAACATGCTGGCCTGGCGTCCGATGCGGTGGCCGATGATGCCCTGGAAAGTGCCCCACATCCACCGCAGGTTCTGCCGGTACCAGTCGTGCAGGTTGGTGGGGTCCTGGAGCAGCGCGGTGGCCTTCGGCGCATAGACGATACGGCCGAGCTTGCGGCGGTGGGTCTCAAGCACCCAGAAGGTGTCATCAACGATGTAGGGCGGGCGCTGTGGGAGCACCTCGTCGAGCAGCTCGGTCCGGTAGAGCGAGTTGGAGCCGGAGATGCAGTTCATGACGTTGGCCGCGCTCTGGAGGCGCCGGACGACCAGCTGGTAGTACCAGTAGCTGTAGGCGCGGGCGGCGAGCCAGGCGTTCCAGCGCCGTTCCTTGGGCCACCAGGTGACGTTATGGCCGACGACGATCGCGACGTCCTCGGCGAGCTTGTTGAGGCAGTCGTCGATGAACGTGTCGCCGATGATGACATCGTCATCGAGGATGGTGACGGCCCGGTAGCGCTGGCCGAGCTGGAAGTGCTCGTAGGCCAGGTGCAGGGCGGCCGGCTTGCCGACATTGACGGCTTGTTCGAGGACCGTGCCGCCGGCGGCGCGGGCCAGGCTCGCGGTGGCATCGGTGGAGGCGTCGGAGACGACGTAGACGGGCGCCCCGGTGGCGCGGGCCGCAGCGACGACCGTGCCGATGGTCGACGCGCCGTTGTGGCAGGCGATGAGAATGGCCACCTGGTCGTGTGTCACGGAGGGATAGGCGCGTTTGGTTCGGTCCCGTTTGACGCTGTCAGGCCGGATGAAGCCGTACAGGAATGCGCACAGGCCAGCCACCGCCATGATGAAGAGAATGGCGATAACGGCCAACAATAGAGCACGAAGCATCAGGGGGGCGCCTCAGCGTTCGTCCCATTTCTGGGGAGGGGTAACGCCGGGGGACGACGTTCGCAGTGAACCTACAAGCGCCATTTCGTTGGCCGCAACCATCCTTTTGGCCACATGAGCAACCGATGCAAATTGCGATCAAAATTCAAACTGTGCGGCTTCAGGAGACTACGTAGCGTAGTTTCAAGGCGGCCCAAACCAGTTCATAGTGGGTCATTCTATTGCTTATCAGGCAGGCTCATTACTTAACGTAGTGGTCGCCTGTCATGGCAGATAACCACCTAAAACGGTCAGTAGGTAAGAGCCGGCGAGCGCGCGTGACAATTAAGACCCCCACCGAGGTCGAACTCATCGCATGAGAAACAACAGGAGCGCTATGCGCATTGAGGTGATCTCAACGAGGGTTCGGTAGGTACCGGTATTCGAAGTGGGTGAGGTGGACGGCTGCGCGGACGATGTCGCCGAGGTTTCGGGGGCTGG